>CAZLNH010000026.1:0-2773 GCA_964560775.1 uncultured Woeseiaceae bacterium | reverse complement strand
CGCGATCAGCTTCCGGACTTCATGCTGGCTCTTGCCGCAAAAAGAGCAGTAAAGGAGCTTACCGTCCTCGCTTTTGCCGCGGGTTTCATCGCTCATTGGTGACTTGCCTCTGTCTTAAAAAAATCAATCTGTTACGGCGCTCACGTTATATAACACGCGGCTCTTTGGCGTGCAAAGCGCCACGTCTCATTCAGCCCCTTCAAGTGCCAGGGTGTTGAATTTAATCGGTTTCCGTCCTCGTCACCTTGGGCATTTCAGCCCGCTGCTCGAGCACCGTGTCAATGATGCCGTATTCCACCGCCACCTCGCCGCTCATGAAGCGGTCGCGGTCCGTATCGCGCTCTATCTGGTCCACGGTCTTGCCGGTATGGCGCGCCATGATCTCGTTCAGGCGGCGCTTCAACTCCAGCACTTCCCTCGCATGGATTTCGATATCGGTCGCCTGCCCCTGGAACCCGGCGCTGGGCTGGTGCACCATGATGCGCGAATGCGGCAGTGCAAACCGCTTTTTGTGACTGCCGCCCGCCAGCAGCAGCGCACCCATGCTGGCCGCCTGGCCAACGCAGATCGTGCTGACATCGCAGTTGATGAACTGCATCGTGTCGTAGATGGACAGACCCGACGTCACCGACCCGCCAGGCGAATTGATGTACAGGTGGATGTCCTTGTCCGGGTTTTCTGATTCCAGGTACAAAAGCTGTGCGACGACGAGGTTCGCCATGTAATCCTCGACGGGGCCGACGATGAACACGACGCGCTCTTTCAGGAGCCGCGAATAAATGTCGTAGGCGCGTTCGCCGCGGGCGGTCTGTTCCACGACCATCGGTACCAGGTTCAATGCTGTTGCAGTCATTCAGTGTGTCCTGTTCGGTCTCAAGTTCGTCTGCGGGCAAGTGCCGCGGTCTCGTCGTCCTTTTCCCGGCGCGCTGGCGCGCCCATGCTACAGCCGTCTTCCTGTCAATAAGACCGGGTGCCGGCCGCATAAGTCACTCGAATCTGTAACTGTCTGTAAACGCGGAATTCCTAGCCATTCATATAGTCGCGGAACTTGACCTTGCGGGTCTTTTCCGCGCCGTTTTCGATCAGCCGCTCTACCGCCTGCTCCTCCAGAACCAGCGGCTCGAGCTGAGCCATGATCTGCGGGTTGGCAAGGTAGTTTGCAACCATGTCGTCCGCATTTTCGTAGGTGCTGCAGATATCCTCGACCCGCTCACGGACGCGCGCCGGGTCGACGGTCAGCTGCTGGTCGTCGATATACTGGCGCATCAGGAGCCCGAGCCTCACGCGGCGCTCGGCGGCTTCGGTGAACCGTTCGCGTGGCGGTGCCTTGTCGTGGTCCTCTATACCCATCCTGCGCATCGCCTCATGCTGCATCGCGTGGGCTTCCTGGTCCACCAGCGCCTGCGGCACATCGATCGGATTGGCCGCCAACAGGGCTTCCATGACCTGTTCCTTGACGTCGGAGCGGACCTTGTCCCCGGCTTCGCGCTCCATGTTGGCAACGACTTCCTCGCGAAGCTTCTCGAGGCCGCCTTCCGTGACGCCGTAAAGTTCCGCCAGTGCGTCGTCGATCGGGGGCAATTCCTGTTCCTCGACCTGCTGCGCGGTTATCGTGAAGTCCACTTTCTTGCCGGCCAGTTCCGCGGCGTGGTAGTCCTTCGGGAACTTGACCCTGGTGTCTTTGGATTCGCCGGCCTTGAGGCCCACGAGCGCCTTCTCGAAATCCGGCAGCATCTGGCCCTGGCCCAGCACGATCGGTACGCCGCTGCCCTGGCCGCCGGCGATCTGTTCTCCGTCCAACCGCCCTTCGAAATCGACCAACACGCGATCACCGTCTTTGGCGGCGCGTTCGACGACTTTCCACTCGGCCTTTTGCTGGCGCAGGTTGTCGATCATGCCGTCACGATCGGCGTCAGTGACCTCGACATCCGGCCGCTCGACCTTGATCTTGTCGAGGCCTTTCAGTTTGATCTCCGGGAACACCTCGAACGTCGCCACATAGGCGAAATCCTTGTCTTTCTCGGTCGTGACCGGCTCGATGCGCGGGCCGCCCGCCGGCACCAGGTTTTCCTGCGCCACGGCGTCGCTGTAGCTCTTTTGCATCAGCTCGGACAGCACTTCCTGGCGGATCTGGCTGCCATAGCGCTGCCGCACGACCTTGGCAGGAATTTTACCGGGCCGGAAACCCTTGATTTTCGCGGTGCGCCCGACCGACTTCAGGCGCGACTCGATTTCCTTCTCAATGCGTTCGGCAGGCAGCTCGACGCGCATGCGCCGCTCCAGGGTGCCTGTCGATTCCACCGTGACCATCATGTTTGTATTCCTTGCCTGTGCGCCCGGCCCGAGCTGCGAGCAGCGCCGGATATGCTCGTTAAGTAACTGATTTTCAATGAATTATAAGTGTTCAGAGGGTGTTGGTGCGAAAGGAGAGACTCGAACTCTCACGGGTTGCCCCACAGGATCCTAAATCCAGCGCGTCTACCAATTCCGCCACTTTCGCATATCCCGGCCACGGTACCGACGCCTGATATCCAGCCGGCGAGTATAACGGATCATGGGGGCGTCGTGGGGCGGATTCCAGCGGGTGACAGGCGGCAGCTGGCCGGGAGGAAGCAGCGGCGGCATGACACGATCGGCGGAAGTGGTGGGCCCCCGGGGACTTGAACCCCGAACCAATGGATTAAGAGTCCACTGCTCTACCAATTGAGCTAGAGGCCCAATCCGCCGAAATTAGTTTAAAAAAACTCCGCAGCAAGGTGCGGATTGATCTTTA
>CAZLNH010000025.1:0-31017 GCA_964560775.1 uncultured Woeseiaceae bacterium | reverse complement strand
CTCGCTCGACCGCCGCATCGGCTGGGAATTCTAGCACGCGGCCGTAACGGCCGTTCCAACCGGGGAGACGGGTCTTGGGTTTGCTGATCGACGGCGTCTGGCACGACCGCTGGTACGACACCAAGAAGAGCGGCGGCCGCTTCGAGCGGCAGCAGAGCAGCTTCCGCAGCTGGGTGACCGCCGACGGCGGCGCCGGCCCGAGCGGCGAAGGCGGCTTCAAGGCCGAGCCCGGGCGCTATCATCTCTATGTTTCGCTGGCCTGCCCGTGGGCCCACCGCACGCTGATTTTCCGGGCGTTGAAAGGTCTCGAAGACAAGATCGACGTGTCCGTAGTGCACTGGCTCATGAAGGAAAACGGCTGGACGTTTGCGGACGGTAAAGACACCACGGGCGATCGCATCAACGGTGCCGAGTTCCTGCACCAGGTTTACACGGCGGCGGACCCCGGCTACACCGGCCGCGTTACGGTGCCGGTATTGTGGGACAAGCAAAAGAAAACAATCGTCAGCAACGAGTCCGCCGAGATCATCCGTATGTTGAACAGCGCCTTCGATGGCCTCGACGGCGTGATCGCCGGCGACTACTATCCGAGCGCACTTCGTGCGGAGATCGATGCGCTGAATGAACGCGTCTATAACACCGTCAACAACGGCGTCTACCGCGCGGGATTCGCGACGACACAGGAGGCCTACGAGGAAGCGGTAGAGCCGCTGTTCGAATCACTCGAATGGCTGGATGCGCTGCTCGGCTCGCGCCGTTACCTGGCCGGTGACCGTATCACCGAAGCGGACTGGCGCCTGTTCACGACGTTGCTGCGCTTCGACCCTGTCTACGTCGGGCATTTCAAATGCAACCGGCGGCGCATCGTCGATTACCCGAACCTGTGGCCCTATACGCGTGAGCTGTACCAGCATCCCGGAGTCGCCGGCACCGTCAACATGCACCACATCAAGCACCACTACTACGCAAGCCACGACATGATCAATCCGACCGGCATCGTGCCTGTTGGCCCGTACGTCGACTACACTGAACCGCACGGCCGCGGCTGACCGTCCGTTCTCCGGGCGTAAGCGCCCGTGCGGTTAATGGATGAATTGCAATGAACAAAAAAGCTAATCCAATGTTGATTGTTATTGGCGCTTCTGCGGGTGGAATGGCCGCGTTGAAGCAATTGGTCGCGCAATTCCCGATGGATTTTCCGGCGCCGATTTTTATAGTCAACCACATGAGCGCCGATACGACCGGCGAAGCGCTTGTTAAAGTGCTGAATGACAGCGGTAGCCTCACCTGCGTGCATGCCAAAGACAAACAAGCGTTCAAAGGTGGTCATATTTACCTGGCGCCATCCGATCAACATATGCTGATTGTGAAAGGAAAGATCCTCGTCACCAAAGGCGCCAGGGAAAACCGTTCGCGGCCGGCTATTGATCCCCTGTTTCGTTCCGCAGCCGTGGCATATGGCAACCGGGTTATAGGCATCATTCTTACCGGCTACCTGGATGACGGCACCAGCGGCATGATGGCTATCAAACGTTGTGGAGGCGTCTGCATAGCACAGGATCCTGACGATGCGTCTTATCCGGACATGCCACAATCGGTCATCGCGAATGTGGGCGTTGATCATTGTTTGCCCGTATCACAAATGGGGGCGTTGCTATCCGATCTTGTCCGCAGGAAATTACCTGCAAACAAGCAGGCACCGAATGACATAGCGATCGAGGCAAAGATCGCACAGCGGGTTTTGAGCGATTTGCCTTCTGTCGAGACGCTCGGCGAACAGGTGCCCTTTAATTGCCCGGACTGTGGCGGGGTGTTGTGGGAAATGGCAGAAGGGGAGATGCGCAGGTTTCGCTGTCATACCGGCCATGCGTTTACTGACTCCGTCCTACTCGCCCAGCAAACCGTCAAGATTGAGGAGACACTGTGGGTTGCGCTGAGAATGTTCGAGGAGCGCCAGAACCTGCTCGTAACCATGAGTAAGAATAAAGGGAAAAAACCTTCCTCATCGATCTCCCAGCGGGCTAATGATTCCCAGGTCCATATTGAGCGCATTCGCGCCATGTTGAAAGCTACCGACAAAGACTCCGCCGTTTCCAGGTAAACGACTACTACGCAAGCAACAACAAGATCGATCCGGCCGGTGTCGTGCCTGTTGGCGCCGGACATCGACTCCACCGAGCCGCACGGACGCGGCTGACCGTCTATGTGCGGCCAGCCGACAGGTACAGCGTTGCGGCCGCGCGGATCGAGGCCCTGGTACCCCTTGGCGCCTGGCGGTTCGCCCGATTGCCCGAGCCCGTCCAAGGCGTGGCTCCAGCACATTGACCCCTGAAGCCCACGACTCCAGCACCCCAAAAAAGAATATGTAGAATGGACAAGAGCGCTGTAGTAAATTTGCCACGCTTGAACAGACTCTACGACAATCGCACTGATGCCGGAATCCTGTGAAGCGAATCGGCTCCGGTGTGTCTGACAGCTAATAGCTAGAGTAAAAGAAGCAATCAGGAGAATATCGTGGCTACCAAATTCAGCATTTACAACGCGGTATTACTGTCGCTGGCGGTATCGATAGCTGTTGCATTGCCACCACAAGTGGCTGCGCAGCAGGGTGCCGAGGAGATCGAGGAAATTGTGACGACCGGCACACGCCGCGCCGCACGCTCGGTCAGCGATTCGGCGGTACCGATCGACGTCATCAGCGGCGACGATTTCATCAAGCAGGGGGCGACCGACATGGATGCACTCCTGCGAGGTGCGATTCCTTCATACAACGTCAACCAGCAGCCCATCAGCGACGCGGCGACCATCGTTCGTCCGGCGAACCTGCGCGGTTTGTCGCCGGATTCGACGCTGGTACTGGTAAACGGCAAGCGTCTGCATCGCTCGGCCGTAGTCGCGTTTCTCGGCGGCGGTATTGCCGACGGTTCGCAGGGTCCCGACCTTGCCAACATTCCGGGGCTCGCGTTGAAGCAGGTCGAGGTGCTGCGTGACGGCGCATCAGCGCAGTACGGCTCGGACGCGATCGCGGGCGTAGTCAACTTCGTGTTGCGCGACCAGTCCGAGGGACTGATCGCCGAGGCGAGATTCGGCGAATCGTACGAAGGCGACGGTACGGCGCAGACAATCGCGTTCAATCTGGGCCTGCCGCTGACCGACGCCGGCTATGCAAACTTCACTGCAGAGTTCAGCGAGTCCGACGCGACCAGCCGCAGTACGCAGCGCGACGATGCGCAGGCGCTGATCAACGCAGGCAATACCGCGGTAGAGGTGCCGGCGCAGATCTGGGGCGCACCCGAGATCAGCGACAACTTCAAGCTGTGGGCAAACGTCGGCCTGGACCTTGGCAGCAACAACGAGGCATACCTGTTCGGTAACTGGGGGGAGCGCACCGTCGAGGGTGGCTTTTTCTTCCGTAACCCGAATAACCGCGGCGGCATCAACGCAGGCCCGGTCAACCCGGTAACCGGTAACAACACTATTCTGGTTGCGGACCTGACCTTCGGCCCGAGCGACGACGGCGTCGGCTGCCCGACAGTCGACATCGTTGGCGATGTCCCGGATGCCACTGCTCTCGCAGCGGTCGCCGCCGACCCCAACTGCTATGCGTTCAACCTGCTCGAGCCTGGCGGCTTCACTCCGCAGTTCGGCGGCGAGGTTGTGGACGCCTCGATCACGGGTGGCACGCGCGGCGAGCTGGTGAACGGGTGGTTTTACGACATCAGCGCATCCTACGGCCGTAACGCGGTGGACTACTTCATAAGCAACACGTTGAACCCGCAGCTGGCCGCGCTCGGCGAGAGCATGCCGCGCAACTTTGCGCCCGGCAGCTACATCCAGAGCGAGCGTAACATCAACCTCGACGTATCGAGAGAAGTCGCTCTTGGCAACTTCGCCTCGCCTCTGAACGTTGCAATGGGTCTCGAGCACCGGGTCGAGCAATTTGAGATCAAGGCCGGCGATCCGAATTCGTTCCATATCGACGATGATGCGGACCTGCCGTCGCAGGGCTTCGGTATCGGTTCGAACGGCTTTCCTGGCTTCAAGCCCTCCGATGCCGGCATCTTCGATCGCGGCAGTTTCGCGGCCTACGTCGACCTCGAAGCTGACGTGACCGACGCGCTGCTGGTCGGTGCCGCCGTTCGTTTCGAGGACTTCCAGTCCTTCGGTACGACGACGAACGGCAAACTCGCTGCACGCCTGCAGATCGTGGAGAATTTTGCAATCCGCGGCGCGGCAAGCACTGGCTTCCGGGCGCCAACAGTTGGCCAGGCGAACGTTCGAAATGTGACTACCGCATTCTCGAACGGTGAGCTGCAGGATGAGGCCACCCTGCCGCCGACGAACCCGATCTCTGCGCAGAAAGGCGGCGTGCCGCTGGATCCGGAGGAGTCGGTCAACCTGACAGCCGGTTTCATCGCCACTGTCGGCCCGGTCGACCTGACCGTCGATTACTTCAATATCGAGGTGCAAGATCGCATCGCGCTGACCACGACGCAAAACCTGACCCCAGCGGATATCCAGGAGTTGCTCGCCCTTGGCATTACCGATGCGCAGAGCTTCTCGGGAGTGCGATTCTTTACGAACGACTTCGATACCACCACCCAAGGTATCGACGTCGTCGCGACGGCAAACGCGAACCTGTTCGGCGGCAACACGGACTTCTCGCTTGCATATAACTGGACCGATACCAAGGTTGACGCCTTCAACCCCGATATCATCGGCGAAACGCGCGTGCGGCAGCTTGAGGATAACTTGCCGGAACACCGGGCATCGGTTACCGCCTCGCACGTCCAGGGCGACTGGTTCGGCCTGCTCCGCCTGAATTACTACGGCGAGTATTACGAAGCGCATCTCGACGACGGCACGCTGCCGATCGACGCGGGCGCCGAAGTTACCGTGGACGCGGAATTGGGCTACAACTTCACCGACAGCCTGAACGTCGTACTCGGCGCGGAGAACGTCTTCGACGAGTTTCCCGACGAGAATCCGTGGGCCGGTGTTGCGGGTGCAACTTACCCGGTCACCTCGCCAATGGGCTTCAATGGTGGATTCTGGTACCTGAGGCTGCGCTACGAACCCTGATCTGTACCAACTGCACTACGCATGGCCGGGTCTCCGGACCGATCGAAGCCCCGCTCACCCGAGCGGGGCTTTTTTATAATTCACGGTGATCCAGTCCAGCCAGTCGCGAGTCACCTCGTCGCGATTGATCGTTTGCAGCACTTCAGACCGCATGGATCGCTGTTCGACGGTATACTTTCCGCATCCTGATTTCCGGCACTGGCGGCACCTGCTCCATGAAACGCATTTTTGCCTTTGTCGTTTTCCTGTTATTCCTCGCCGGTATTGCGCTCGTCAACCTGGCATCCATGAAGCCGGCATCCGGCGCGTTGAATGATCGGCCCGCCAGCAGCCGCTCGGGCGCTGCTGTTGTTGCGAACGGCGCTGGCGACGCATTGCCTGCGGACGACATTCGCCGGCTGACTGCGGAGCAGACTCAGCCCGCACTGGCGCTGTTCCGGAAATTCCTGAGCTTGCCCAACGACGCCCGCCATCCTGACGACATCCTGCGCATGGTCACCTGGCTCGAAGCGCGATTCGGCGCCCTTGGTTTCGAGACGCGGCGCCTGCCCACCGCGGGAAGCCCGCTGCTGCTTGCGGAACGCCGCCATGACGCTGCGGAAAAGACAGTACTCGTCTACCTTCAGGCAGACGGTCAGGCGGTTGACCCGTCACGCTGGCAGCAGGATGACCCCTACCAACCGGTCCTGAAGGAGCGCGATGCCGATGGCAACTGGCGCGAACTGCCGTGGGACCGGCTCCACGGCGAGATCGATCCGCACTGGCGCATATTCGCCCGGTCCGCCTCGGACTCTAAAGGTCCGATGACCCAGTTCATTGCGGCCATTGCGGCGCTGGATGACGCAGGCATCACGCCGGATTTCAACCTGAAGGTCATTATCGATACCGAAGAGGAACTCGGTTCGCCGCACCTCGCCGACGCAGTGCTGGAACACCGCGAACGGCTGGTTGCCGACCTGCTGCTGATCTTCGACGGACCGCCGCATGCATCGAATGCGCCAACCGTCAGCTTCGGCGCACGCGGCATTGTCGACGTGACGCTCGTCAGCTACGGCCCGCGCGTGCCTCAGCACAGCGGCCATTACGGCAATTTCGTGCCGAATCCGGCACAGCATATGACGCGCATCCTCGGTTCGTTGAAGTCCATCGACGGGCGAGTACTGATACCGGGCTTCTACGACGGTATCGAACTGGATGACGAAGTTCGCAAGATCCTGGCCAAAGTGCCGGACGACGAGGCCGCGCTGCGCCGCCAGATCGGCTTTGCGCGGCCCGACGCCGTCGCCCCGACCTTGCAGGAGGCGTTGCAGTATCCTTCTTTGAACATCCGCGGCCTTTCGTCGGCCTGGGTCGGCACCGAGGCGCGTACGATCATTCCGGATACGGCCACGGCCGAAATCGACATCCGGCTGGTACTGGAATCAGACCCGGCCCGCCTCGTCCGGCTCCTGCGCACCCACATCGAGGATCTCGGCTATTACGTCATCGACCGGGCCCCGACCGAGACCGAACGGCTCGAGAGGCCTTATATCGTCGCAATGACCCACACCCTGAGCTATAACGCGTTTCGCAGCGATTTCGACGGCGCCGCCGGACTTCTCGCACGTTCCGGAATGAGACACCTGTACGGGCACGAACCGATCCTGATTCGTACAATGGGCGGGTCGATTCCCATTGCGCCGTTTGTCACGACGCTGGCCATACCGGCCGCCACGGTGCCAACGGTGAACATAGATAATAACCAGCATAGCCCTAATGAAAATATTGAGTTACAGTATTTTATTGAAGGTATTTCTATTATTATGTCGGTCCTGAGCCAGCCACTGCAATGATCGGTGACCTGCCTTTCCAGGCCCTGACAGGTGTGCGGGTGACGTGACAACACCGCCGCCTGACACCGCCAAGCCGCGCGTCCAGCTGTCGCTGGAGGAGTTCCTGCCGCTGATGCTGTGTGCCACCGGGGCCCTGGGCGTGCTGCCGTTTGCCGTCATCCGGTTCATGAACCAGGATTGGCTGATCGGCATGCTGGATGTCATTATCGTCGGCGGTTTTGCCATGCTGGGCCTGTTCGTCCTGCGCTCCGGCCAGGTACGCATCGCCAGCGTGTTCATCACGGTACTCGGCATAGGCGGCATGCTCGGGACGATGTACCTGAAGGGACCGCAGCAGATCTACTGGGCTTACCCGGCCCTGATAGTCGCCTACTATCTGCTGACACCGAAGGAAGCGGTCGCGGCCACGGTCGTTGTCCTCGTTTCCCTTTTCCCGTTGCTCAGTTCGCGGGTTGACACATTTACTCTGACGACGGTCTTGATTTCGATCACAATGACGGCCGTCTTCGCCTACGCGTTTGCGAGCCTGACCCGGGGCCAGCGCAACCAGCTCATAAACCTGGCCACGCGTGACCCCTTGACGGGTGCCGGCAATCGGCGCGCGCTGACGCAGAAAATGACCGAGGTTATTGCCGCGCACGAACGCACGGCCGCTCCCGCATCGCTGGTCATCCTCGATCTCGACCATTTCAAGAACGTCAATGACGAATATGGCCACGGCACCGGTGACCGCATCCTGGTCCAGCTCACTGAAATCCTGCGGCTCAGGATTCGCGTGACCGACAGCCTTTACCGCATTGGCGGCGAAGAATTTGTCATCGTCCTCGAAGGGCAATCGATCGACCGGGCCAGCAAACTGGCCGAGCAGCTCCGGACGCTGGTCGAGGCCAACGAACTGATCCCCAATCGCGATGTGACGATTTCGCTGGGTGTCGCGGAACTGAAATCGGACGAATCACTGGACGATTGGTTGCGCCGCGCCGACGATGCGCTGTACGCCGCCAAGCGCGCCGGCCGCAATGCCACGCGCATCGCGACGCCCGATCATATTTCGGTCTGCCCACTCGCGTCCTGAAGTCGGTCTAGCCCTCGCCTTTCAGCACCGCGTCCGATACCTCAATCCATGTCGCCTTGCACACGGCAAGTAACTCCCCGCCCGGCCCGGTGAGCGTCGCGTCGGAAAAATGCTTGCGGCGCTCCTGGCCGCGATACTGCGCAGCGACGACGCATGCCTCGCCGACCGCCGGGCGCCTGAATATCGAGACACTTTGCCGTCCGAGCAGGATGCCCGGCATGCCGCTACCGTCGCCACAGGCGTAAGCCGTCGGGCAGTCCAGCGCGGCCCAGACGATCTCCGGCCGCACCTGACCATCATCGCCTCCGAAATCGCTGTCCGGTAACCAGGGTGCCGCCAGCACGCCGTTCCAGTCGGAGTCGGCCGGGTTAACCGGGCCGACATGCAGGCGCAACCCATCGCCGTGATCACGCAACGGGCCGCAGACGAAGCAGTTCGGCAGCTCATGCGCGCTGGCTGGAAACGTGCGGCCGGCCGCTTCGGCGGCCTCGGGGCCATCCGGCGCGTCAATCGCCGCAACTCGTACATCTGTCGGCACCGCCGTGGCGACGAGCGTGTCACCGTCAAAAAGATCGGCCGTATCGTCCTGCGTGACAACGCGCAACGGCGTGTCCAACGGCGGCGGGCGGTGCAGCGTGACCTCCGCCGCACCATCGATGAAACGGGCAAGGCTGCCGGCGGTATAGCCGCCATTGCCGGAGTTCGGCGGGCCGCAATACCGGCGAGCGATGGTTATGACATGTTCCGACATGCGGCCTGTCCAGTGTTGACGATGGCGGGCCAGATTACTGGCCGCCGTGCAACCGGGCAATGGGCAGGGCGGCCGGGCCGCCAGACTGGCCTCGCCCGCTCCCCCGTGAGCCGGTATTATCCATGCTACTGCCAGTTTCCGGACGGAATCCACGTGATCCCAGCTTTCCGATCGACCTGCCGCGTTGGCCGGCAGCGCCATACGACCGCCCTCCTGACGCTCGCACTGTTGCTTGCTGGCTGCGGCGGGGGTGGTGGTGGCGACAATGCCCCGGGGGATAACGGTGGCAATGGCAGCAACTGGACCCCGGGCGTATTTCTGGACGCCAGCACGTTCCGGAACCAGTGCGTCGCACCGCGGTCCGGCACGAACCCGGCCACCGGCAACCCGTACCCGGACGTGGCAGGCACGCGCACGGACGAAAATAACTTCCTGCGCTCCTATAGCAACGACACCTACCTGTGGTACGACGAAATCGTCGACCGCGACCCCGCGCTGTACGCAACCCTGGATTACTTCGACGAATTGAAGACGGACGCAACAACGGCGTCCGGTGCGCGGAAAGACAAGTTTCACTACACCTATCCGACCGACGAGTGGTTCGAGCTGTCGCAGTCAGGTACCGGTGCAGGCTACGGTGTGCAGTGGGTGCTGTTGCAGACGTTTCCGCCGCGCAAGGCACTCGTTGCGTACACGGACCCGAATACACCGGCGGCCGATGCCAACCTCGTGCGCGGTGCTGAAATCCTGGAGGTCGACGGTGTCGATCTGATCAATGGTAGCGACGTCGATACGCTCAACAACGGCCTGTTTCCTGCCGTCGACGGCGAGAGCCACGATTTCCTGATTCGCGATCCGGACGGCACCGAACGCAACATCACGATGGTCTCGGATATAGTCACGTCCGTGCCGGTACAGAACGTCAAGACCATCCAGACCAGCAGCGGCACCGTTGGCTACCTGTTGTTCAATGATCACATTGCGACGGCGGAACAAGGCCTGATCAATGCCGTAAACACTCTTGCCAGTGAAAATATCACCGACCTGGTCATCGATATACGTTACAACGGCGGCGGCTTTCTCTCCATTGCCAGTGAATTCGCGCATATGATCGCCGGGACCAATGCGACGGCCGGCAGGACCTTCGAAGTCCTGCGATTCAATGACAAGCACCCGTCCACGAACCCCGTGACCGGCCAGCCGCTCAACCCGATTCCGTTCTACAACACCAGCAACTCCGGTCAAACCCTGCCGACACTCGACCGGCCGCGCGTGTTCGTGCTGACCGGCCCAGGCACCTGCTCGGCCAGCGAATCCATCATCAACGGCCTGCGCGGCGTCGATGTCGAGGTAATCCAGATCGGCTCAACTACCTGCGGCAAGCCCTACGGTTTTTACCCGACCGACAATTGCGGCACGACCTATTTCACGATCCAGTTCAGCGGCGAGAACGACAAGGGCTTCGGCGACTACACCGACGGCTTCTCACCTGAAAATGCCGGTGGCCCGCTGACAACACCCATCCCCGGCTGTTCCGTTGCCGACGACTTCTCCCATCCGCTCGGCGACCCGGCCGAGGGCCGCCTCGCCGCGGCGCTGGACTACATCGCGGGCATGGGCTGCCCGGCACCGACCGGCGTTGCACTGCCCGGCGTTTCAAAGCCTGGCAGTGCAAGTTACAGCGATGAGGATATCGTCCTGCCGCGCTCGCCGTTGCGTGAAATGCGGATACTCGACCGATGAGCGCGGTAATGCGATGTTCAAGCCTGGCCATTCTTGTGCTGTTAGCAGCATGCAATTCGGCGCCGGTACAGCCGGACGTTCCGGCCGTCATCGTCGAGCCCGATGACGGCAGTCGCGCGGAACTGCGGCAGGTTATCTCCACGGCCTTGAACGGCGCCGATATCACGCTGGCTGACGATGCGTTGACGCTCGAGAGTTCGCTCAGCATAGAGCATCCACAACACCGGGGTATCGAGCAACAGCCATTGCGCGGCCGCGACCTCGGGCGCCCTGAAACATTTCACCTCGTACTGGACGGCTCGCAATGCGTGCTCGTGCACGACAATACCGGGCTGCGCTGGCTGCTGCTCGATACCGGGTGCCGCGCACAATGACGCGCTGGCTCCCGATGCTGTTTTTGCTGCTTGCCGGTACGGCAGCCGGCGACAACACCGAGCGATTTACCGTTGCCGGGCTGGAACAGCCTGCCGAAATCATCGTCGATGAGTGGGGCGTGCCGCACATCTACGCCGGCACGCACTACGATGCCTTCTTTGTGCAGGGATTCAATGCGGCGCGCGACAGGCTTTGGCAGATCGATGTCTGGCGCCGCCGCGGCCTCGGCCGCCTGTCGGCTGTCTTCGGGCCGGATTACCTGGACCAGGATCGCGCTGCCCGCCTGTTCCTCTATCGTGGCGGCATGTTTCGCGAGTGGCTTGCATACGGTTCGGATGCCAAGCGCATCGCCGAATCGTTCACAGCCGGTATCAATGCATACATCGGCCTGCTGGATGAACACCCGGACTTGCTGCCGCCGGAGTTCGGGCTGCTCGACTACCGGCCGGAACGCTGGCAGCCGGAAGACGTCGTCCGCATCCGCGGTCACGGTCTTTGGGGTAACGTGACGGACGAGGCCCAGCGTGCCCGCATCGCCTGCGCACTGGATATTGAAACAGCGGAGTACTGGCGGCCACTGGAACCGGATCACGAGACGCGCATCCCGGACGGGCTCGACCCGTGCAGCATCCCGTCCGGCGTACTTGACGTCTACCACCTTGCGACGGCGAGCGTCGACTTCCGGAACCCGTCGGCGGCAGTGGCGGATGCCGCACGGAAGGCCACCGATCGCAGCCTGGGCAGCAATAACTGGGTGGTCGCGCCGGAGCGCACGGCGACCGGACGCCCGGTACTCGCGAACGATCCGCATCGCAGCCACAGAGTACCGTCGCTGCGGTACCTGGCACACCTGGTGGCACCGGGCCTGAACGTCATCGGTGCCGGTGAACCGGCTCTGCCCGGAATTTCGATCGGGCATAACGAGCGCATTGCGTTTGGCCTGACTATATTCTGGATCGACCAGGAAGACCTGTACGTCTACCGTCGCGACGGCGATGCCTATCACTATGGCGACAGCAGCGAACCGGTCCGCGAAATCATTGAGTCGATCAGCGTTCGTGGCCGGCCGGACGTCGACGTTACGCTTCGCTATACGCGGCATGGACCGATCGTCCACGAAAATGAAGAGCACCTGTTTGCCGTGCGGGCGGCGTGGCTGGATGCCGGTATGGCACCCTACTTCGGCAGCGTCGAATACATGCGCGCTGCGAACTGGCGGGAATTCCTCGCGGCCATGAACCGCTGGGGCGCACCGCCCGAAAACCAGGTCTATGCAGACGTTGACGGCAACATCGGCTATAAGCCGGGCGGCTTGTTTCCGCGCCGCATCGGCTGGGACGGCCTGCTGCCCGTACCGGGCGACGGCCGGTACGAATGGGACGGCTACTTCGACATGGACGTGCTGCCGGTCGAATACAACCCGGCACGCGGCTACACCGGCACGGCCAACTCGATGAACCTTCCGGACGATTACCCGATCACGAAATACCCGATGGGCTTCGAATGGTCGGCGCCATGGCGGTATCACCGCTTGTGGAATGTGCTCGCCTCGCAGCCCGCTCATACACTCGACGACTCACTGCGGCTGCAGCGTGACTACGAATCCTTGCTGGCGCACGAATTACTCGAGTATATGCCGGCTGAAGATGACCATCCGGCACACCGCCTGCTGCGTGACTGGGATCGTACGCTGGCGCCGGACTCCGGTGCCGCCGCGTTGTACAACATCTGGCTGCATCGCCACCTGGCGCCGGCGCTGGCGCGCCTCGTCGCACCGGACGATCCGGACCTCATTGCGCCGCTCGATACGCGCGGCATTTTGCGGCTGTTGTCCGAGCCGCGCAGCGACGGGCTGGTTACCGCCACGCTGGCAGAAGCCTGGCAGGAAACGCGGAACTTGCTCGGACGCGATCCCGGAAAATGGCAATGGGGCGATTTGCACGAGATACGCTTCGAACATCCGCTTTTGCAACGCGCTGACCAGTCCCTGGCACGGCAGATGCGCTACCCCGCCTACCCACGCGGCGGCAGCAGTTATACCACCAACAATACCGGCTTCAGTCCGGCGGACTTCCTGGTTCGTTCAGGGGCGTCGTACCGGATGGTGCTCGATGTTGGCAACTGGGATGCAGCCCGCATGACCAGCGCGCCCGGACAGTCCGGCGACCCGAGATCACCGTGGTACGGCAACCTGCTGGAGGGCTGGGCCAATGACGGGTCGTTTCCGTTGCTCTACAGCCGCGAACGCATACTGGAGCACCGCGCCATGACGATCCAGTTGCAGCCCGTCAGCCGATAACGGTATATGGGACCGCTGGACATCATTTTGACCCCTTGCGAGACTGCCACTGCAACGTCGTCCGGTTCACAAACCCATCAACAGGAGCACCGCATGACCCGCTGGTTGTCGATTATTGCGCTGATGACGGTCTGCGCCGGTCCGCTGCAGGCGCAGGACGTTTCCGGCATTACATTGCAGCGTATCGCTGACAAGGGAGTTTTCACGATCGGGTATGTACCGGACGCCGCACCGATGTCGTTTGATGCGCCCGACGGCAAGGTCAGCGGGTACTCGATCGAGTTGTGCCGTCACATCGGTACCGCCGTCAAGAGGCGCCCCGGCCTGGATGACCTGGAAATCAAGTACGTGCCGCTGATTGCGCCGCAGGAACGCATCGACGGTGTTGTCGATGGCAAGGTCGACATTGAGTGCGGTGCCACGACAGTTACGCTGTCGCGCCGGGAGCAGGTCGACTTCACGCTGATGACGTTCATCACCGGCGCCACCGTCCTGTCCAGGCGCGCCAGGCCGATTCCGACACTGGAGGATTTGCCGGGCAAGACTATTGCCGTCATCAATGGCACCACAACGCATTCGGCATTACGAGAGTTCGGCGTTGCCAATGAGTACAATTTTCGCCTTCGCCTGATCGAGACACACGACGAGGGCATGCGGCTTTTGAATGCCGGGGACATTGACGGCTATGCCTCGGATCGTGTCATGTTGCTGGGCCAGGTGTTTCGCTCTGCCAATGCCCGCGACTACCAGCTGGCGCGCAGTGTTTTCTCTTTTGAACCCTATTCGCTGATGCTGGCCCGGGGCGATACGGAGTTTCGGCTCCTTGCCGACAGCGCGCTTGCGGCTCTTTACCGCGACGCGCGCATCCGCCGCCTGTACCAGGACTGGTTCGGACGCTTCGGCGAGCCGCTGTCGCCCATCGTCGAGGCGATGTACGAGTTCCAGGCCGTCAGTAACTGACGCCGCCGCCCGGCGCGCCTCTGGAGGCACGGCGGAACTATTTTCGCTGACGGCACTCCCTTAACATTACCCAATATAGGGAAAAAGGCCAGCCGGCCGTCTGCACGCGGAGTTACATGTTGTTATTCAAGCACAAGTGGCCATTGGTGATGATTATCCTGTTTGCGGCGGCCGGTGCCCGAGCCGCCGAAACATGGCCGGCGCACTTTGACGCCACGGAAGACAGCCTTGAGACGCTGATCGAATTCCCGGAGACGCGTGGTGATGGCACGATCATCATTCGCTGTGCGGCGCAGGTCAGCGACAGCGGCAAGATGGAAGAGCACGGCTGTTACGGTGACAATTCCGGCGCGGACGTGTTTATTGCGGCGATCAACAAGGCAGCAAAGAAGGCCCGCATGCAGCCCGCCATCATCGACGGCCGTCCACACGCGGTTTACGTGCAGTACCGCGTCCGTTTCGAGAGCCGCGGCGATGAAAATATCCTCACGATCTATAACAATCCCGGTGTCCTCGAGAATATCGAGGCCTACGGCGAGGACCACATCGCGGCGCAGCGCGGCCTGACGAAAGAGCGGTGGCAGAGCGCCTGTCCGCAGCGCCTGCGTTTTCTCGTCTGGGTCAAGGCGCACGTGGCATACAGCGGCGAGCAAAGCAGCATCAACATTGCATCCAACGATGGTCCGCCTATCACACAAAAATGCGAAGAAGCCATCATCGCCACGATGAAGGAAAGCGGTTTCACGCCAGCCCTGGCCGACGGCGAGCCGGTGCCGTCGACGTTCGTTGAGCCGTTCGGCAGCTGATCAGTCGTTTCGTGCCGCAACGATTTCCGGCGGTAATACGGATTCTATTCGCTCCATGACATCGATACGGCAGATCATGTCATGGATGTAGTCGAGTGAGTCGGTCTCAAGGATCAGCTTGTCACTCATCCGGTAGCTGTCTATCCATCGTTCGTAAAGTCGATCCAGGCGTTTCAGGTAACTGAGCGGCACGTCCTGCTCCATCTCGCGGCCGCGCAACCGGATGCGTTTGCGTAGCGTCCGCATCGAGCAGCGCAGGTAGATCATCAGGTCGGGCGGCTGGATGGCATCGAGGATCGACTGGTAGAAGCTCCAGTAGGTCTGCCAGTCGCGTTGATCGATGTGCTTCATATCGCGCAGTGCCGTTGCAAACACTTCCGCGTCCTCGAAGATCGTGCGGTCCAGCACGACGACGCCGGGAGTGCGATCGAGCGCCTGGTGGATACGGAACTTGTGGCTCAGAAAATACATCTGCGAATGAAACGCCCAGCGCTTCATGTCGCGATAGAAATCGGGCAGGTACGGGTTGTCCTCGCTGGGCTCGTAAAACGGCGAGATGCCGTATGTCCGGCTCAGGAACTCGACCAGTGTCGACTTGCCGGCACCGATATTGCCGGCAATGGCGATCGACCGCCTTGGCCCTTTTGCCTCAGTGGACAGGACTATTCCGTTTCATGGACAACATTGCCACCGACGACTGTCGTCAGCACCGTAACGTCCTTGATATTGTCCGGGTCCATCGTCAGCAGGTTGTCCGACAGCACGACAAAGTCCGCGAGCTTGCCAACCTCGAGCGAGCCCTTGATATCTTCCTCGTACGCGGCATACGCCGTATTGAGCGTGTACGCCTGTATCGCCTGCTCGACCGTCAGTTTTTCCTGCGGGAACCAGCCGCCCTCCGGTGCGCCGGCCAGCGTCTTGCGTGTTACGGCGGCATAGATACCAAGCATCGGATTCAGGTAATAGCGCGATGCGTTGGTGCCGGGTGAGTCAGAGCCGAACGACACGATTGCTCCGGCATCCCACATGCGCCGGAATGCATAGGCGCCGCGTGAACGCTTGCGGCCAATGCGTTCCTCCATCCAGCGCATGTCATCGGACGTGTGGAACGGCTGCACTTCCATGACGATGTTCATGCGCCCGGCCCGCTCGATATCCCGGTCCGTCATGACCTGAGCATGAACCAGCCGGAAGCGCCGGTCGCGCTCGCCGTTCTTCGCGATAATGCGTTCGACCATGTCCATCAGGTAGCCGTTTGCCTCGTCGCCGATCGCGTGCACAGTTAACTGTAAACCCGCGGCATCGGCTTCAAGCGCCAGGCGCTCCAACCGGCTTTGCATTTCCTCCGGGTCGTCCGGGCTTCGTTCAAAAGGGAACATGATGTCGCGCCAGATGCCACGGCTCGACGGGTTATGCGTATACGGCTCGTAGAATCGCGCGGAGCTGTTGCCCATGATGCCGTCGATCCACGCCTTGACCGCACCGAAGCGTATCCATTCATCGCCGAAACCGACCCGCATGCCGAGGCCGGCCATTGCGTCCCACATGTCGAGTGGCGGCCTGTAACGCACGCGCGCCGTCATCAGGCCGCGCTTGCGCAACTCGCCGTAGATGTCGACCTGCACCGGTGCCGATGTGACGTCCGAATAACTGGTGATGCCGACCTTTTTCATCTGGTCCCACGCGCGGAGTGTTTCCTGGATGCGCTGCTCGCGGGATGGCTCCGGGATGAACTCGTCAAACAGCGCGCGTACGTTGTCACGAACAAGGACGGTGGACTCGACAGCCCCCGACACCGGGTTAAAAAGGGCGCCAGTCGGTTCGCCACTTTCGGTACGTTCAACCATGATGCCGTCCGGATCCGGGATACCCCGTCGGATTCCGGCCGCCTCGAGCGCCGCGCTGTTGGCCAGATAAACCTTGCGATCGAAGCGCTGCACCAGCACCGGGCGATCGCCGGTGAAGTCGTCAATCATGCCCTTGTTCGGCAAGAACAGGTTGCCGTACAGATCGTCCGGATTGACTTCCCGGCCCGCTTCGCCAACCTCCCCTTCGGCCCAGGTCTCATACGCTGACCAGTCACCGCCCGTGATCCACGTACCCGGCGCATAACGCTCATGCACGTCGCGGATCCGGGCGACGAACGCTTCCTCGTCGGACACATCGAGCAGGTTCAGACCATACAGCAGGCGGCCGGTGCTTTCGAAGTGTACGTGGTTGTCATTAAATCCCGGTACAACCAGTTTGTCATCGAGATCGATCACGCGCGTACCGCGTCCGATATGCTTCGTCGCCCCGGCATCGGAGCCGACATAGATGATGCGGTCATCCAGCGACGCAATCGCCGTCACTTGCGGGTTATCCGCATCCACTGTCCAGACCACCCCGTTCCTCAGGACCAGGTCCGCCTCCTGGGCGTGCAGTGGGCCTGCCGCGAACAATAATGTGAGCAGACCTGTCATTCTGATCGTCGATATCATTAAATCACCCCGCATCCGGTATAAATCGCGCCATGGATGGCGCGGCAAATTGGACCACAGCCGCGAATCACGTTCAAACCTCAGGTCTCAGGCGGCGGTGTCCAGTCACAACCGTCGCAATGCGGCGAGATGCCGTGGTCATCCAGCACCTCGAAAATCAGGTCGCGCCATGTTTCATTTGGTGACCAGATTTCGTTCATGTCCCGTTTTGCCTCGGCTACAGGAACGTCCTCGTACAGGACGCGGTACAGGAAGCTGAATGCCGAAGCACGGTAATTGCCCTGGCAATGCAGCAGTGTCTTTTTCTCCGGGGCGCGCTGCATGGCGCCGGCAAACAGATAGAAGTCACTCGCCGTCGGCGCGGTCCATTCCACCGGGATGTGCAAGTACTCCATGCCCAGTGACTTGACCAGGCGGTCTTCGCCGTCGAGCGAATTCTCATTATCCGTCCACGCAATATAGACGACACGCTCGTAACCCTGCCGGTCCAGGTCCGTCAATTGTGCTGCTGTCGGCTGTCCGGAGCTCGCAAACCGGTCAGAGTATTCGACGAAGTTCATGATACCGCCGGATGCCTCCGCGGGGGCGACTGCGGCAACGAGAATGGCAGCAAGCGCCGCGAGTGCGCCGCAGGCGGGCACACGGGCGCCCGGTCTGTACTTATTCATGGATACCCTCCAGGTGCAAAAGGAACGCGTAGTCAATCGTCGTATCCTCGATGCTTCGAAAGCGGCCGGTCTTGCCGCTGTGACCCGCTTGCATGTCCGTATGCAGCAATAACAGGTTGTCATCCGTTTTATATTCGCGCAGCCTGGCGACCCATTTTGCCGGTTCCCAGTATTGCACCTGGGAATCGTGCAGGCCCGTTGTTACGAGCATGTTCGGGTAGTCCTGGCACCGCACATTGTCGTAGGGCGAGTATGACAGCATGTAGTCATAGAAGGTTCGCTGGTGCGGATCACCCCATTCATCCCATTCCCCCGTCGTGAGCGGAATGCTTGAGTCGAGCATCGTCGTCACGATATCGACAAATGGTACCCTCGTTACGATGCCGTTATACAGCTCCGGGGCGATGTTTGCGATAACGCCCATCAGCAGGCCGCCGGCGCTGGCGCCTTGCGCGTACAGGTGCTCGGGCGACGTATAGCCTTCGGCGATCAGGAAGCGCGAAACATCGATGAAATCATTAAACGTATTCATTTTCCGTAGCTGCCGGCCGTCGTAATACCAGTCACGCCCGAGCATCGAGCTGCCCCGCACATGCGCCACCGCATAAATAAAGCCACGGTCGAGCAGACTGAGCAGATCCGGATCGAAGTCCGGTTCAACGGTAATACCGTAAGCGCCGTAGCCATACTGCAACAGCGGATTACAGCGATCCTGCTTGATGCCACGGCGATAAACCATCGATACGGGGATCCTCGCGCCATCACGGGCGCGTACCCACAATCGTTTTGATTCGTAGTTGAGCCGGTCGAATCCACCTAGAACTGATTCCTCGTGGACCAGCCGGCGCTCCCGGGTTTCGAAATTGAAATCATATGTCGACTCGGGCGTCGTCATGGATTCGTACGTGTAGCGAAACCACTCACTGTCATACTGGTAGTTGTCCACCGAGTACGCAGTGAAAACTTCTTCATCGAATTCTATGCGTCGGGTTTCGCCGGTAGTCCGGTTCAGTATCTCAATGCCGACGACGCCCTGCTCAAGTGTTGCGACTGCGATGTAGTCCCGGAACACGTCGAAACCCTCGACAAGCACGTCATCCCGGTGCGGTACCAGCTCCCGCCAGCACTCGCGCGACGTGTCATCAAGGGGTGCTTCCATGACCCGGAAGTTGGTTGCGTCGTGGTTCGTCAATATGAAAAAGCGATCACCGCCGTCGGTCACAAAGTATTCATGCTCGCCCTCCCGGGGCAAAAACAGGAGCGGTGTCTTCTCGGGAGACGAGGCCGGCAGGTAGCGAATCTCGGTTGCAACAGTTGCTGCGCTGACCAGGAAGAGGAATTGTGATGACAATGACTTTTCAAGCCACAACGAGCTCGTATCGTCACATTCTTCGTAAACCAGCGAATCATCCGCACTGCCGAGCTTGCGCCGGTAGATCCGATTCCAGCGCAGAGTTTCCCTGTCCTGGGTTGTGTACAGAAGTGTATTGCTGTCGTTGGCCCACTCGAAATTGGATGTCGCATTGTCGATGCGATCGGGCAGCAGCTTGCTGCGGTCAAGGTCCTTGAAAAAGATGGTATATATCCGCCGGCCCTGTGTATCAACGCCAAAGGCGGCCTTGCGGTGATCCGGACTGACCGCGAAATTCTGCAATGAGAAATAGTCCTCCCCTTCCGCCAGCAGGTTGACATCGAGAAGTATCTCCTCGGAGGCTTTGGCCTCAAGGTACCGGCGGCAATAGATCGGGTATTCGTGACCCGGCTCGTAGCGATAGTAATACCAGTAATCACCGTCCCGGTAAGGCGCTGACCGTTCCTCTTCGGGAATTCGGCCTCGCATTTCAGTGTAGAGGGACTGTTCCAGCCCCTTGAGCGGCACCATGGTTGCACGGGTATGCGCGTTCTCCTGCGCAAGCCACGCAATGACGTCGGGATTCTCCCGGTCGTTCATCCAGAAATAATCGTCAACGCGCACGTCACCGTGCATTTCGATCCTTTTCGGGATTTTTTTCGGCATTTGCGTTTTAACCAGCTTCCTGTCTATGGTTCGACTCCGACAACAATAACAAGGGGGCCCTATTATGACGCAATCCGGTAACGCGGCCGGGGGAGAACGCAAACTCCTGCGGGCGATTGGCTTTCTCGGCATCGCGGTCCTCGCCCTGAACAGCGTTATTGGTGCCGGAATATTTGCCTTGCCGGCGACAATCGCCTCCGCGGCCGGCGCGTGGAGCCCGTGGCTGTTCCTCATTGTCGGCCTGCTGGTGATTACCATCGTCCTGACGTTTGCCGAACTCTCCAGCTACTTCAAGGACTCGGGCGGGCCGGTCCTGTTTACAACGCAGGCGTTTGGTCCGCTGGTCGGCTTCAGTACCGGATGGATACTGTTCCTGAGCCGCATGACGGCGTTTGCCGCCAATACGACGGTCATGGCGCTGTACCTGGGCGCACTGGTGCCCTGGTTCGCCGATGGCACCGGGCGGGCGATCCTCATTATCGCCGTCTGCAGCGGCCTGACGCTGGCCAACTATATCGGTGTGCGTGACGGCGTTCGCACCCTGGGTATCCTGACATTCCTGAAACTGACGCCCATCATCCTGATGATCGTGCTGGGCCTGCAATATGTCAGCGGCGATACGCTTTTCCCGGCGAGCCTGCCGACGATTGACGACATTGGCGGCACGACATTGCTGCTGATCTACGCATATGTCGGCTTCGAATCGACAACCATCGTGTCGGGCGAGGCCGTCAATCCCAAACGCACGCTGCCGCGCGCGCTGGTCTCGACGATTGTCAGTATCGGTGTGCTCTATTTCCTGATTGTGTTGATCTACATTTCGGTGCTGCCGGATGCCGACGGCAGTGCGACGCTGGTTGATGTCGGCGAAGTCCTGATGGGTCCGGTTGGAGCGGTGGCAATCACGCTGGCCGCGGTGTTCTCGATAGGCGGCAATCTCGCATCGATCATGCTCGCGGTACCCAGGCTGACCTTTGCACTCGCGGAGCAGCGGCTCCTTCCGCGCTGGTTCGGAGAAGTGCATGAACGCTACTCGACGCCCGGCAATTCAATCCTGTTCCTCGGCGCGCTCGGCATGCTGTTCGCACTGACCGGCTCTTTCGTCTGGCTGGCCGCCGCCAGTTCGCTGACCCGCCTGATCTCCTACGGCCTGTGCATAGGCGCGCTGCCGGTGATTCGCCGGCAAGCCAGCGAGGAGGCACGCGCCGAGGCGTACCGCCTCAGGGGCGGCTACACGATTCCCGCCGTTGCGATGCTGGTCAGCATCTGGATCGCATTGCAGTCGGCGGCCGATGCCTGGATCATGACCGGCTCCCTGCTTGCCGCCGGCCTGGTCCTTTACTGGCTGTCACGGCAACGCCGGGAGCGTCACGCAGCGCGCCAGGAAAGAACTGGCCGCTGAGCGCGGTGTCTTCCGCAGGCGCAAACGGAGTGTGCGCGCGGGAGGGAGCGTACGGCCTTTCCTCCGGCGCCTCGATACTGGCGATGACGCACAGCCGGCGGCAATGCCAGTACGCCCTAATTCCCGGGCCTCGACGCTGCCTGACTGTCCAGGCCGCCGATCAGCACGAATGGCGCCCAGGCAGCGGCGCTCGCGTTGCTGCGACTCGAAATCCACTGCTCCCGGGTTATGCGCAAGGCTTCTGCCGGAGGCGAGCCGACACGCAAGTGTGAGTAAAACTGTGTTACGAAGTCTGCCGTTTCACGGTCTTCGACGCGCCACAGGGTAACCAGCACACCACGCGCACCGGCTGCCAGAAAAGCATGCGGCAATCCCAGGATGCCTTCGCCTGTAATGAGGCGTCCGAGAGCGGTTTCACATCCGGACAGCGTTACGAGTTCCGCGGCAAGATTCAGTTCGCGAATGGCTGCCAATCCAAGCTGACCGGTCTGAGACAGCACAAGATGAGTCTCCAGGGGATCGCGATCGCTGACGCTGGCATGCGTTGCAAAGTGCAAATAACGAAACCGGTGTGGCTGCAGTTCCTGCCAACGCTCGAGGGTAGCGTCCGCGCCGATCAGCACGTTGTATGTTTCCGCAGGAAACAGCGCGGCGATATCGGCAACTTCCTTCGCTGCAAACGGCAGCGGGATTTGTTCCTGCGCAGTGCCGCGGAGCGCGTTGCCAGACATCGCCGTTGTCGGTTGCCCGCCGACGGCGAGCAAGGCCCGCTCAAAAACTTCCGGTTGTTGCGCGCGCGAAAGCGCCAGCAGAATGGCAGCCGAAGGACCCTGAACCAACCGGTGCGTCGCGCCCCATGGCGATTCACCTGCCCGTGGCAGCAGGCCGGCGAAAGGCACGTACCCGAGCGGACCGTCGGGGAGCAGATACAGTTCGAGCTGCGGGCCAGGCTCGAGTGGCGCCACCAGGTTCTGATACAAGCCGATTGCCGGACGACGCCAGTCAATCGCGCCGTCCGGGTCTTGCATCGCGGCGCGGAAGAACGCGATGCGCTTGTCAAAATCGGTCACCGTACCCAGACGCCTTGCGGTGATGCGATCAGCCTCGATCCACCAGCCAAACACGTCGTGCTCCCCCCAGAAGTACGCCAGCAGTGCGCGTGTCGGGCTCAACAGTCCCTGCTGTACCTGAGCGACGTGCGCGGGAACCGGGTAACGCGCCATCCCCGCGACCGGCTCGGCCTGCCTGCGCGCGGACTTTCGCTTCTCGACTTCGCGCGCTTGCGTCTCCAGTTCCTGCGACAGGCGTGTCGCTTGTCCGGCGTCACTCGCCTGCAACTCCGGATAGCGTGAGCGCATACGAGCTTCCAGCTCGGCAATGCCGGCGTCCGCCACATACCCGGTATCGGCCGGCGTCTGCATCATCAGGTCGAGCAGACGCCGTGCTCTCACGCGTTCCGAGACGTCAAATGCTTCTCCCGCGCGACCAAGAGCGATCAGGACGCGAATCGCCCCTTCATAGACCTCCAGGTGGCACGCCGCAAGGCTCATTTTCAGGTCACCGAATCCGAGATGCCCGAGCCAGGACTCGATGTAATCGATTGCGCGGTTGTAGGTCGTCAGCGCCGAGTCCAGGTCGCCTGCGCGCTCGTGAACGAAAGCCTGGGAACACAGTGAACTCACCAGCAGATCCGGCGCGCCGATCTGCTCAGACTCCCTGACGGCCGCCTCGCCCCATGCCTGTGCTGACTGGAATTCACCGATTTCGGCGGCATTGCGTGCGAGCCAGGCCTTTTGATACGTGACACGGGCGCTTTCGCCGCGAGTCTCAGCCAGCTCTAAAGCGGTCAAGTACGCTTGCTCCGCCGCAGCATGGTTTTTCTCCACCTGCTCGAGTCGGCCCAGAAATTCATAGGTAGGTATATGCATCTCCGGCGCGTCGAAGTCCTTCAGCATGGCAAAAGTCGTGTCCAGATGCTGCCGGGCGGCTGCGTAATTGCCGACCTGCCTGAACATTTGCCCGAGGTTGCTGTGCACCAGCACTATGCCATAGGTATCGTCTATGCTCGTCGAGGTCTCGAGCGCTGCAAAGGTGAGTCTGAAGGCTTCCGGGTATTGCCCGGTCGCATAGTAGACGTTCGACTGGTTGAGCTGGTTGATAGCAATGCCAAGCGTGTCGCCACGTTTCTCGTTGATCGACAGCGCGTGGTTATAGGCGCCAATGGCCTCGGCATATCGTCCCAGTTGTACAAGAACGACAGCCAGCTGATTCCATGCCGACGCTACATTCTTTCCGTCGGGCTCCAGCACTTGTTCCAGCGCCAGTCGCTCCTGTGCAAGAACCAGTGCTCGCGCAAAGCGGCCGGCAGTTTCTTCCACGCTCTGCAACAGTCCCAGCGCGGCAGCTTCGACTTTCTTGTCGGCCGATTGACGCGCCAGCTTGAGCGCGAACTCGGCTTTCGCCAATGCCATGTCAAGAGTGCCGGTGTCGCGCTCCAGCAATCCTTCCAGGCAGGCGACCCAGGCCTGTCGCGCGAGATCGGCAGCGGCGATTTCGTGCAGTTCCGGCAAGGCCTGTCGAACTGCTTCAAACTCATTGCTGTCGAACAAGGCTCGCGTTCCCCAGTAGCGGGCGTAAAACCGGTTTGCCGCATCTCCCGTCGCCGCAAATGCGGCGGCAAGGCGATCGTATTCGAGGGCCGCCTCGTGCAGCGCACCGTCTCGTTCAAGCTGCCTGGCATGAGCAAAGGGAGAGTCTGCCTGTGGCGGTTGCGACCCGACCTGTGCATTGACTTCATCGGCAAGGGAGACCGCGGATTGCAAGCACGCACCAACACCGAAGATTACAACCGTAAACCAGGACCTCGGGGATAACGGCGTGATTTTCATTCAAAGCGGCTCGAAACCGGACTGGACGATCACTTGTCGCAACTCATCGAGGGCAATTACCTGTCCGTAGAATTTGTCCGGCGCATCGGTATCCTCCCAGCTCGCCGCTGACATCTCTACCGATGTGGCGCGCGTCTGTTGCTCGAACACCGGGTCACCACTTTCCGTAAAGACACGCACCTGGTACTGGTCCGCGCCTTGCACTTCAGGCCACTTGAGTGACACGATGTTATCGCTGTGCCTAACGAATAGCCGCAGGCCCTGTCCGCTGGCGGTGTTGTCTTCGCCATCGCGATAAACCGGGTCCAGCGGTACCTCCGCATCGTTAGTGACCGGAATTGCGTACCACACGCCGATGGCGAGAACGAACGATGCGGCAACGGCCAGCGGCGGCCAGGACACCGGACGTGTACGTGCAGTCGGGAGATGGTCGTGAGCGTCGGTCGAAAGCCTGTCCTGAACGGCCGCGCGCAACTCCGTAGCCCTCTGCAGTTCCCCGAAGCAGCGCTCGCACGCGAAACTGTGCTCCTCGAACGCCTCTGCCTGTGCCGCGGACAAACGGCCGGCCAGATAGTCCGCTACGACCAGACTTTCATCTCCGTATGGGCAGTTGTTTTCCGACATAGTCTCCATTGTGCCCTCTGGCCTCCAACTGTTACCCGGCGGCATCGCCGGCGCTCAGCTTTTCGCCAAGGCGCTTCAGCGCCCGATGCTTGCGCGTACGCAGAGCACCATCACTCAGATGCAGTTCGGCGGCGAGCTGTTCCGGGCTGCGCTCTTGCACGTATAAAGCCGCGAGCAAGTGCCGGTCTTCGTCGTCCATGGCCGCCAGCGCTACGCGTACCTGCGCATTTCGCGCTTCGGAGACGAGCACATTGAGCGGGTCGGGGGCCGGGTCATCCAGCGACCGTTCGGTGCCGTAACCCGTGAGCATCCGCCGCTCCCTGCCGGCGGCACGGCGGTGGTGCGAACAGATGTGACGCGCGGTCTGGTAGACAAACGCAGGCAACGCATCCGGTTGCTTGACGCGCCCGTCCTTCAAAGCCTGAAGCACCCGCCGCAAAGCCTCCTGAGCAGCATCCTCGCCAGCATGGGCATCGCCCAGCCAGCGGGTGGCAAACCAGCGCAGTCGGGCGAGAAAACGCGCCTCCAGCACCCTTGCATTGAAGAGCTCATGGACGTCTGTCGTTTCCGGCTTGTTCAAGCGGCTACCCGGTATAGGCCGACCCTAACTATAGCCGTTTTTCCGGCCCGCAGACGCCGTCTCCTGTAACGGCCGCGGGCCTGCGGGTACTTTGAGAGAAACAACCGCCACCTGGGCTGTGCCAATGCAACCCCGATGAGGGGCAAAAGTGAACCGCCTGATCGGTTGGAAGAGCGTCAGCTGCATTCTACTGGGAGATCCTGTCATGCGACTTCGAAACACCAGCAATCCCGCACGTCATCCGTTTTTGGTACCAATTCTCTTTGCACTGACCTGTGCCCTTGCGCTGCCGGCGAGGCCCGCCTGGCCCCAGGGGACCGGTGAACTGCAGGGCATCTGGGAGCCAGTGAATTACAGCGAAGACCTGTCGCTCAAAGACGTTTTCTTCGTGACACCGGAAATCGGCTACGTAAGCGGCGACGCCGGCACCATTCTGAAGACCACCGACGCCGGCGAAACCTGGACGCCGCAGCTCGGTGGCGATCCCCTGTCACAGGAGCGGGCTGTAAACCAGCTCTGGTTTATTTCTCCGACGATCGGATGGGCCGCACAGGTGTCGTCCAAAACCAACTTGTTTCGCACCCGGGACGGGGAAACATGGGAGCAGATCGGCATTATCGATGAGCATTATGAAGACTTTGCGTTCGCCTCCGAGACTGACGGCGTTTTCGTCAACGACAACCTGATCTACCGCACGCAGGATGGTGGCAAGACGTGGAAACAGGTTAACCAGTGCGCTGCAAAAGCCATGATCGACGGCCTTGCGCGGCAGGTCGACTGCCGTCTTTATAAGGTTCGCTATGTCTCGCCGACGATCGTCTATGCACTTGCGGGCGTATACCCCGGGACGGCCGCGCTCATCACGAAATCCGTCGACGGCGGTGAAAACTGGTCAATCGTGTCGTTGATCGAAGGCGAGAACGGCTGGGAGGGCGGCTTCTTCTTTGTCGATGAGAACACCGGCTTTCTTGCGTCCAAGGACGCCAAAGCGGCTTTCCGAACCACCGATGGCGGCGAAACATGGACAGGAATACCGGCAACTTCGATGCCGAGGCATATCCAGTTCGCCGATCCGGAAGTCGGCTGGGCGATGCGTTACAACCAGCTCAGTTTTACGACGGACGGTGGCCGTCGTTGGTCAAGCCGGTCAATCGAGTTTCCAGCCATGGCCAATGCTTTCAGCTTGCCGCGGCGGGACGTGGCATATGCAGTCGGTGATCACGGCATGATCTATCGCTATCGGGTGGTGTCGAAGGGCGCGCCAGTAGCAGCACATTCCGTGCCGATGGTTGCGATGCCGCTATTGGCAAACGGCGTCATCGAAGAACTTGCCGAACTCGAGAGCGATCTCGATGACATCGAATCCGCTTTCGAAGCGACGGACACCTGGCCGACTGACGATTCGACGAACTGGGTCGAAACCAATTTCAGCGAGTTCGAGGAATTCGAACAAACCGTCGATTCTGTTTCCGCGGGCCTGCCTGAGCTCGGCCGCAAGCATCGCAATCTCAATCTCGTACTCGAAGGGCTCTCTTTGCTGGGCGAGCTCACGGGGCAAGGTAGTGGTCTGAAGCAATCTTTCGAGAGTTTGCGACAGGCAAAGGACCTCGATTCGGTATCGGCCGCCCTGCTGCAGATGAGTTCTCAGCTCGAAGCATCGAAGGCGAGTGTCGAGGAATTTCAGAGTATGGACTCATATCAATAATATTTCGGGGTAAGCCACATGTACCAGCATAAGTCGGCCCGAAAACCGGGCAAGAGCATGAAGAACATGGCCATGTTTTCGATTGCGGCACTGCGATCGGGCACAGCGAAAACTGCAGCCATGGGAGCTGTGTTGTTGTGTTTGGTTGCGGGCACACCTGCGCTCGCTGCAACGGCCTGCTGCAAGGTAACGGACGTGGCCTCCAATGGCCAGGTTACGGCGCTTGAGATTAACGGCACACGGACCATCGCATTCCAGGTCACCGATGCGGCCCTGCTTGGCCGGCTGAAGCCAGGCGCACCGGTTTATGCGAACTTCGACACGATGCAGGTCTCGCTGGATGGCAGAAGGGCTTGCTGCAAAATCGTGGGTACAGGCACGGTCGCAAATCAACCGGAGCCCGTAGTGCCCACGGCGGCGCCAAGACAGAAGCCGCGCGGAACAGCGGCGCCGAGCAAGCAGACGACGGTTCAAGTCCCCGAGGTCGACGTCACTGCCTCTGAGGGGAGTACCGCAACCGCTATTCGTGGCAGGCCAGCGACACCGGCCACCGACTCGAAGCAACCGGCGACACCATCAACGACCACGTCGAACACGGCCGCCGCAAATGCCCCGTCCCAGGCGATAAATCCCGATGTAATTTTGTTAAAAACCAATGCCGACCTCGTGACCAGGGACATCGGATTATCCGCGCAGGGAGAGGTCACTTTCAGGCTGGTCAATCGCGGCGATGTCGGGATTAATGTGTCGGCCAGGCCGGGCGCGTTGACATTGGCGCAGGCACCTCCGTCGAATCCGCCGGGTCCACCCATCTCGATCGATATCTGGGTTGGCACAACCAAAATATTTACAGCTTATCAGCCGACTATGGGTGCATCGCAATCGAAGAACTTCACGGTGCCAATACCGTCGAACTACTCCAAACCCAAGTGCCTGGAGACCCGTGATCTCAAGATCGTGGTCGATCCGCAAAAACAGATCGCAGAGCTTTATGACGACAACAATGTCACCCAGGGGACCATTGCACGTCCTTGCCCGGACCTCGCGATCAAGAGCATCAAGCGGCACTATACCGGTCTCCTGAACGAGACCTACAGGGTCAAAGTGACGATCGTCAATCAGGGCAATGCCCGATCGCCGGGGACGCAGGTGTGGGGCACTTCGCTCCCTACCGGGATCTGGCCTTTGACCGGCTGGCCCGAACTTACTCCAAACCACACGATTCCTGCGCTCGATCCGGGTGAGACCACGAGTTTCAAGACAGGCGGTAGCGTGCTGTCAACCAATCACACCGCCGTGCGCGTCGTCCTCGACCGCTTTTACGCAATTGAGGAATCCGACGAGAGCAACAACTTCAAGGACAAGCAGCTCTGAACCAGAGCAATGTGGATCAGGCTTGAGATTGCAGTCTCATGATTCGTGCTCCCGCACCACTCTTTATTGTGGTGCGGGTGCGCAGCAAATCGCAATGCTCCGCAAATACAATGGGCTCATATCATTAAAGAATCGCCAATCCCGACCTAATTGCCGTCTGCCGGTAAAGCCTCGAGTGCGCTCTTCCGGGCTGCTTCGAATTCATCGCCGGGTTGCCATTGTGGCATTTCGTCGTCATTGGCGATGGCGAGCCCCGTCCAGTAGCCGAGCAGCGCGTCGCTGATCATGCCGTCGAAATTCCAGCTCGGGTCGTATTCGTCAGAAGGCTGGTGGTAGTTCACGTCGGTGTAATGATTGACCTGTTCCTTGCCCCACCCGGCCGGCCGATCGACAAATTCCGTACCGGTGTCGAGGTATAACGCCGGCACGCCGATTTTCGCAAAGCTGAACTGGTCCGAACGATAAAAGTAACCACGGTCCGCGAACTGGTCAGGCTTGACGGTGCGGCCCTGTTCGGCGGCGATTGCCTCGACAATACCGTCAATTGACGACTTGCCAAGGCCGATGAACGTGACATCGTGGGTATGGCCCCAGATGTTGCCGCCGTCGTAGTTGATGTTCGCGGCGATCCTGCCCGCTGCAATGGTGGGGTTCTCCGCGTAGTACTTCGAACCCAGCAAACCCTGCTCCTCGGCGCCCACAAGCGCAACGAGTATCGACCGGCGTGGTGCCGTCGGCAGCGAATTGATTGCCCGCGCAATAGCCAGCACCTGCGCTACACCGGACGCGTTGTCCATTGCGCCGTTGTAGATGGCGTCACCTGCCTCGTTCGGCGTGCCGATACCGAGATGATCGTGATGCGCCGTATAAATAACGGCCTGGTCACGTAATTCGGGATCGCTGCCCGGAATCAAGCCGAGCACGTTCGCCGTCTCGATCCGATTGAGCGACACATCCATGCCGATAGAGGTCGTGACGCCGAGCGGCACCGGTTCAAAATCCCGGTTGTCGGCGGCTTCACGCAATTTATCGAGATCGAGATCGGCCATTGCAAGAAGTTCCCGCGCCGCGCCCTCGGTAACCCAACCCTCCACCTGGGCTCGCGGCTCGTCGCCGGCCGGCAGCTCGAACTGTTCGCCGGTCCAGGACGTCTGCACGACCTGGAATGGATAACCGGCCGATGGCGCGGTGTGGATAATGATTGCGCCGGCGGCACCCTGCCGCGCCGCACTCAGGTACTTGTAGTCCCAGCGCCCGTACCAGAGGCGCGTCTCGCCGGCAAACAGCTTGGGATCCCATGACGGGTCATTGTTCAGCATCAGCAGGACCTTGCCCTCCAGATCCTGCCCCTTGTAATCGTTCCAGTCGTATTCGGGGGCTTCGATGCCGTAACCCACAAAGACGATTTCGGCATCGCTGACCTCCGCGCGCTCCGACTGCACGCCGCTCGATACGATGAACTGGTCCCACTGCTTGAGCGTCAGTTCGTCGTCATCGGCCGTGAAAGTCCACTCTGGCGGCTGGTCCGTGGTCACGCCGACGAGTTCGAACACCTGTTGCCAGCTGCCGTCTGCAGCGCCCGGTTCGAGACCAATCGCTTCGAGTTCCTTGATCAGGTACTCGCGCGCCGCCCTGTCGCCCTGGCTGCCCGGCCCGCGCCCTTCGTACTTGTCGTCTGCGAGTTCGACGATCAGGTCGCGCATATAGGTCTCGGTGATCAGCGCGGTGGCTGCCTCGGCGGACGATTCGGCGCTCGCGGACGATTCCCCGGCAGCGGCACTGTCGGCACTATCGGTGGCTTCGCGGTCACCGCCGCAGGCAGACAGGACAAGCATCAGGAGCAGGACTATTACGGCAGAAGTCATCGGTTTCACGGCGCTTTCTCACGGACTGAACAAGGGCCAAACCTTAGCACAGCTGCGACCCGACTGTGACTGCCGGCAGGGGTTATGCCGGTCAGGACACGAACGGCTCTCGCCGGTTCATCGGTCTCGCGATGAGCATCTGTACGTTGCCGAACGCGCATTCAATAAACGCGCCCTCGCAACAACAGAGGTAGTACTTCCACAAGCGCACAACCTGAATATCAATGGATGAAACGCTGCCTTGCGATTTGCGGGTGACCGCATCATCATCTTTTCACTTGATTAAGGGGACAGGTCACTGTCCCATCCAACAAACCATCGGTGAATAAATGATTCGAAAATTCCCTGCGATCTTTCTGCTGGCCCTGGTACTGTCCTGCACGGCCCTGCTTCCGCACCAAGTGGCCGCCGACACCCGCCCTCTGACCATCAACGACCTGATGGCACTGAAGTCCGTTTCGGAACCGCGTCTGAGCCCGGACGGCAACTGG
>CAZLNH010000024.1:0-10169 GCA_964560775.1 uncultured Woeseiaceae bacterium | reverse complement strand
GGGAGCGTGCGGAAGAGGCACGGGCGGCCGGCGAGCGGCGCAACCGGACGCTGGTGACGGCGATTACCCAGGTCGTCTGGGTCGCAAATCGCAGGGGCCATTTCGTCGAGGAACAGTCCGGCTGGTCGCGATATACGGGCCAAACCCGGGAACACTATCGCGAACTCGGCTGGCGCGGGGCGTTCGACCCAGCGGCGCAGAATGAGCTCGAGCTTGCCTGGGCGCGGGCGCTGAACGAGCCCGAGGCATTCGAGCTCGAGCTCAAGCTGTGGCATGCGGCGTCCGGCGCCTACAGGCTCGTGAGCGTCCGGGCCGTTCCCGTCCTGTCGCTGGAGGACGCGGTCGATGAATGGATCGGCGCGGTAACGGACATCGAGGACCAGAGACGCAACGAGGAGGCACTCCGTACACTGAATGCCGAGCTTGAGGACCGGGTGTCCGCGCGGACTGCCCAGCTCCAAGACGCGAACAAGGAGCTGGAAAGTTTCAGCTACTCGGTGTCGCACGACTTGCGGTCGCCGTTGCGGGCAATCAACGGCTTCGCGAACCTGCTCTGGGAGGATCACAAGGATAAGCTGGACGATGAAGCGCAGCGGAAGCTGTCGATCATTCGGGGTCAGGCCGACCGGATGGGCATGCTGATCGACGATCTGCTCGCGTTCTCCAGGCTGGGCAGAAAGTCCATCAATCGGGCCCATCTGGACATGGCGGAGCTGGTCGCGAACACGTTTGAACGGCTAAACGGCAGCCATGAAAGTAGCAATGCGGAATTCCGGGTCGGCAAACTGCCGGGGGCCACAGGCGATCGGAGCCTGCTGGAGCAGGTCTGGTCCAATCTGTTGTCGAACGCCATCAAATTTTCTTCGCGCGAGGACCATCCGCTAGTCGAGGTCGGCGGCATCGTCGAGGAAAGCGAAAACGTCTACTATGTCCGCGACAACGGTGCAGGCTTCGACCCGCGCTATCAGGAGAAGCTGTTCGGAGTATTCCAGCGCCTGCATGACGAGAACGAGTACCCTGGAACCGGCGTGGGCCTCGCGCTGGTGCATCGCATCATCACGCGGCACGGCGGCAGAGTCTGGGCCGACAGCCGCCCCGGGGACGGCGCGACTTTTCATTTTTCTCTGCCGAAGGATGTCCCGAATGAATGAATACGAACACGTCGAGATCCTGCTGGTCGATGACAGTGCGCTGGACGCTGAGCTGGCGATTAGAGGTCTCAAGGAACACAACCTCGCGAACGACGTGGTGTGGGTCAAGGACGGAGAGCAGGCACTGGACTACGTCTATCGGCGTGGGCGGTTCGAAGGCCGTTCCGGTGTGGGGCCGCGCCTGATCCTGCTGGACCTCAAGATGCCGAAAGTGGACGGGATCGAGGTCACGAGGATCATCAAAGGCGACCCGAAGATGCGGCATATTCCGATCGTCATTATGACCTCATCGAAGGAAGAAAGGGACATATCCGAGTCATACAGCCTGGGGGCCAACAGCTACATCGTCAAACCTGTCGGTTTCGAGGCGCTGGCGAACGTGGCGAGCCAGGCAGGCTACTACTGGCTCGCGATCAACCGCGCGCCGGGTTGATGGTCTGGTGCGATGATGACCGGTGAAGCGGGACGGGCCGGAAATGACGGACGAATGATGCCGGATCCGCTGCGCGTCCTCTTCGTCGAGGACTCCGCCGTTGACGCGGAGCTCATAGCCGCCGAGCTGAAGCGAGGGGGCTACCGTCTGGATTATGAGCGCGTCGATTCGGAAGAAGGGTTCCTGAAAGCGCTCGATACGACCGAATGGGACCTTATTATCTGCGACTTCTCGATGCCCCATTTTGACGGCATCAGGGCCTTCGATTTGTTCAACGTGAAAGGCCTCGACGTTCCTTTCATATTCGTGTCGGGGGCGATGGGCGAGGAGCGCGCCGTCCGGGCCATGAAAGCCGGGGCACGCGACTACATACTCAAAGGCCAATTGGGCAGGCTGAATGCCGCGGTCCAACGGGAGCTTGCCGAAGCAGTAAGCCGCCGCAAGAGGCGCGAAGCGGAAGCCGCGAAGCGGCGCGAGCAGAGCCGGCTCGCCGTCGCGCTGCAGGCGACCGGCGCAGGCGTATTTGAGTATTCTGTTCCGGCCGATACGCTCGGCTATTGCAACGACCGTTTCGCCGAGATTTATGGCCTGCAACCCAATGAGCTGCCGTCGTTCGAGCGCTTCCCGGCATGGTTCCTCGAGCAGATTCACCCGGACGACAGGGAGCGGGCGGCGCAGTGTCAGCGTGATTTCATCTCCGGCACGATCAGGGATTTCGCCCTTGAATGTCGCGTGCGCCACCGGGATGGCGGCTGGCGAGACGTCACGTGCTTCGCTGACGCCGCGGAACGGGACAAGAGCGGCAAAGTCGTCGACCTCGTCGGAGTGATGCTCGATCGCACAGAGGAGAAGCGGCTGGAAGAGCAGTTCCGACAGGCCCAGAAGATGGAGGCCATCGGGCAGCTGGCGGGGGGTATCGCGCACGATTTCAATAACCTGCTGACGGTGATCTCGAGCTTCGGTGAATTCGTCCTCGAGCGCCTGGAGCCGGGTTCGGATGTACGGGGGGACATGGAGGAAGTGCTGAACGCCGCTCGTCGGGCGGAGAGCCTGACGGGCCAGCTCCTGGCATATTCCCGCCGCCGACCTGTGGAGCCTGCCGTCATCAACGTCAACGCTCAAGTCGCCGACGTGGACAAGATGTTGCGCCGACTTCTCGGCGATTCCATCGAATTCAGAACGGATCTTGCGCAAGACCTGTGGAACACATACATCGATGCCGGCGGCCTTGAGCAGATACTGGTCAATCTCGCCGTTAACGCTCGCGATGCGATGCCGGACGGGGGGCGGTTGGCCATTGAGACGGCCAACGCGACGGTGGGGCGGGAATTCCTCGACTCCAAGTCGGCGGACATCCCGCCGGGACAGTACGTCACGATATCGGTGACTGACACCGGCATTGGGATGGACGAGCACACCCGGCAGCGCCTGTTCGAGCCTTTTTTTACGACCAAGGGGCCCGGTAAAGGCACCGGGTTGGGTCTCGCGACCTGCTACGGCATCGTCAATCAGGCCGGCGGCATCATCTGGGTCTACAGCGAGCAGGGACACGGGACGACGTTCAAGATACTCCTTCCCGCCGCCCTGGAGGAGCCGCAACCGGAGATCGAGTCCACGCACTCCGAGAAGCTGCGCGGGGACGAGACTCTGCTGGTCGTCGAGGACGACGAAGCGATTCGCCGGCTGGTCGTTCGACTGCTGACAATGCTCGGTTACGATGTGCTCGAGGCCATGAACTCAGCCGATGCGTTGGAGATAGCCGCGGGCAGCAAGCGCCCGATCGACGCTGTCCTGACCGATATCGTCATGCCGGACGGACAGGGCCCTGAGCTCGCGCAACAGCTCGCCGAGCGCGATCCGCGAATAAAGATCATCTACATGTCCGGCTACACACGGGGCGCGATCGAGCTGGACGAAACGATCGTACTCATACAGAAGCCGTTCTCGCGGCACGATCTGGCAAGGAAAGTGCGGGATGCCCTGGATCGTGAGGCATAGGCAACGTGCGGCAGGTACCGGCGAAGTGTTCAATACGGCCGACAGGGTGGATTCCCGGGATAACATCATCCGCGTCTTGGTCAGGGACGATGATTCGCAGATTCTGCGGCGCGATCACCTAGCAGCAGAAGGCGCTCGACCTGTGTGCTTGCGTGGAGATAGTGCGGAGTCGCTTACCAACGTGTCCGAATGCCTCGGTATTGTCACGCCGCTCAGGTTATCAACTCTGCCGAAGTCAAGAGCGCGCTACGTGAAAACTTCGAGTCCGCCATCGAGGATAAATTGTTCGGCGTACCAACCATCGTTATGGACGGTCACCTGTTCTGGGGCGAGGACGCGACGGCGATGTTCGAGGCTTACTTGGAGAACCCGGAAATGTTCGCTACTTCTGAGATGGCGCGGCTGCAGAACCTTCCCGTCGGCAAGCACAGGCGGGAATCAAAATGACGGACCAGTGGATTCTTGTTGGGCGGAGCAGCTCCCACTACACGCGTGTCGTGCGTATCGTCGCTGCCGAACCGGAGGTGTGCTACCAATTTGAGCCGATTTACGACTTCATGACGGAAGAAGCGGCTGTATTCGCCGGCAATCCGGCCCTGAAGATGCCGGTGCTGAAACGCAGCGGAACAGCCGTATTCGGTACCCTGAACATCTGTAGGATTCTGGCTCGCGAGGCAAGCGCGGAATCGAAATTCTTCTGGCCGGACGAGAGCAGGACGGCTTTATTGATGAACGCCCACGAGGTCCTGGCCCATGCGATGGCCGCAGAAGTCGAGGTGGTGATGCAAGAAATCGTCGCCAAGCGACCGGCAGATGCGCCGTCCCGCAAACGGCGTCAAAGCCTTGTCAACTGCCTGCTATGGCTGGACCAAAATCTGGAGGATATTCGCAGGCAGCTCCCGAGACATCAGCTGAGCCTGTTCGAGATCAGCCTGTACTGCCTTGTCACACACATTCCCTTCCGCCTCGCGATGAACCTGGCAGAGATGCCTGCACTGATTGAGTTTGAGAAATCACTTGGGAAGAGACCGTCGTCGAAAAATACTCTCTACCGGTACGACCAATCATGAAGATTAGATCGAATGCCGAGTTATGCCTGGTTTGTCTAGATTGCTGCAGGAGTTTCGATCCGCGCTTGTAGGAGCTGCCTGAATTCTCCGAAACTTTCTATCTCAGTGTGACAAAATTGTGGCAGCGAAAAGGTGCCGCAATTTGCGGGCTCGTAACTACCCGAATTAAAAGAACAATTGGTCGGGGTGAGAGGATTTGAACCTCCGGCCCCTGCCTCCCGAACGCAATTATCAACTCGTTTGTTATCAGGAGCTTGCAAGAATAACAGCTTTTGCATCAATCACATAGAATCACGAATCATCACGCAATAGCACGTTTGATCACGTTCGCAGTGTGACAAAAGTGTGACAGCCCGATGCTCAAACAAAGATGGAGAATTGTGGTCGTCCGTACGGAATTGTCTGTCTCCTGAGGCTACCAACCGTTATAGCGCGGCCATACCTCGACGATATCCGCGCTCCCGTCAACCACATAGTAATGATCGTACGCTGCGGCGGTCATGTCGGCGTGATTGGGCAGGATTCGAAGCTGAGTTCCCACCGGTATTGTTTCGAAGTTCAGTCGGGAGCCTCCCGGGCTGGTAATGATACCCAGTTCCTGGCTTACAGCAGACACTTGCAAATCGCCGATGGGCTTGACGTCGATGGCATTGCACACCAGCCCATAGCTGGCATCGAATGGTCTGCCCTGCGTGCTCCGGTCCTTCGATAGCGCCATGCCGCCCGCATCGATGACGAGTTGATTCTCGCGAGGCCGATGGCTGACCACGGTCGCGAGCACGGTAAGTGCGATGTCCTCGATTGTGCAGGCGCCGATGCCCGCCTGGAGTAGATCCTGAAAGGTGTAAATGCCGCAACGGCACTCGGTGACACCTTCCATATGCTGCGCGTACAGTGTCGCCGGAGTGGAACCAAAGCTTACGTTATCACATGGAAGGTCGGCCGCCCGCAGGCGCTCTGCGGCAGAGACGAGTGCACGGCGATGCATTTCGGCCAATGCGACCATGGCATGACGGTCGGGACAGTTATAGGAATCTCCTCCATAGGACATGATGCCGCGAAGATTGGTACCGTTATGCTCATGGATGTAGTGCGCGAGCTCGAGAAACTCGTCGGAATCCGGGCGCATGCCCGTGCGATAGCTGTCGACATCCGCCTCGATGATCAGGGGCAGGACAGCGCCCCTGGCGGCCGCGGCAGGTGCTATTTGCCGGGCAGAGCCGAGGTCGTCGACCAGGCAAATGAGGTCTGCGCCGGCGGCACGTAACGCCAGAGCGCGGTCCACTTTCGCCGGCGCCAGGGGCACCGCATAGAAGATGTCGCGGATACCAGCCTTGAGGAATATCTCCGCTTCGAGCAGTGTGGAAGTGGTGATCCCGCGGGCGTTGCGGGCCGTGAGTCGTTTAGCGATCTCGACACACTTCGGTGTCTTGACGTGAGGACGCAGTGGCACATCCAGGCGCTCGGCATTGTCCGCCATGCGATCGATGTTTCGCTGCATGACGGATCGGTCGAGCACGAGCGCCGGCGTGAGCAAGTTACTGAGGGTCCCGGGGCTGGTCATCAGAAGCAACTCCTTCAATCGTGCCTATTTCCCGAAGCACATGATCGAGCGTGGAGAAGGTGTTTCATTATAGGGGTGTCGTATGTGTTACGCGAAATCGCGTGCTATAGCTGGATTCCACATTGCTGATCGAAAGCGCTGAGCATGAGGGGAGCGTTGAAAAGTTACATCTGGCCGGAGCAGGTAGCGGCCGACTGACGAGGGATGGTCCTCGAACTTCACACTTCCGGCACTGAGTGGTTTTGAATTCGCAAAGGTTTTGGAAATGAATTGGAATTCGCACCCCCGCACGTCGGCCCCTGATCATCATGTCAGCGTTCGAAACGGGTTCCCGCGCTAGAGGCGCGCGCATATTCGAGTGCAAAATTCGCGATGGCGGTGTCCTGAGCACCGGTTCCAGTCAAATCGCAGAATGTAATACTGCTTTCGCTCTGACGGCCGACTTTCGCTTTAGAAACAATTTCCCCGAGCTCCGGTGGTGTGATGTCTGTCAGAAAGCCATTCTCCCTCGCAGTGCGCAGCTCGCCAAACAGTTCGGCCTGCGAAACACGATCACACACATACAAGTCTGCTTCCGCGATCGCCCGGGGATCGATCTCATTCTTTCCTACTTGATCGGAGCCCATACATGTAATATGCAGGCTGGGATGTAGCCACTCTGCATAAAGCACTGGCTCAGTGGCAGGCGTGGTCGTTACGACCAGCTGACTTCGTGCGACTACCTCGGCGGCATCGCCGGTGATCGCGACCTTAGCGCCTGTTGCTGTCCCAATCGCCGCGGCACAGGCCGCGTTGAGCTCATCATCAGGCGACCAGATGAGTACGTTCTCGAAGGGCCGCACCAAATGAGCAGCCTCAATCTGGAGCCGGGCCTGCACGCCAGCACCAATAACGCCTGCGGTGCTCACGTTCGCTGGCGCCAAGTGACGCGCGGCTACGGCGCCCGCTGCAGCCGTGCGAACATTTGTCAGGTAACCGTTGTCCAGCAACACGGCTTCCACAAGGCCGGTTTTTGCTGACAACACGATCATGAGTCCATTCAGACTTCTGAGGCCAAGCATTGGATTGTCGAAGAAGCCGGGGCTGACTTTGACCGCGAATGTATCGAACCCGGGTATGTATGCTGCCTTGACGTCGACTTCGCCATTGGTTTCCGTGAATTTCATCGACAGAACAGGCGGCATTACGACGTTTCCGTCTGCGAGAGCGCGGAACGCTTCCTCGACGACATCGACGGTTTTAATGTCGAGACCAACAGCATTGCGCAGTTCGGCTTCGTTGAGAATGAGGATATCGTCCATGTCAGTCTCCATAAACCGTGAAATTGCCGAGTTGTACTGGCTGATTAGAAATGACGTCTAAAAACTGTTGCGGATCCACATTGCGTCCGGACAGGACGATGGCAGCCGGCCCGTTGGACAAAACTTTGCGGGACACCAAGGCGGCGTGGGCCAGGGCTGCGCCACCCTCGACAACGAAACGGTCTTTGTAAAATACGGTGCGCATTCCGCGATAGATTTCTTCCTCGCCGAGTAGCAGAACCTCGTCCACAAGATCGTGGCATATATCAAACGTATACCTGTTCGCCAGCCCAATACCGCCGCCGAGCGAATCGGCCAGCGATTCGAACTCAGGCAGCTCGACCGGTTGTCCGGCGTCAAGGCTGACAGCCATTGCTGCGCCGCGATCCATACTGAGACCGATGATACGGATAGACGGTTTGATTGCTTTGGCGGCGATTGCTACACCGGATATCAGGCCGCCGCCGGATAGCGGAACCAGCAATGTCTCGATATCCGGTTGTTCGTCGAGAATCTCGATTCCGATCGTGCCCTGACCGCATATGACGTCGAAATGATCGAACGGCGGAATCTCGACCAGCCCGTTTTTACTGACCAGTGCGTTTGCCTCGCGTTGGGCATCATCCTGAGAATCGCCGACCCGAAGTACGTGCGCGCCGAGCTTTTCGATGGCACGTACTTTGTTATCGGCAACGAGGTGCGACAGGCAGACTGTTGCCTTGACATCAAAGCGGCTGGCGGCGTAAGCCACTGCACGGCCGTGGTTACCAGTAGAGCAGCAAACGATACCGCGCTTTCTTTCATCCTCGGTGAGGCGGGCTATAGCATTGGTCGCGCCGCGAATCTTGAACGAGCCGGTTGGCTGGGTAATTTCCAGTTTGAGCCAGATCGATCTGGCCGGGTCCGGAGAGAGCTCCGAGAGGACCAACGGTGAATTGATAGCGATCTGCGACACACACTGGCGTGCGGCCTCAATGTCGGAAAGTGCTGGACGTAACGCCGTCATTGCCCGCCGCCCGCCACCGACTCGCGCAGTACTCGGATCGGCTGGTCACTTTTCGCCGCCCTTCGCATGTCGATCTCGAACCAGGCTGTATGGGAAACCGTAGCTGCGTCCCCTTGATCCAAGAGAATGGTCGTCGTTTTCAAATTCACGTTAGCCGGTCAGGTGATCTGTTGTCTGACCGAAAGCCTGTAGGCCGGTACGCCGATCCAGTTTCCTTAGTAAGCGCGGCATCGGTACTGTGGTTTTGCTTCCTGCCGATCTGGACTGCAGGCATAGACATCATCTTATTCGTGTTTGCCAATCATTCGGGCTATGAGGTTATCGCAAATAATGAATTGGTGATAAAGCGCGACAGCTATATGGCCTCCGATCAATATGATCAATGTCCAGCTGAGGTTGGCATGCATACTGCCCAGCGCGATTGCCCACGCTCTCTCAGGGCCTGCATTAAAAAGCACGGTGCCGTATATTGCCAACTCCTCTCCACGACCCCAGTCTAGTAACGGACCAGCGATTGAGACGAAAAGCACCAATAGATACAGCGCGAGATGGCTGGCCACCGCCAGCTTTCCGGTATTGCCGATATGTTTGGGTCGGTGCCCCCTCTGGGAGATAGCCCAGACAATGCGCAATAGGACCAATATCAGAACAGCGATACCGATAGGCCGGTGCTGAGGTCCCAGCACCACTGATACAGGATTTCCCTCTCTTCCTCCTCCCAGGATTAGAATCAAGATTGAATTGAGACCTTGGAGGATAAGTAGAACGGCCATCCACCAGTGCAGGGCTTGTGTGACTCTGCCGTAGACTGTGGTGGAATCGCTTAGCATCGATGAGAGGTGAAGCCACTTTTAGAAATGAAAATGCCGTTCAAAGAAGTGGGTCGACCTGTAACATTTGGATCCCCAAAACATATCAGGGCTTTGGTGAAGCGTGTACATACTTCTTTTCCTTCTACTTGGCTACGCTCACATCTCCCACTCGAAACACAAATCTAAACGAACCAGCAAACGCATGATAACTGGTCTGTACCAGTCTAAAATGTCAAGTATGAGAACAGATTGAGCACAATATGCTCAATTCTCCGAGATATCCTGCGTTCTGGGATTTGGCGCCGTTGACGGTCTGGTGCTGCGTATCGTGCAGGCTCGGCTTCTTGGTAGCGGTCCGGGTGCTCTCTCGGCTGTCCCGGCCGCAGTTCCTTGAGAAACTCAGTTCCGCCTATCGAGTCGATCGACATCAGTTCTTCGGCCATCACAATGCACTCGCGGATCCCACGTGCCTCCGTCTACGCCCCCTGCGCCAGATCGAGTGGACCAACGTTCTTGGGCTTGATAGTGCGTAGTCAGCCGAAATTATCTACCGCAGAGCGTCAATCCTTAGTGGATCTGACCATGCCCAGCTCGCAATTCAATGGAAAATAGTGGGTCGGCAGCTTTACACTTTGAATGGCGAAGGGTCAGCATCCGTCAGTCTCACTTGCTGTTGCACAGGTACCATAATATTGAATCCACAGCTTTCACGACGGCGTTTTATCAAGGCAGTCATCGCATCGAGCGCCGCTGCGGCGAGTAATGCCGGCGTTCAGTCGGTCATGGCACAGGACCGGCAGGCGGGAACCGTCGAACGCCTGATGTCATTGAACA
>CAZLNH010000023.1:0-30910 GCA_964560775.1 uncultured Woeseiaceae bacterium | reverse complement strand
AGCAGTATGAGGGTGCGCCGAATCCGTCAATCGGATTCCTGATTGACGACATCGACTTCAGCGGTATCGGTACCGTGGCAACGCTGTTCGATATCGAGCAGGTCGACGTGCTGCGCGGTCCGCAGGGCAGCCGCTACGGGGCAAACGCGCTGGCCGGGCTTGTGTACATGAAGTCGGCGGCGCCGGACGATGAGTGGCGCGGCCGCGTGCGGCTGGGCACCGGCAGTGACGGCAGCGCATCCGGCGGCATCGCGTTTGGCGGGCCGCTGGGCGAGGGCATGCCGCGCTACCGGATCGCTGCGCATCACCATGCCAGTGACGGTTTTCGAAACAACGCGTATCTCGGCAGGGACGATACGAACCGCCGGCGCGAAACGATGCTGCGGACCAAACTGGACTGGGCGCCGGTTCCGGACTGGTACCTGCGGTTCACTGGCATGCACAGTGACATCGATAATGGCTATGATGCTTTTGCGATCGACAACAGCCTGACGGTTCTGTCGGACGAACCCGGCAGGGACGCGCAACAGAGCAGCGGTGCCGCATTACGGGCCGAATGGGGCGGCTCGGAGCGCGTGAAGGTCACGTCAATTACGACGGCGGCGTATTCGGATATCGATTTTTCATTCGATGCAGACTGGGGAAACCCGGACGCATGGGCGCCGTACACCTACGATTTCATCACCGACAGTGACCGCCGCCGTCGAACAGTGAGCCAGGAAATCCGGCTGGCATCGGCCCCCGGCGGGCGCCTGTTTGCGGACACGACCGACTGGCTGGCCGGCGTATACGTGCTGCAACTCGATGATGTGCTGACGACACTCAATCGCGGTGAGTATGTCGACCCGCTTTTTGCCTTTGAGAGTTTGCTCGACGATCGCTTCAGCAGCGATTTTGAGGCACTGAGCGTGGCCTTATTTGCCCAGTTCGATATTGATATTGGCGACAGCGGGCTGCTGACGATCGGCCTGCGCGGCGAACGCCGCACGACCCGTTTCAGCGACAGTGCGGGCCTCGAACTTGACCCGGCTGAATCGATGCTCGGCGGTGACGTGCGTTATCGGCACGATGTGAGCGACCGGACCAGCGCTTTCATCGGCCTGTCGCGCGGCTACAAAGCCGGCGGATTCAATCTCGGTGCCGTGCCGGATGGTCGCCGCGAGTTCAGGCAGGAAGCGCTGTGGAACATCGAGGCCGGGCTGCGCACGTCATGGCTCGATGGCGCGCTAACGGCAAGCGGTACGCTGTTTCACAGCCGTCGGCGTGACCAGCAGGTGCGCACGTCATTCCAGTTGGTGCCGAACGATCCCGCGTCGTTCGTCTTTTTTACCGACAACGCGGCGAGCGGCCGCACGCTGGGACTGGAAGCGGAGTTGCGTTTTGCGCCCGGCGACACGTGGGAGTGGTACGCGAGTCTTGGCCTGCTGCAGGCGGAGTTCGACGACTTTGCAACACCACAGGTTGACTTGAGTGGCCGCGAGCAAGCGCACGCACCGGGGTACACGGCGGCGCTCGGGACCATCTGGCGGCACCCCGATGGCTGGTTCGCGCGCGTCGACCTGTCGGCGCGCGACGAATTCTATTTTGACGTCAGTCATGACCAGCGGTCGGATGCCATCACACTTGCCAATGTGCGTGCAGGTTACTCCGGTGAGCAGTGGTCCGCCGAGTTGTGGGCCAGGAATGTATTTGACGAGCGCTACGCGGTGCGCGGCTTTTATTTTGGCAACGAACCGCCCGATTTCCCGAATGAACTCTACATCCGGCAGGGCGATCCGCGCCAGGTCGGTATCATGATCGAACGGAGGTTTTGAACATGCGAGTTGCCGTAGATATCAGCCTGTATCCGCTGACTGAAGAATTTATTCCGCCGATCAAGGACGTTATCGAGCGCCTGTTGCGTCACGAATCCCTGGACATATCGACGAACCCGATGAGTACGCAGATCCAGGGTGATTACGAGGACGTCATGGAGGCGCTCAAGGCCGAGATACGAACTACGTTCGACAATCTGCCCAAGGCTGTCTTTACGATTCGGATCCTGAATAACCCGTTAAACAAACAGAGCTGACCTGCCGGCATGCTGGCGGATATCGCAACGGAGGCGGGGAGCTACTCTCTGCTGGAGGCCGTCGCCGTCGTGCTCGCCATTGGCTACCTGCTGCTGGTCATACGCCAGAACATCTGGTGCTGGCTGTGCGCGGTGATCAGTACGGCATGTTACGTTTACATTTTTATCGATGCGAAACTCTACATGGAGTCCGCGTTGAACCTGTTCTACCTGGTGGTGGCCTTGTACGGGTGGCGCGTCTGGCTCACGGGTGGCCAGGGCAACAGTGAATTGCCGGTCTGCAAATGGCCGCTTCGCCGGCATGCGGCGGCAATGGCTGTAGTGCTGCTCCTGGCGGCGGGTACCGGCTATACGCTGGCGCGATACAGCGACGCGGTATACCCCTACCTCGATTCGCTGACGACGTTTGCGGCAATCTGGGCGACGTTCCTCGTCGCACGCAAGGTACTCGAAAACTGGTGGTACTGGATTGCGATCGATGCCGTGTCCGTGGCCATCTACTGGTCACGCGACCTGCCGTTGACTGCACTGCTGTTTGTCGCCTACCTGGTGCTGATCCCTTTCGGCCTGGTCCAGTGGACGCGCTCATGGCGGGCGCAGGGGGCGCAGGGGGTGCAATGATACTCTTCCGTACACCGCGGGAAGCACTTGCGTCGATCCCGGGCTGGGCTGATTGCGATGCCGTGATTCGTCCGCTGGCCGGCGGCTACAACAACCGCAGCTACAAGGTCACCGCCGATGACCATCATTTTGTCCTGCGCCTCGCGAGCGATGCATCGCAAAACGATGTCCGCAACTTCACCATGGAGCATGAAATTCATACGGCGGCCGCAACCGCCGGCATTGCACCGGTGATCGTATACGCCAGACCGGAATACGGGCTGCTGCTAAGTGAGTTCCTGCCGGGACGCACTTGGCAGCACAGCGACCTGCTCAATGATCGCAACCTTCACGCAATAGCCGCTTTGCTAAGAAAGGTGCACGAGCTTCCGCGCTGCGGACAGATGTTCCCCGCTATTGAAGCGGCTGAAGCGTACGGCAAAAAGCTGGCGGAGCAGAATGCTGACCACGCAACCGCGGCCTTGTGCATCGATATCGTCGCGTCCGGCCCAAAGGTCACCGATGCGACCTGCTGCCACAATGATGTTGTGGCCGGGAACATCGTCGGCGACAACCCGCCGCGGCTGATCGACTGGGAATACGCACGCGACAACGATCCACTGTTCGACCTTGCCTCACTGATCGGCTGGCACGATATGCACGGGCGGCGCGTCGACGTCCTGCTGCAGGCATACACCGATAATGTGACCGCCGCACTGCGGGATCGGCTCGAGCAGCGGATGCGCCAGTTCGATGCGTTGCAATGGTTATGGCTGGCGGCGCGAGGTGGTGATGTGTCGCGCATGGATCGGGTTCGTGAGCGTTTGGTGGATTACCGTGAGGCTGCCAGCCGCCCGGATTATTCATGAACGGTTTCGCGCGGTGGTTTGGCGAAGGCCCTCCCCGGGGCACACCTCCGCCCCGGCCAATGTGACGTTCATGAATAATCCTACATCGTGCCAACTACGCTTACCGCGGCGCCCGCGGTCCATTCGCGAACAGAAAGCGGACCGCGGTTGTTTACCAGCTATTCCGCAGTTCCCGAAGTTTGAGAAACACATCTTTCGGTGACGATGATTCCGGCATTTCCGGAAACGATTCCCGCAGCCTCGCAATTACCGATTGGCTCTGCAGCCGGAAGAACGTGTTGATCTGCCGCTCATCGCCGATCGTTGTTATCAGCGCGTTGGCAGGATCCTGGTTCTCGTGCATTTCGAGCAGCTTTGCAGCAGCGCTATTGTCGGGTTCACGGTCCAGCGTAAAGCGCAGATTGTTTACAAGATAGTCGTGTCCCGGATAAATGAGGGTATCGTCGTCGAGACAAGTCAGCTGCTCCGTGAATGTCTCGTACAATTCGGCCGGGTGGCCGCCGTTGTGGCAATTACCCGCCCCTGCGTTGAACAAGGTATCGCCGCTGAATAATGCCCGCGGCTGGGTACGTGACAACAGGCAGATATGGCGCATCGTGTGTCCCGGCGTATCGAGACATTCAAGTTCAACTGATTTGCCGACACTCACGATATCACCGGCGCCAACGCCGCGTGTCATTTGCGGAATTCGCTTCCCAGCGTCACGGTGCGCGATGACCGTTGCGCCGGTCGCCTCGACCATCGCCTTGTTGCCGCCTGTATGGTCCCCGTGTTCGTGGGTATTGACGATCTGGGTGATGGTCCAGTCATTTGCGGCGGCGGCGTCAAGACATTTGCGAAAGTCGAGCGGGTCGATGGCAAGTGCGTCGCCGGTCTCGGGGCAGGCGACCAGGTAGTTGAAATTCCGGTATGAATTGGCGGTCCATATTTGCTCGACGATCATCGTTTGCTCCCGTTCCGTACTGGTATTCAATGCATGTGGCAACTGCGTGCCGCTCATCCGGCAAATCCGTAAAAGACACTGTAGAATGCGCGTCTTTCGCACGCAGTATACTAGCCCCGATGAGATATCGGGGCGGGCACCGGAGTATTGTTCGATGAAAAACCTGTTGATGGCGGTCGCCGTTTTGCTGTTGCTGGCCGCATGCGGCAAATCTTCCGAACCCGGCACCGATAAAAAGGACACCGCGCAGGAGAACCGTATATTCGCGATGCCTTACGTCATGCGTGATCTTGAAAACGGCTTGCGCGTGATCATTGTCGAAACCGATTTTCCGGACATCGTGACCCTGCAGATTCCGGTCGCAACGGGCTCCCGCAACGAGGTCGAGCCCGGCAAGTCAGGATTTGCCCATTTTTTCGAGCATATGATGTTCCGCGGTACAGAAAAGTATCCTGCCGACGAATACCTGAGGATCCTGAAGGATGCCGGGGCCAAGCAGAACGCTTACACGACCGACGATTACACCAACTATTACGCGACGTTTACCAAGGCGGATCTCGAAAAGATCATCGAAATCGAGGCGGACCGCTTCCAGAACCTGGAATACACCGATGATGTGTTTCGCACCGAAGCGCTCGCCGTCAAGGGCGAGTACCTGAAGAACTACTCGAATCCGCTGTTGAAAGCTTATGAGCGCATCCGGTCATTGGCATTTTCGAAACACACTTATCGCCATACGACCATGGGTTTTCTCGAAGATATCGAGATGATGCCGAACCAGTTCGATTATTCGCGAACGTTCTTCGACCGGTGGTACCGGCCCGAAAAGACCAGCGTAATTATTGTCGGTGATGTAGATGCCGAGGCCACCTTCGATCTCGTTGAAAAGTACTGGGGCTCGTGGGAAAGAGGGAGCTATTCGGCAGACGTACCGGTCGAGCCGCCACTCGACGGTCCGGTCTATGAGCACGTCAAGTGGGATGGCCCGACGCAGCCATGGCTTCTTATGGCGTTTCGCGGACCGGCTTTCGATGCTTCCGGCATCGATATGGCGGCACTCGATGTCCTGTCGGCCATACATTTTTCCGACTCGTCGGAGCTGTACCGCAAGCTCGTACTCGAGGCCCAGACTGTGGACCAGCTGGCCGTCAACATGCCGAACCGCAAGGATCCGAACCTGTTGATGGTCTATGCCCGCCTTACCGACGTGGAACATGTGGCCGCCGTTGAGGCGGCGATACACGACACGCTGGCCGAGGCACGCAGCCGACTCGTGTCGCCGAGGGAACTGGATGAAACCCGTTCGCGGCTGCGCTACTCGTTTACATCGAATCTCGACAATGCCGGCGACATCGGCGGCATGCTCGCGACCTTCGTACACTTCGAGCGGACTCCGGAGACGATCAACGAGCTGTACCGGCAATATGAGGAACTCACGCCAGAGGACCTGCGTGCTGTGGCCGACCGCTATTTCGTGGACAGCGGCCGGGTGACGGTGACGCTGTCGCCGGATGCTGCATTGTCCGGTGTGACCGGAATGGCGTCGATCGACGAGCGCGTCGCAACACTCGCTGATACCGAAACCGCCGTAGCAGAAGATTCGGAGCCACCCGTTGCCATTCCCGACACGCAACCGTTGCCTTTTGACGGCGATCCGGCGCCGGTTGCGGTGGTTGCCCGCCCGCTCGAAACTTCGCCGCTGGTGGATGTGTCGTTCGTCGTGCACGCCGGCGCGGCCATGGACCCGCCGGGCAAGAAAGGACTGGCGGCCTTGACAGCCGCGATGGTTGCCGACGGTGGTTCCCGCGACCTGACGATCCAGCAAATTAATCAGGCCATGTACCCGATGGCGGCCGGTTTCGATAGCCAGGTCGACAAGGAGATGACCAGGCTTGCGGGCCAGGTGCATCGCGACAATCTTGATGCGTGGTACTCCCTGGTGCGCGGGCAACTGCTCACGCCTGGCTGGCGCGAGCAGGATTTTTCACGCGTCCGGACGCAGCTCATCAATGCCGTGCGGACGTCGCTGGTCGGCAATAACGACGAGGAACTGGGCAAGGAAGTGCTCTATGAATCACTGTATGGCCCGGGCCATCCCTACGGTGCGCTGAATTTCGGTCACAGCAGCGACCTGGAGGCACTCACGCTCGATGATGCACGGCGATTCTATGAACGGTATTACACCATTGCCAACCTGACGGTAGGTCTCGCCGGCGGTTATCCCGATGACTTCCCGTCACGGATCGGTAATGACCTGCAGCAGCTCGCGGCAGGTGAGAGGCAGGTAATCGAGGTTCCGCAAGCCGCGGACCTCGCGGCAAACCATGCCGTGATTGTGGAGAAGGAAACGGCCTCGGTTGCCGTCTCTTTCGGCTTTCCGGTGTCGCTACGTCGCGGCGACCCAGACTGGGTTGTGCTGTGGCTGGCGCGGTCCTGGCTCGGCGAGCACCGCAACTCGAGCGGGCAGTTGTACAAACGCATACGCGAGGCGCGCGGCATGAACTACGGGGACTACGCGTATATCGAGTATTTCCCGCGCGGCATGTTCCGCTCGGAGCCGGACACGAATCTCGGCCGGCAGCAGCAGATATTCCAGGTATGGCTCCGGCCGCTGCGCAACAACAACGATGCGCACTTCGCGACACGCGTTGCGCTGCATGAACTCGGCAAGCTGATCGAGACCGGCATGTCGGAGCAGGAATTCGAATCGTCGAAAAATTACCTCGCCAGTTTCGTCAGTCTGCTGACCGACGGCCAGTCGCGGCAGCTCGGGTATGCCATGGACAGCGACTACTATGGCACGGACGATTTTGCGGAGTACGTGCGGAGTGAACTGGACGGGATGACGCTGGCCGATGTCAATCGTGTCATCCGCCAGCAACTGCGCACGGATAATATGCAGTACGTCTTTGTCACGCGCGATGCAGACGACCTGCAGCGGCGGCTGCTGGAAAACCAGCCGTCCCCGATCGAGTACGACGCCGGCCAGCCGCAAGAGCTGCTCGACGAGGATCGCATGATCCAGTCGCTGCCGATCATTTTCGAGGAATCCGACGTCCGCATCGTGCCGGCCGGCGAGGTTTTTCATTGAGCATATTGCTGCTGGTGCGGCATGGCCAGGCCAGCCTGTTCAGCGACAATTACGACAAGCTGTCGGAGCAGGGCGTGCGCCAGTCCGAATTGCTGGCCGAGTCATGGCTTGCTGAGGGTATCGTGCCGGACCGCGTCTGGTGCGGTGCGCTCGAACGCCAGCAACGCTCCGCGGAAGCAGCAGCGGCTGTATTTGCCGCCGCCGGTACGCCATGGCCACGCATTGAAGTCGACGATCATTTCAACGAATACCCGGCCGAGGAACTGTTGCCGCGCGTTCTCGACGCGCTGCGGGCTTCCCACCCGGAGCTGGCGGTGATCGCAGCCGATTACCAGTCGGCTGACAGCGACGAGGCACGCTACCGGCATTTCCATCGTTTGCTGGAAGCGGTCATGGCGCACTGGGTGGCCGGAAGCGCGGCGCTGCCTTCGGCAATGACCTGGCCCGCGTTCAGCGAGCGCGTGCGCGGCGCGATACGACGAGTCATGCGGGCGACCGGCCGCGGCCGCACGGCAGCGGTCTTTACGTCGGGCGGGCCGATCGGCGTCAGCGTACAGAGCGCGCTGCAGGCGCCGGACATCAAGGCGATGGAGCTGAACTGGCGCATCCATAACGGCTCGGTGACGCGCTACACGTTCAGCGGCGACCGCGTGTCGCTCGACCGGTTTAACGATACGCGACACCTGCCCGTGGGAATGTTGTCCTATCGCTGACGCGAAGCGCCACTGGCTGGATGTCGTACAAATACCACAGCCGCGGGTTGTCGTACGAGGTGCGGGATCCATTCTTGCTGCAGGATTGACAATACAGGGATTTTCTGCGACCTTCTGCGCTGACCATTCGTCGCATGTTCACAACAGCTGTGTCAGCGGCCAGGTCCCGGATAACACCTTCAGGCACGACTGGCGGGGGATTTAAAAAAGCCAGACAGACGCTCTGAGGTTGAAGCAGGCGGCTCCGCGAGGAGCCGCTTTTTTTCGTTATGGCTCCGCCATCGCGAGGTGAGCAGCAACCAGGTAATCGCGTGGAGACCAGTCTCCCCCGGTCATCGCGAGGAGCGCAGCGACGTGGCGACCTCGCACGGCAAATGACTATGCCAACCGGAACGAGATTGCCACGCCCTGGCGGGCTCGCGATGACAGCGGCTCCGTACGGCTCGCAATGACACCTCTGCTCAAGCCGCGTTCTCGCGCAATATCCGCCAGATGCGCTGTGGCGTTGCCGGCATGTCGACGTGTGTAATGCCGCGCACCGCCAGCGCGTCGATAATGGCATTGATGACCGCGGGCGCCGCACCAACGGTTCCCGCTTCACCGGCACCCTTGACGCCCAGCGGATTGCGCGGTGATGGCACCTCGCGGAAATGGAAGTCGATTTCCGGCACCCAGTCGGCGCGGGGCATCGGGTAATCCATGAAAGTTGCGGCCAGCAGTTGCCCACTGTCGGTTTCGTAGACAGCGTGTTCTCCGAGTGCCTGGCCGAGTCCCTGGGCCGCACCGCCAACGATCTGTCCCTCGAGTATCAGCGGATTGATAACGACACCGACATCGTCGACGATCGTATAACGCAATACCTGCGTTGTGCCGGTATCCGGATCCACCTCTACTTCGCAGACGTGGCAGCCGTTCGGGAAGGTGCCGTCGTCCGGCTGGAAACGTTCACTGCTGGCGAGGCCTGCTTCGACGCCGGGCGGGCGGCGCGCGTCATCGAGCGATGCCTCTGCTGTGTCATCAATGCCGATGCTGCGATCGGTCCCGGCAATCCGGAACCGCCCGTTGTCGAATTCGATATCGCTACCTGCCGCTTCAAGCAGCACGGCTGCCATGTTCCGGCCCTGCTCAATAACCGCCGCAACGGTGTGATAGAGCGACGAGCCGCCAATCGCCATCGACCGTGAACCCATCGTGCCTTCCCCGGTCGGAATTCGCCGGCTGTCGCCCTGGATGATATCGATCAACGCAATATCGACGCCCAGACCGGCCGACGCCATTTGGGCATAGCTCGTTTCATGGCCCTGGCCGGTCGATTGCGTGCCGACCAGGACGGAGACGCGCCCGTCCTCTGTGAACGCGATGTGCGTGTTCTCCCCACCCATTGCCGAACAGACTTCGACGTAACAGCCGAACCCGATGCCGCGCAAGCGGCCGCTTGCCGCGCTGGCGGTACGGCGTTCCGCAAAGCCGGACCAGTCCGCGCGCTCAAGTGCCTCGTCCATCAAGCGAGCGTATTGACCCGAATCGTACAGCCGGCCAGTGGGCGTACGATATGGAAAACGATCCGGCTTGATAAAATTGCGCCGCCTCAATTCCACACGGTCGATGCCGGTCTGGCGTGCCGCCTTGTCGACCAGTCGTTCTATCAGGTAGGCCGCTTCGGGCCGTCCGGCACCGCGATAGGCGTCGACCGGTACCGTATTGGTCAGGATCATTTCAACGGCAACATGCGCTGCCGGAATGTCGTAGCAACCTGTGCTCATGCTGGCGCCGAACCACGGTATATAGGGGCCGGCCTGTGAACAGTAAGCGCCGATGTTGGCGCTGATCGAAACGCGCAACGCGAGAAACCGGCCGTCGGCATCGAGTGCAAGCTGCGCGCGGCTTACGTGATCGCGTCCGTGCAGGTCTGACAGAAAACTCTCGCCACGCTCCGCTATCCAGCGCACCGGGCGCCGCAAAGTCATACTCGCAAAAACGGCAACGACGGTTTCGCATTGCAGGAAAATCTTGAGACCGAACCCGCCGCCGACGTCCGGGGAAATGACGCGGAGCTTCGACGGGTCGATGTCGACGGACTTCAGGATCCGGTCGCGCAATACGTGCGCGCCCTGGCAGCCCTGGTAGACGGTAATGTCTTCGTTCGACGAGTCGAAGTCGACGACACAACCCCGCGGTTCCAAAGCGGTCGGCGCAACCCGGTTGTTGATCACTTCAATGTCGACTGTGTGTGCCGCGTTCTCGAATGCTCGTACGGTTGCGGACGCTTCGCCGTGCTCCAGTGTACCGAAGCAATTGTGTGGAATGTCATCGTGCACCGAGGTTGCATCTTCGGATTGCGCGTCACGGATGGTGACCACCGCCGGCAGGTCATTGACCTCGAACTCGATCAGGTCTGCGGCGTCTCTGGCCGCCATCAATGTATCGGCAACGATGGCGACGACGGGTTCACCGACATAGCGTACCCGCCCGCGTGCCAGTGGTGGTTGCAGCAATGCCGGCCGCGGGCCGTCCTTTGCGGAGGCGGGCAGCGCCGCGCCGGTAACGTCGCGGATTCCGCCACGCTCAAGGTCGTCGGCCGTATAGACGGCGGCAACGCCCGGAACCATGCGGGCCGCTTCAACATCGAGCTCAGCTATCGTGCCATGCGCATACGGCGAGCGATAAAAATACAGAATGGCCGCGCCCGGCAGCACTATGTCATCGGTATAGCTCCCGCTGCCGGTTATGAAGCGCTGGTCTTCCGTGCGGCGCAGGGCCTGACCGGTTCCGAAATCTCCCACGATAGTGCTCCGCCTCGTGAATTCTCGATGACGCTCTGTTAGATTGTCGCCCTCGCGCCAATAACAAGCAACCAGCGGATCCTGATGATGAAACCGGAACTACGCGCCGCTTACTGGCGTGCAAATTTAAGAATTCTTGCCGTCTGCATGGCGATCTGGTTCGTGGTTTCCTACGGATTCGGCATCCTGTTCGTCGAGCAATTGAACCGGATCACGATCGGCGGTTTTCCGCTCGGCTTCTGGTTTGCGCAACAGGGATCGATCTACGTCTTCGTCCTGCTGATTTTCTTTTATGCCTGGCGCATGAACAGGGTCGACCAGAAATACGACGTGCATGAAGACTGAGCGGCCGTCATGGATCTGAAGACCCTGACTTACCTGGTCGTCGGCGCCAGTTTTGCGCTGTATATCGGTATTGCCATCTGGTCTCGTGCACGCAATACCGGCGACTTCTACATTGCCGGCAAGGGCGTCTCCCCGGTTGCCAATGGCATGGCGACCGCGGCCGACTGGATGAGCGCCGCGTCGTTTATCTCGATGGCCGGCCTGATTGCCTTTCTGGGCTACGACGGTTCCGTCTACTTGATGGGCTGGACCGGCGGCTACGTGCTGCTGGCGCTGTTCCTCGCACCGTACCTTCGGAAATTCGGCAAATTTACGGTACCGGAATTTATCGCCGAACGTTACTACTCCAGGACAGCGCGCATCGTTGCGGTCATCTGCCTGATCGTCGTGTCATTTACGTACGTGGCGGGGCAGATGCGGGGTGTGGGTATCGTTTTCTCGCGTTTTCTCGAGGTGGACCTGGTGGTCGGCCTGGTCGTCGGCATGGGCGTCGTGTTCTTTTACGCTGTGCTCGGGGGCATGAAAGGCATTACATACACGCAGGTCGCTCAATATTGCGTACTGATCTTTGCCTACACGGTGCCGGCGATATTCATTTCGTTGCAGATTACCGGGAATCCGCTGCCGCAAGTCGCCTTCGGCGCCGACATCGAGGGCAGTGGCGTCGGGCTGCTGCAGAAACTGGACGATATTGTCACGTCGCTCGGCTTTAACCAATATACGAGCGGCACAAAGAGCCGCATCGATGTCTTTTGTATAACGATGGCGCTGATGGTGGGCACGGCCGGACTACCGCACGTCATCGTTCGTTTTTTCACGGTGCCGAAGGTGCGCGATGCCCGCAAATCGGCGGGCTATGCGTTGCTGTTCATCGCGGTGCTCTATACGACCGCACCGGCTGTCGGCGCGATGGCCCGCTATAACCTTATCCAGACCGTGCAGCCCGGCGAAATCGGCGCACCGGACGGCAATTTGCTGTACAGCGAACGCCCGGATTGGATGAAAACCTGGGAGCGCACCGGCCTGGTTACTTACAGTGACCGCAATGGCGACAACCGTGTCCAGTATTACAACGACCGCAATACGGACTTCACGGCGCAGGCAGAATCCTACGGCTGGCAGGGTAATGAAATCAGTGTCGATCGCGACATAATGGTGCTCGCGAACCCGGAAATCGCCAATCTTCCTGACTGGGTGATCGCGCTGGTCGCCGCGGGCGGCATTGCTGCCGCACTTTCGACAGCGGCCGGCCTGCTGCTGGTGATTTCGGCGGCGGTGTCTCACGACCTCGTCAAGGGCATTTTTATGCCGTCTATTTCCGAGAAACAGGAGTTGCTTGCAGGCCGAATTGCGGCCGCGTTCGCCATCCTCGTGGCCGGCTACCTGGGCTTTGACCCGCCGGGCTGGGTTGCGCAGGTGGTCGCCTTCGCCTTTGGTCTTGCCGCGGCCTCGTTGTTTCCGGCAATCATGCTTGGCATTTTTGTGAAACGTGCCAACAAGCAGGGTGCGATCGCCGGTATGCTGACGGGATTGGTGTTCACGTACGGTTACATCGAGTATTTCAAGGGACTGTTCCTGAAGTGGGCCGGCGCCCCATGGGGTGAGGATGTCGCCGGGAGCTGGTTGTTCGGCATTTCCCCGGAGGGTATCGGCGTGATCGGCATGCTGCTGAACTTCACTGTGGCGCTTACCGTCAGCCACCTGACCGCGCCGCCGCCCGAGCGCATCCAGCACCTGGTCGAATCCATTCGAGTGCCACGGGCTGGCTGACAGGTATCCATTCGGCCCGGATGGGGGTTCATGTCACACGAGCATAACGAGGCCAACAGCCGGCGAGTCCTGATTGCCCTTGTGATGACGGCGGTATTTACCGTTGTCGAACTGATCGGCGGCATCATAACCGGATCGCTCGCATTGCTTGCCGATGCGGGCCATATGCTGACGGACACGATGGCACTGACGCTTGCGGTCATCGCGTTCAGGGTCAGCAACCGGCCGGCCGACAGCAAGCGGACTTACGGTTACCAGCGATTCCAGATCCTGGCCGCGTTCGTCAACGGCCTGTGCCTGCTCGGTATCGTCGCTTGGATAGTCGTCGAAGCGGTGTCCCGGTTACTGTCACCGCAGGATATCCTCGCGACCGGCATGCTGTACGTCGCGTGTGCCGGCCTTGTTGTCAATATCCTTTCATTTGCGGTATTGCATGGCGGCGATCGGGAGAACCTGAACATGCGCGGCGCGACGTTGCATGTGCTCGGCGACTTGCTCGGCTCCGTCGCCGCCATAGCAGCGGCCCTCGTCATCATTGCAACCGGCTGGACCCCGATAGACCCGATTCTGTCCGTTCTGGTGGCGATTCTCATACTGCGCAGCGCATGGCATCTCGTGCGGCGCAGTGCGCACGTCCTGCTGGAAGGGTCGCCGGATTGGCTCGATGTCAGGCAAATGCAGGACAATGTGACGCAACGGGTCGATGCGGTCGTAGCAGTCCACCACATCCATGTCTGGGGACTGACGCAACAGGACCTGATGTTGACGATGCATGTCGTACTCGACGGGCCGGGCGTGAACGCAACTGCTGTCGTGCGGGAGGTCAAGCAGATTCTGCGGTCCGACTACGGCATCAGGCATTCAACGATCGAGGTTGACCTTGATGGCTGTGCGGACGACGGAGCTGGTGTACCGCGCTGATTTCACCCGGCCTCCGGGTTAATTGTGCCGATATAAGGCAGCGTGCGGTCCTGCTCGGCGTAGTCGAGGCCGTAGCCGACGACCCATTTGTCCGGAATGCTGAATCCGGTGTAGTCGATCGGCACGTCGACCTCCGCGCGTTCCGCCTTGTGCAACAGCGTGCACGTGCGGATCGAGGCCGGCCTGTGGGAGCCGATCATGCCAATCAGGTAGTGCAGGGTATGCCCGGTATCGACGATGTCCTCGATAACGAGGACATGCTTGTTCTCGATATTGCCGCGGACGTCCATGACGAGACGAACAGCGCCGCTGTGCACGCTGCTGTCGTCGTAGCTTGATACCGCGATAAATTCGATGACACGCGGAATCGTCAGGCGGCGCGACAGGTCGGCAAGGAAAATAAACGATCCCTTCAACACACCGACCAGTACCAGCGGTTCCTTGCCTTCATAATCGGCCGAAATCTGCGCGGCCAGTTCGTCCACCCGCGCGCGGATCTCTGCTTCGCTGATAAGAACCTCCGGGCTGTCAACAGATTTCTGCATGATATGAATTCCACCGTCCTGGAGTGATGGCCGTCACAATCGGCAAGCGTTGCTATTGTGCCAGTCCGCTGCGGACGCCACTATACCGAAAATTTACGGGTTACCGGCGTGCGCCGCTCGCGGCACGCCACCAGCCGGATGGTAACTTTGCAAACCGGCAGCGGGTCGCGTTGTCCGGCTCCGCAATCGACCCCTCGTCATCATGCCTATGGAGCCATCCTTGCGCGAAATGTCAAATCATGCGCTTAAGCCAAACCAGCTGAGGTTCGGTTTCGCCGCACTGGACCGGCCCGGTTACTGGCGCGACGAAACATTGTATGTACTGTTGCTTACTGTGTCGTTTACGTTGCTCTATGCGGCGTTTACGGCAACTGGCTTCGTGCTGGCCCGCACAATCGGCGATTTCGTGACCTTCTGGCCGGCCGCAGGCTTGCTTGCCGGCATGCTGAGCGCAACGCCGCTCCGAACCTGGCCCCTCTGGATCGCCGGCTCGTTTGCCGGGCGGGTCGGCGTAGACTTACTGGTCTTTGATACCAATCCATGGTCGATGTCGCTGGCATTCGGTGCGGTAGGCCTTGTCGAGGCTGTAATCTTCGCGCAACTGATCGCGAAACCGCTCGAGCAATCCTTCCGGCTGGCCCGACCGCTTTACCTTATGATTGCCGTCACCGTTGCCGGCGTCGCGAGCAGCACGGCCGGTGGCCTTGGTGGCGCCGGTGCATTGTGGGCAGGCGGCGATCAAGCTGGTTTCTGGATCAATGTCCGGACCTGGATGGTTGGTGATTACCTGGGGCTCGCGATCGTTGCGCCGCTCGTCATCTGGTGGTTGCTGCCACAGATCCGGGTAACGCGACGGGTTGCGCACGCAGCGGAATACCTGCTGTTTGGCGCTGTCGCGCTCGGCATACTTTACATGCTGGCCAGTACGCCCGATGCCGGAGCGGCACCAATCGGCGGTATACCCGGAGCACTGGCTATCATTACGGCGGTGCCGCTCGTTTGGGCCGCACTGCGCTTCGAATACCCGGTGGTGGGTGCCGGCCTTTTCATCCTTGTCACCGCCGTAGTTTGGGGGGCGAGCAATGATATCGGGCCGCTGGCTTTCGGTGATGCCGGTTTACTGGAAGCGATTGCCGGCACGCAGATCTTCCTCGTTACGGTGACGCAGATCATCCTCCTGCTCGCGTTCCTGATGCTGGAGCGCGAGCGGGCCGAGCAGCAGCTCGCGGCACGCGAAGGTCTCGAACGGTTGCTCGTCAACCTGTCGAATGCCTTATTGCGGGCCAACAGCAGCGGCCTCGACGATGCCATTCGCCTGGCGCTCAGGGAAATCGCAGATTTTGCCGATGCCGACCGGTGCCTGCTGTTTCAGGCCGCAGGGGACCAGCAACACCTGGTTGCGACGCACGTCTGGTATGCCGACGGTACCGGCAGTGAGGCTGTATTGTCGCGTGCCGACCCGGAAGGCGTGCGACCAATACTCGAGCAGCACGGCTACGTAGCCTGCGACGCAGACATAAAATCCGGTGAACTTGATGCAGCAGAACAGGTGTGCACGTCGCATGTTTACCTGGGGCTGTTTTCCAATAGCGCATTGTCCGGGTGTATTGGCCTCGAATGGCGCGATGGCCACGAGCACCGTGGCCAGGACTCGCTCGCGTTGCTCTATCTTGCCAGTCAGTTGTTCGCGAACATTCTGCAACGGCTGAATGCGGAGCGAGAGGTCTCGGACTACCAGCAAAAACTGAGCTCGATGGCGAGAGAGATATCGCTGAGCGAGGAACGTACGCGGCGCCGCGCGGCCGTCGACGTGCACGACAGCATCGGCCAGAACCTGGCAGTGGCACGCATTACGCTCGGCAAAGTTCTCGCGGCCGGCCGGCACGACGAGGACGCACTGCGCGAGACCCGTACGTTGATCGATTCGGCGTTGCGCAGCACCCGCGTCATTATTTCCGACCTGAGCCCGGCGATACTCTATGAGCTGGGGCTTGTGGCTGCCCTGAAATCGCTGGCTGACCGGTTTGAGCCTGCCAACAGCATTCGATGCGAGGTCAGCCAGAGCGGCACGCCGTGGGAACCCCCGGATGATCTCAAGGTCGAGCTGTATCGGGTAGTGCGCGAACTGCTGACGAACGTGGCGAAACACGCAGAGGCTGAATCGGTGTCCATACACGTCGATTGGCATCGGGACCGGGTGAGATTTGTCGTTCAGGACGATGGCATCGGTTTCAAGGATGGTCTGCAGCAACATGATGGAGTGGGTTACAGGGGATTCGGCATATTCAGTGTGCGGGAAGGCATCAAGTTGATGGGCGGCGCCATCAGGATCGAGTCATCGCGCGGCATCGGCACCCGGATCGAATTCTCCGCGCCACGGCCGGCGGAGGAGGGCCCGGCATGACGGTGCGTGTGCTGATCGCCGATGATCACCAGGTGGTCCGGGACGGACTGAGCGCGCTTTTGAACCAGCCGCCGCGATTCACGGTGATTGGAACCGCCAGTGACGGGCGCGATGCGGTCTCCATGGCCCGTGCACTCAGGCCCGATGTCATCATCATGGACGTTGCCATGCCGGCATTGAACGGCGTCGACGCGACCCGGCAAATCGTGGCAGCCATTCCCGACGCGCGAGTCATCGCGTTGTCGATGCACGCGGACAGCAATTACGTGTCCGGGATGCTGCAGGCCGGTGCGCTGGCCTACGTGCGCAAGGAGTCGGCATTCGAGGAGATTGCCGCGGCCATCGAGGCCGTCATGCGGGATACCGTCTACCTGGGCGAAGGGGTCGCTGATGTCGTCGTAGGTCAGCTTAAGCACCTCGCCAGCCAGCAGCCGGCCGGAGCAGCCGACCTCCTGACCGGGCGGGAACGCGAAGTCCTGCAATTGCTCGCCGAAGGCAGAAAGACCAGTGAAATTGCAGCGACTCTGCACGTCAGCGCAAAGACCATCGAGACGCATCGGCGCCAGATCATGTCAAAACTCAATCTCGACAGCGTCGCGGCGCTGACCAAGTACGCAATCCGCACCGGGCTCGTGTCCGCCGATCGTTAGTCAGGATTATTCATGAACGCTTGGCTTTGGTGGTAGGCGAAGGCGCCCTCCGCCCCGACCTCCGTGCCGTTCATGAATAATCCGGGCAGCAGCAAGTAAAGTAGGGTATTTCGAGCCCGCAAATCAGCGGATTCCCTATTACAGTCATTCCCCGCCCGGGGTTTAATTATCGGCCCATATGCGGCGATCCGTCCCGTGGGCCGATTCCCGCATCAAATGCATGTCCGTCCGCCGCCGCCAGGGACCAGATGGCCTATTCAACGACAAGCGACACCCGGGCTACCGCATTCTGGACGGGGAGTGCGTTTGCGTCCGGTTTCTGGTTGCTGGACACCGGCAGCGTGCTTTGGTCATCGAACGCGGGCCTGCTGCACGCCCTGATGCCGGACGGCAGCCATTTTTCATCGCGACTCCTGGTAGCCGTTGGTCTCGCTGCCGCAGGCGCGTTGCTAGGGGGCGCCTTGGCGCACCGGCGGCGGCGCGCGGTGCGCACGTCGGATCGCCTGCAACACTGCGAGGAGAAGTACCAGGCGCTACTCGCCTCGTCGTTCGCTACCGTGCTGACCCTTGACAGCGAAGGTCGGATCGTTGAGGCCGGTCCGTCGGCGGCGGCGTTGCTGGATACCAGCGCGGGACAACTGATCGGGCAGCCTGTCGACCGGTTTGTCGCCGTGGGCCCTGGCCCTCTCGCCGTAGCCGGCCGATCGTTTACCACCATGCTGAATGAAGGCGCATTCGTTGAAGGCGACAGTGTGGCAATCCGCCTGCGCACGTACGGGAACCGGGAATTTCCGGCACAAGTGCGCGTGACGGCGTTGTCGGGCGGTGATGACGTGTGTCATGTCATTTCCATGGAGGAGACGACAGACCGCGTCGTTGCGGAGAAAGCTCTGCGACGCTCGGAAATGCAGTACCGGGCGCTGTTCGACAACATACTGGACGGTGTATGCCGTAGTCGTCCGGACGGCGTGCTGCTCGCCGCCAACGCGGCACTGGTAAAAATGCTCGGTTACGAGTCGCGCGAGGAATTGCTGGAACTCGCCAATACACACCGGTTCTACCAGAACGCCGAGCAGCGAACGCAGATCCAGGCGCTGCTGGAACAGTACGGCGAGGCGCGCAACGTTGAACTGGACCTGCGCCGCCGTGACGGCAATGTCATTACGGTTCTGGCCAATATCCGTTCCATTACTGACAATTCCGGCGCGGAAGTTGTCTACGAAAGCTCAATGTCGGATATCAGCGATTTGCTCAAAGCCCGTGCGGCTCTGCTTGAGAGTGAACAGCATTTCCGTGCCCTGGCGGAAAACTCCCGCGACATCATCAGTGTCATTGATGCGGCTGGCACGATCATCTACAACAGTCCGTCGAGCTCGCAGGTAACAGGTGTGCCGCCGCACAAACAACTCGGCGGTGACTTTTTCCACCACATGCACGAAGACGACGTCAGTGAGGTTCGGTCGCTGGTCCGGCAGGGCTTCGCGCGGCCCGGTACGCCAAAACGCTTTGTTTGTCGGGTTCATGCAGAGGACGGGTCGCTGCGCCACCTTGAAGCCGTAGGCACCGCTTACCTGACGGCCCAAAAGGAACTTCGGGCTGTCATCAACTCGCGCGACGTCACCGAGCGCCTCGAGACAGAAGCGGAACTACGACGCATGCATCGGCTGCAGACAGTCGTGCAACTGACCGACGGCATTGCGCACGACTTTAATAATTTGTTGACGGTCATGGGAGGCAATCTCGACATGGTCGATGACCTGTTGACCGATGACTCCGCTCGCAACTATCTGAACTCGGCAAGGGACGCCTGCCGCCGCGGCTCCGACCTGGTGCGCCGGCTTGTTACTTTTTCCGGCGAACAGGGATCGCAGGTCGAGTCGGTCAATGTCAATGGCCTGCTCCTCGATATCGAGCCTGTTGTTCGCAGCGCGGTCAGTGAAGCGGTCGATTACCAATGCGACCTCGAGCAGGATCTATGGCTGGTCCAAAGCAGCCCGGATCAGCTCGAGGAGGCACTGTTGCAACTGATCATGCACGTGCACGAGGCGCGCGGAGCATGGAAGCCGTGCGGACGCATTTCAGTGATTACGTCGAACTGCCCGGCGGGCGATGACGCACGGTGTCCGGCTGCGGTGAAACCAGACATCGATACGGTCCGCATACGCATCACGTGCACCGATCCTCGCGCTGCATCCGTCGGCAGGTCAGACTCGGGCCATATGTCCCGACAGGAGATCGGCGCAGTCCCGGGCAACAGTTTCGGGCTAAGTGCGGTGCAGGCGTTCATCGAGAGTGTTGGTGGCGGTCTTCACCTGTCCGCCGGGGCCACCGAGATACGGATTTATCTGCCGCGTCACACCAACGGCAGCAATGCGGTCGCGACTGAAGCCAAGCCGGCGGCTCGTGGCGCAGAACGGATACTCGTCGTTGACGATGACGCCGCCGTACGCAGGGCAACGTCCGGCCTGCTGCGCAGCCTCGGTTACACCGTCAGCGTCGCGCCGAACGGCCAGGCTGCGCTGCACCTGATGCAGACGGAATCCGTGGAATTACTCTTGTCGGACCTGAACATGCCGCGCGTGTCCGGCATCGAACTTGCGGCGATGGCCCACGCGCGCTGGCCACATCTGAAAGTACTATTGACTTCGGGCAGTGACATGTCGGCCGCGGAACTCGATCGCGGTGACGGCATCTCATTTATTCCAAAACCATTCCGGAAAGAGGAGCTGGCACAGCGGGTTCGCGCAATCCTTGATCGCCAGCCAATAAATAATCAGCGGGTAGATTGAAATGAGTAGACGACTTAATCGATTCCTGATCGCCGACAGGGCGGAAGACTCGTCGCACCAGTTTACGCGGCTGGGACGGCGCCTGGGCTATGTCACCGAGACCGTGCAGTCTCTCGAGGATTTCACAGCGGCGCTGGCCGTCTTTTCACCAACGGTTGTGCTGATCGATATCCAGTCCGCGGGAAATGACGGTCTCGATCACCTGAAGGCGATGGCCGATGAAAACTGCGACGCGCAGATTGTCCTGGCCAGCGAAACCAATGTTCGCGCGCTGGAGACCGCCAAGCAATTGGGCGAATTCCTTGGCCTTGCGGTAATTGCGAGCCAACGTTTGCCGACAATGGCCAGCGTCGTGCGTCATGAACTCCGCAAGGCGCGACAGTCACACACCGGCATGACATTGACGGATCTTGCGAGTGCCCTCGAATCCGCCCAGATTGTGCCGTACTACCAACCGAAAGCGTGCTTCCGCCAGCGCCACGGCTGGCCGATACACGAAGTCGAGGCCTTGCCAGCGTGGCGTATCAATGACGCCGATACGCTGATGGCGGACGACTTTCTGCCGCTTGCGGAAGACGGCGGACTGATGCCGGCCCTGACCAACTCACTGATTGACCAGGTCATCAGCCAGTTGCGCGAGTGGCGCCAGGCGCGGGTCAACCTTGGCGCAGCGATCAACATCCCGCTTCCATCCATCCGCGATACCAGGTTCCCGGACTGGCTGCATGATCGTGTGCGTGCCGCGCAACTCGAGCCGGCGGACTTTACGCTGGAAATTTCGGAGCCACTTGCCGCATGCCATTCGGCATCGGCTATTGACGTCCTCGGCCGCCTGAAAGGGTTCGGTTTCAGGCTCGCCATCGACGAGTTCGGAACCGGCTACTGCTCCGTCGAACAGCTTTTCCGTCTGAATTTTGACGAACTCAAGATAGATCCATCGCTGGTCATCGAGAGCCGTACCAGTGGCGAAGCCCGCACGATCGTTGAAGCGACCGTACTGCTGGGGCAGAAGCTCGGACTCGTCGTGTGTGCGGACGGCGTCGATTCACAACGGTCGTTGCAGTATGTCGGCAGGATCGGATGCAACAAGGTACAAGGCAGCTATATCAGCCGTCCGCTGGATGCCCGGCGGATCGAGGCTCGTCTGCATGAATGGAATGTGCCGGCGGCAATCGCCTGAAGGTATGGCGCCTGCTCCAGCAGGCCGGTGTTTGTCGCCACGCATCAATCAGGGCGATGTCGCCATGCCGCACCGATCCTGACGCGGGGTCGTAAAACAGTACCTGCATTTCCGACATCCGGCCTGTTCCTCCGTCAAAGCGCTCTGTTTCTGCCTATCTCTGATAGCATACCTGCCGTACTAATTGAACAGAGATACCCTTGGACCGCCCAAAATCCCGGGAAGAACTTCTGACGCTTGGCTGGCGCGAGTGGGTCGGGCTACCGGAGCTCGGAATAAGTCGTATCAAGGCCAAGGTCGATACCGGCGCCCGTACTTCGGCATTGCACGCCTTCGAAGTCGAGCGATACCGTGACGGCGGTGCGCTGCGCGTGCGCTTCAAGATACATCCAATACAGCGGAATTCCGACCGCGTAATCGTTTGTACAGCCGACGTCATTGATGAACGTGTCGTCTCCGATTCCGGCGGCCATCGCGAACAGCGGTTCGTCATCGAAACGCCCATCGCGGTGGGTGGGCAGTTATGGTCCTCAGAAATGACGCTTACGGCGCGGGACGATATGTTGTTCCGGATGTTGCTTGGCCGGACGGCGATCGCCGGGCGGGGTGTCGTCAACCCGGCGCTGTCGTACGCGCAGGGCAAGCGAAAAGAGAGTCGATCAGGCACGGAGCATCGCAGCTGAATGGACAAAAATCCGACAATAACGATTAACGGCACATCCGTGCCGCCCGGCAAGCGCGCCGATGTACACCTCCCCATCGCGGACCTGTACACGGCGACGTCGGTGTCGATGCCGGTACAGGTCGTTAACGGGCGCAAGCCAGGCCCTGTATTGTTTGTGTCGGCAGCCATTCATGGCGACGAGCTGAACGGCGTCGAAATTGTACGCCGCCTGCTCAAGCGCAAGGCCCTTGCGTCATTGCGGGGCGCGCTGATCGCGGTACCGATTGTCAACGTGCACGGATTCCTGGATCAATCCCGCTACCTGCCCGACCGGCGCGACCTGAATCGTTCGTTTCCGGGCAGCGCAAAGGGATCAGTAGCCGCGCGCCTTGCAAACACATTCCTGAACGAGATCGTGACCCGTGCGGACTATGGCATAGACCTGCACACCGGGGCGGTCGATCGCTCGAACCTGCCGCAGATCCGGGCGAATCTGGATGATGCGGAAACCCTGATGCTGGCGCGGGCATTCGGTGTGCCGGTCATTATCAATTCGGACGTTAGGGACGGCTCGTTGCGCGGCTGCGCCAGTGACATGGGCAAGCCTGTCATTACCTACGAAGCCGGCGAGGCACTGCGTTTTGACGAAGTGAGTATTCGCGCGGGCGTGCGCGGAATTTTGAACGTGATGTCGGCGATCGGTATGCTATCCGAGCGGCGGCAGGCGGCGCGCCATGCGCCTGTCATTGCGAGCGCGACGAGTTGGATTCGGGCACCGGCCAGTGGCATTGTGAGCAACAAGGTGCAGCTCGGCCGGACCGTCCGCAAGGACCAGCGCCTCGCAACCATCAGTGACCCGTTGGGACGCGAGGAAGAGGACGTGCCCGCCCGCTTTGACGGCATTGTAATCGGCCGCAGCAATTTGCCATTGGCGCTTGAAGGTGATGCACTGTTTAATATTGCTGCGTTTCGCAGCGTCGAGCGGGCGGAAGACATGGTCGTCGAATTCGCGGCAAGGCACAAGCAATCGCCCCAGGACACGTCCGAACCACAGAAATCCCAGGAATCCACATGAAAATAGGTGTGCTCTCAACCAACCGAAACCTCTATTCAACCCGACGCCTGGTTGAAGCCTGCGAGAAGCGCGGACACGATGTCCGTGTCATCAATCACAAGCGCTGCTACATGAATATCACCACGCTGAAAGGGGGGGTGCACTACCGCGGCGAGCCGGTAGAAACGCTTGATGCGATTATTCCGCGTATCGGTGCTTCGATCTCGTTTTACGGTACGGCCGTCGTGCGCCAGTTCGAAATGATGGGCACGTATTCTGTCAACGAGTCGGTGGCGATTACGCGTTCGCGCGACAAGTTGCGGGCGCTACAGCTGCTGTCGCGCAAGGGCATCGGAATGCCCGTGACCGGGTTTGCCAATTCGCCGGGTGACACGGAAGACCTGCTCAAGTTCGTTGGCGGAGCACCGGTCGTCATCAAGCTGCTCGAGGGAACGCAGGGTGTCGGAGTCGTGCTTGCGGAGACCACCAAGGCGGCCGAAAGTGTCATCGAGGCGTTCAGTGGATTGAACGCCGACTTTATGGTGTAGGAATTCATCAAGGAAGCCGGTGGTTCAGACATACGCTGCTTCGTCATCGGTGACAAGGTCGTCGCATCGATGAAGCGTTCCGGCAAAGAGGGTGAATTCCGCTCCAACCTGCACCGGGGTGGATCGGCCGAGGTCATCAAGATTACGCCGGAAGAACGGTCAACCGCCGTTCGTTCGGCCCGCATCATGGGCCTGAACGTTGCCGGTGTCGATCTGCTGCGCTCGAACCACGGGCCCGTGGTGATGGAAGTCAATTCCAGCCCGGGCCTTGAAGGAATCGAAAAGGCGACCGGCAAGGATGTCGCCGGCTTGATCGTGCAGTTTATCGAGAAGAACGCACGTCACGGGCGCACCCAGACGCGCGGCACTGGCTGACTTGACGCTGACTGTAAGCAGTTCAAACTGACGGTCCCTGGCCGGTAACGTGCCACTGAAAGCGAAACGCAAACAGTCATTCCCGGTGCGCCTGCGAACCGCCGTCCGGCGACGCCCGCTGGTGTCGCTGCTGGTCCTGCTGCTGCTCACGAGTGCGGCGTACCTGCTATACCTGAACTGGCTCATAACTGACCGTTTCGAAGGGCGCCGCTGGGATTTACCGGCCCGGGTCTACGCGCGGCCTCTCGAGCTCTATGCCGGGCTGCCGATCGAGCCGGTCGCCCTCGAGCAGGAGTTGTTGCGTCTCGGCTACCGCCGTGTCGCGACGTCGCCCGACAATCCCGGAACATTCCGCCGGCAGGGGGAGCGAATCGAGGCCGTCACTCGCCGGTTTCAATACTGGGATGCACTGCAACCACCACTGGCGATCGACATCCGCTTCGACGGGCAGGGGATTGCCAGCCTGCGGGAAGCGGGCCGCGAAGTTGCCATAGGACGCCTCGATCCGCTGCTGGTAGGCAGCATATTTCCACGTCATGGCGAGGACCGTATCGTCGTAACGCCGGAACAGGTGCCGCCACTTTTACGCGATGCGCTTAAGGCCGTCGAAGATCGCCGCTTCGAAGATCATGCGGGTGTCGATCCGATCGCCATTGGTCGCGCGCTTCTGGCCAATGTGCGAGCCGGCGCAGTTATCCAGGGCGGCAGCACGCTGACACAGCAACTGGTCAAGAACTACTTCCTCGACAATCGACGAACGCTGTGGCGCAAGTTCCGCGAAGCGCTGATGGCGGTCATTCTGGAATTGCACTACAGCAAGGCCGATTTGCTCAACGCCTATATCAATGAGATATACATGGGGCAGGATGGCAACCGCGCCATTCACGGGTTTGGTCTCGCAAGCCAGTACTATTTCAGCCGGCCACTCGATGAACTCCAGTTACCGCAGATTGCACTGCTGGTCGCGCTGGTGCGCGGTCCCGGTTATTACGACCCGGTCCGATTCCCGGCGCGTGCACGTGACCGGCGCGCGCTGGTACTTGATTTGATGCAACAGGCGGAACTCATAGCCGAGCGCGAGGCGCGACTGGCCGCTTCGGGCGAACTGGGCGTCTGGGACAGGGAATCGGCCGGCGCATCGTATTACCCGGCCTACCTGCAGTTGGTTCGTGAGCAGCTGATGGCGCAATACCGGCAGGAGGACCTGACGCAGGCTGGATTGCGCATTTTCACGGCGCTGGATCCTTTGGCGCAGGCGAGCGCGGAGCGTCGCCTCGCGGAGGGCCTGTCGTTACTCGATGGCGATGACGGCGGCGGCGATGGCGGCGACGCAGGGCTGGCCGGTGCCGCCGTCGTGACGAGCACACAATCCGGTGATGTACTGGCGGTCGTCGGTGACCGCCGCAGCGGTTACGAAGGATTCAATCGTGCGCTGGATGCACGCCGGCCGGTCGGATCGCTGCTGAAGCCGGTTGTCTATCTCGCGGCGTTGCAAAGCGGCCAGTACACAATGGCCAGCCGCATACTGGACGATGCGATCAGCATCACGCTGGACAACGGCGATGTCTGGGAGCCACGCAATTTCAATGACGAATCACTGGGTGAGGTAACCCTGCTTCAGGCACTCGCGGAGTCGCTCAACCGGGCAACCGTCAGGCTCGGCCTCGGCGTTGGCATTGGCACGGTCGCCGCACTGGCCAGCCGACTGGGAGATGGCGAGCCGCTGCCGCCCTATCCGTCACTGCTGCTTGGTGCGGTCGATATGACACCGGTGCAGATTGCCGGCATATACAGCACGCTAGCCAATGGCGGGTTTCACACGCCATTGCGTGCGGTACGGTCTGTCATTGATGCGGACGGGGTACCGCTTGAACGCTATCCGATTGAAGTTGCACAGGTTGCTGATAGCGCCAGTGTCTACCAGCTCAACGAGGCACTGTTGCAGGTCATGAAACGCGGTACCGGTCGTTCCGCCGTGCTCCCGGACGGCCTTGCCGTCGCCGGCAAGAGCGGCACGTCGGACGAATTCCGGGACAGCTGGTTTGCAGGCTTTTCAGGCGACCGCGTCGCCGTCGTCTGGGTCGGGCATGACGACAACCGGCCGATGGGCCTGAGCGGTGCGGCGGGCGCGCTGCGCATCTGGGCGCCGCTGATTGCGGATACGGCAGCCGTGTCATACAGTGCGCCGCTGCCCGAGGGCCTCGAGTCCCGATGGGTCAACTATTACACGGGTGCGGAAGTTCGCGCGTCGTGTCCGGACGCCGTCGAACTGGGCCTGCCGCGTGGCATCGACCTGCCGCGCGATCCGGACTGCGGCCCCGGCATGCGTGATATCGGTAGAAGGACGCTCGAATGGCTGAACGACGTATTCAACTGAGCGTGACCGCAGTCGCTCTCGCAAGCATGCTGGCGGCCGGTTGCACAACGTTGCCGCCAGCCGGGGGGCCAGCCGACCCATCGCCGCAGCCGCCGGATGCGCCGCGCGATGAACCGTCGATGCGGCCGGTCAGCGAGTCGTTACTGCAACAAAGCCGGGAACTCAGGCTCAGCGGCGACTACGCGCAGGCGGCAGCTACTCTTGAACGCGCCGTACGTATTGATCCTGGCGCCGCGGCGATCTGGCTCGAACTTGCCCGGGTGCGTTACGCCGAGAACAACTGGTCCCAGGCTGAACAACTCGCACGCAAAGCCGACTCACTGGCTCGCAGTGATGCGGCTGTCAAAGCGGATGCACGCGAATTGATCGCCAATGCACTGCGCATGCAGGGACGTTCGGGCGAATAGTCTCCGCGTTAGTGGTTCGGTCGCGCATGGTCCGGCGGGCCGTTGCCGTCGCTGAATATGCTGCGCTCGATGAACAGGACCAGGCCGTCGTGATCGGAATTGCGTAGCAGCGTGCTGCCGTCATTGATCAGGTCGACGGCGGCGTCCGCGTTGCCGCGGGCGAATTCGAGACCGCGCACCCGGTAATCGAGAGCCTGGTTTGTCAGTGCATGATCGAGGACCTGCGCGCTACCGTTGAAGATGAACGAGTACCGCTCTTCCGGCGGTAATGACTCGATCTGGTTCAGCAGGTCGGGTTCGACGAGATCGTCGCCGGACAGCAGGTTTTCGGCGGGATCGATATCACCGCGAATCTGGCCGATTGCATCAACGTAACCGTCGCTGAACTCGAACGCGTTGAAGTCGCCGATGACGACGACGCCTGCCTGGGTATCTGCTTCCTGCAGTGCCTGCACTTTGGCCGCAATCGACTGCGCCTGTTCGAGGCGTTTCAGGCGCACGCGCCCGTCGTTGTCCTCGATGCCGCCAAGTGACCGGTTGTGTACCGCCATGACATAGAGTTTGCGGAAGTCTTTCTTGCCGCGGATTCGTGCCTCGAGCAACAGGGGCGGGCGGTCGTGCAACACGTCGAGGGAGCCGTCGGGTTCGACGTAGGTCTCGTCGGCGCCGAGTTGCGCCACCGATTCCAGTTTCACCTGTTTGGCGACCAGGAAGCCGACGTCAATGCCGCCGATATCGTTGCCTTCCTCGAGATATGCCTCGTATTTCGGCTTGTCATCGAGCAACGCGATGGCCGCCGCGAGGTCTTCCAGTACGCCGAGTTTTTCAACTTCCTGCACGGCGAGGATATCCGGGCTACGCATAACGTTCACGATGTAGTCCGCGAACTTTTCGAGCCGCAGCTGGTATTCGTCTGCCGACACGACCGCGTCGTCTGTCGGCTGGCCGAATACGTCACTGCCTGCCGGGTCGTCGATGTCATCGAACAGCCGGAACAGGTTCAGGCTGCCGACCGTAAACTCGTGCAATCGCCGATTGCGAACCGGCCGCGGCAGAGGCCGTTCGTTGACGCTCAGTGAGGTCGGGTAGAGCTCGTAGCCGCCGAACTCAAAGCCCAGCACGCCCAGCGCCGAGAACGACGAGCCGGCGTTGATCGTCCGGTTCGGCAGACCCAGCTTGTCGGGATCCAGTTCGAAGACCTCCGGGTTGCCGTCCCAGACCGGCAGGCCTGCTATCCCTGGAAACTCGATGCCGGGTTCGCGGAAAGCACGCTCCGGTGCCGCAGTAATGTAGACCTCGGCGATCGGGTCGCTGCCAAATCGCTGATTGGGTCCGGTGACGGTGCCGTTGCCGATTTCTATCAACATGCCTTCATAGCATTCAAACTCTATGGAGCAGGACGGTGCGGCCGGATCCGGCGACGGTACCGAAGCGTCGAATTGCACAGGCGCAGGCAGATCGTAGCCCGCACTTATGATGGTTACGGCCGGGTTGTTGCCGATCTCGGTGAAGTTGAAGAACTCGATGACGGTACCGGTGACATCTACGAGGTCGCCGGTACTGACGGCCGGGGCGCTGTTGGTAAATACAAAGATGCCGTCGGACGTATCGACATTGTTGTCGGAGCGGTCGGTCGGTGTCTGCATGAAAAATCCGTCCGGTGCCACGGCGGTGACGACATTGCCAGGCGTGCTGACAGTCTGCCCCTGGTACGGCGACGTGGGGCCGCTGCCCTGTATTTCATGAATTTCGAATGGGCCGCCGGTCGGTTCCTCGCAACCGTCAAAGGTGCTGCCGTCCGTGCGGGTGCCCGGCGAATACAGCGTGCCGGATGAGCCGACTGCGACGCCGTGCTGCACGTACGGCGGTGTCCCGGTGACGTCAGGATCGAGCGTAAGCGACTCGTCGCTGCCGCCTTCGCCTCCAAAACTGACGCTGATCATCGTCAATGCGCCGTCACTCAACAGGATAGAATCACCGCCGTTGTTCAACCCCAGAGCCCCGCTCGATGCGGTCTGGACCGTTGCACCGCCGAATGCGCCGAGCGGGGAGCCGCCGCCGAAGACAACGACCGAGCATTGGTCGGCAATAATACTGCCGGCTGGAAACGTGTGCCTTAAACCGACTTCGTCGGACACCGTCCATCCGGACAGATCGAACGCCGCGCCGCTGATATTTACGATCTCGACGAATTCATCATCACTACTGTCGCGTACACCGTCGTTGTTCGCATCGCCCGCAAGATCGTTGGGCGGGTCAGCCAGGAACTCATTGATAACAACTGGCGGTCCGGACAGAGGATCCGGGCAGTTGGCCGCGGCGTCGCTGTTTGCGGCACCGGGCGTGATGCACCGCAGACTGAGATCCAAATTGTTCTGGTCTGTGTCGGCGCCGTTCGGCAAGCGCGAGATTCCCGCGAACGGTATACCGGAATCATCGACAAGCCCGACACCGGAACCTTCCGTGTAAGGCGCACTTATGTCGCCTTCGTAACTGACCGTGTCGGCGACAACACCGTCCAGCATCAGCGCGACCGCATCCGGCGAACCGTTCTGGATCAGGTTGCTGTCGGGCGTAATGTCGAGATCGCAGTTCGGCGTCGTGGCCGATTGCGCGCAAACGACAAAGTAGTCGCCGGCCGCCAGCGTGACAGCCGGCAGTGCGATCAAGTTGTAGACTGTGCCGCCGCTGCCGTTGACCAGGTCAACACTGTATCCGCCCAGGCTGACGTCGGCGCCGCCGGCGTTGTACAACTCGATGAACTCACCGGTATCAGAGCCCGGCTGATCGTAATCAATTTCATTGATGACCAGCTTCGGGGCCGGCGGTGCACCGTCGCCGAATGTCTGGCCCGCATTGACGTCACCAAATGTACTCGGTTGCGGCGCACTCCAGACGAAGTCGGCCGCCGCGTTGCCACTGCCGGTCAGTTGCAGCGAATCCCCGACAGCCGTATCGCCGGGTTCTTCAACACCTATGTCGGTGCTGGTCATGCCGTCAGCCGGACCGCCAACGGCCACGAACACGCCTTCATAACTCAGGAACTGAACAACGTTCGACGACGCATCGACGAGCGCAATACCGTCGGGACTCCCATTCTGTATGCCGTTCGTGCCGTAATTGACGACGACCGTCCCGAAGCCGCCCTGCTGGTCGACGATGATGCCGGACAATACCGTCGGGTTGTAACTGGATCCGTTCGAACCGTTGTACAGCACCAGGCTCCAGCCAGTCAGGTCGGTGCCCGCCGCGCCGGCAATCTCGATAGCCTCACCGGTATCGGTGCTGGCGTTGTCGTAGTGAATCTCGTTGATGAATACCTGCGCCGCCGCATTGGCGGAAACAAGCAACAGGCATGCCGCAACGATGGCAGCGCGGATACGGGCAAGCGGATTCGACATCACAGGATTCCTGGCAGCGGGTACACCGATGCTTCGATAAGCCAATGTGCCTGTAATGCAAACCGGCAACGAATCACGGCGACTTTATTATGGGACGTAAGCGTCGTATTTCTTGTCCGGCCATCCTAAACCCGGTTCGAGTGAAATACAAAAGCACGTTGATGAATTTTCCATGACACTCCCGATAGCACTTGACAAAATATCCAGTGCCCCCGGCAGGGGGTACCGGTGCGGCAGTGCTACCGCTCCCAGTCCTGCTCCAGCCGCCGCGCGGCAACAAAGAATAGTGCGGCCGCGGCAAGATAAAAGACGGTGCCAACGAGAATCGCATAACGCAGGGATTCGTTGCCAAAGCGCTCGTGCATGCCATCGGACAGGGCACCGATGACGAGATTGCCGAGACCGATGCC
>CAZLNH010000022.1:0-10679 GCA_964560775.1 uncultured Woeseiaceae bacterium | reverse complement strand
GCTCGCTCTGTGTGGCCAGCCGGTCGAGGTTAAAGAGCGCCCACAGCACGGCCAGCAACAGCGGCAGTGCCACCAGGCCAAAGCCGACCAGGATCAGGCCGTTCAGCGAGCGCGGGCGGGGAAATTTCATGGCGGAAGTGTAGCACCGGTCATTGCGGCCGAAACCGCATTAAAAGCGCCCACCGTCGTCGCGAGGAGCGCAGCGACGTGGCGATCTCGCACGGACTATTACTCTGCCAACCGGTGCGAGATGGCCACGCTGCGCTCGCCATGACGGGGGGCGCTCGCCATGACGGCATCAACCGGCCCAGTAGGCGCTCTTGTCCCCGGCGGCAATCTTGCGTTCCCACTCGAGGCTGGTGCGGACTATCGTGTCCAGGTCATCGAAGCGGGGTGCCCAGTTCAGTACCTTGTGAATCTTGTCGACGACGGCGACAAGCTCGGGAGGATCACCGGCGCGGCGTGGCCCCTCGACGATCGTCAACGGCTTGCCGTTGATGCGCTCGACAGCATCCAAAACCTCGCGCACGCTGTACCCATGCCCGTAACCGCAGTTCAGCGTGGCAGACTTGCCGCCGTCGCGCAGGTAAGTCAGCGCTTCCAGGTGCGCCGACGCCAGGTCTTCGACGTGTATGTAGTCGCGCAGGCCGGTGCCGTCCGGTGTCGGGTAGTCAGTACCGAACACCGATACCTGCGGCCGCGTGCCGACGGCGGCTTCGCAGGCGACCTTCACCAGCAGCGTCGCATTCGGTGTCGACTGGCCGATACGGCCTTCCGGTTCGCAGCCGGCGACATTGAAGTAACGTAGCGCAACGTACGATGGGCCACCGGCATGTGCGAGGTCGCGCAGCATCCACTCGGTCATCAGCTTGGACGTGCCGTACGGGTTGATCGGCTGTGTCGGCGTGGCCTCGGATGCCTTGCCGCCTTTCGGAATGCCGTAGACGGCCGCCGTGGAAGAAAACACTATGTGCCTGACCCCGGCCGCAGTTGCGCGCTCCAGCAGCGTGCGGCTGTTCGCCGTGTTGTTGCGATAGTACTTGAGCGGATCGGCAACGGATTCGGGGACTATCGTGTGCGCCGCAAAATGCATGATCGTATCGATGTCATGCTTCTCAAAAATCTTGTCGAGCAATGCGGCGTCCCCGGTATCGCCGATGACGAGCCGGCCGCAGGTAACGGCGGCCTCGAAGCCGGTCGACAGGTTGTCGAGCACGACGATGTCTTCACCGCGCTCGCCGAGCTGCCGGACGACATGGCTGCCAATGTAACCGGCGCCGCCGGTGACGAGGATTGAGCGATTGGACATAGGAACTCCGCCAGCGCTGCCGCCCGCGGGCCCCGGGGCCTGAATCGGGCATTCTGTGAACCGTGAACTTAATTTCGAATCGCATTCTAACAATACTTCGGGGCATTGAATCGGTGCCAGCTCGAAGAATGGCCGGCAGGCGGAACTCATGGCCTGCGCCGGGCTGGGAGTAACAGGCCGAATTGCCCCCGCAGGCCTGCGCCGGGCTGGTCTTTTTGCGTGACCATTTTTGAGTCAGACCTGCCTATACTATTGGCATGGCCATCACCGGCAGGCGCCGTCGCCACAGCACAGGGAAGATCCATTGTCGTACCGTTCACCCCCCATCGCGATGTGCACAGCTACGCCCCCGCCATCGCGAGGAGTGCCTGCGACGTCGCGATCTCCCGCCCCCGTCATCGCGAGGAGCGTCGCCCCCCCCGTCATCACGAGGAGCGTCGCCCCCCCCGTCATCGCGAGGAGCGTCGGCCCCCCCGTCATCGCGAGGAGCGTCGCCCCCCCCGTCATCGCGAGGAGCGTCGCCCCCCCCGTCATCGCGAGGAGCGTAGCGACGTGGCGATCTCGCAAGGATCACGCCACAGCCAACTGCGCGAGATGGCCACGCTGCGCTCGCCATGACAGTGTGGGTCGCCATGACAGTGTGGGTCGCCATGACAGTGTGGCTCGCCATGACAGTGTGGCTCGCCATGACGGGAGCCGGTATCGACGGTGGCTCCAGGCGCTCGCGCGCCAGGTATTTTTGTTCGGCACCTGCCTGTTGCTCGCCGCCTGCAATTCCGGCGGTGGCGAATCCGGTCCCGAACCCGCGCCGAATGATCCGCCGGTTGCCAATGCTGGCACTGACCAGAATGTGGCCGAGCTGTCGACAGTTGCGCTCAACGGGTCAGGCACTGACGCCAACAATGATTCGCTGACCTTTGCATGGACGCAAACAGGCGGGACGGTTGTGACGATCGTCAACGCTGATTCAGCGCAGGCGAGCTTCGAGGCGCCGGCGGCCGGCGGCCAGGACGTACTTACGTTCCGGCTGACGGTGACGGATACATCCGGCGCAACCGGCAGCGACGAGGTTCGCATCACGGTGCAGGAACCGCGCTCGGTCGTCACGATATCGGGCGAAGCCCTCTACGAGTTCGTACCCGCGAACGCCGGTTGCATCGGACTCAATTACCCGGCGACTGAGTTGCGTCCGATCCGCCGGGCAACGGTACAGCTCATCGATGCCGAGAGCGGTGCCGTCCGTGGCACTACGACGACCGACAACAACGGCAATTATGCGATCACCGTCGACCCCGGTCTGAACGTCCGTGTGCGCGTGCGCGCTGAACTGAAGCGTACCGGCGCACCGTCATGGGATGTCGAAGTCCGCGACAACACGAGCAATACGGGCAGCGCGCTGCAGAACCGCCCGCTGTACGTACTCGATACCGATGTATTCAGTTCCGGCACCGTCGACCAGACCCGCAATGTCACGGCAACGACTGGCTGGAACGACACTGGCTACAACGCGACACGCGCGGCCGCGCCGTTCGCCGTGCTCGATGCCATCTACAGTGCGATGCAGCTAGTGCAGTCGGTGGACGCGACGGCTGCGTTCCCGCCGCTGAATGCATTCTGGAGTGTTAACAATTCGCCCGCGGAGGGCGAGGGCACGTTTGACGAGAATATCGCGAGTGGCGAGATCGGCACGTCGTTCTACAGTTCCGGCATCGATTCGCTGTTCCTGCTTGGCGAGGCGGGTGTAGACACCGAGGAATTCGATGATCACGTCATCGTGCACGAGTGGGGACATTACTTCGAAGATGTGTTTTCACGTTCGGATAGCGTCGGTGGAGCGCACGGCCCAGGCGACAGCCTCGATATGCGGCTCGCGTTTGGCGAAGGCTGGGCTACGGCATTGTCGGGTATCGCGCTCGCCAACGGCACGTACTGCGATACGCAGGGAACACGCCAGGCGAACGGCTTTCGCATCGGTATCGAGAACAATTCGTTCGGTCCGGACGGCTGGTTCAGTGAATTTTCGATACTCCAGGTCATTTATGATCTCTGGGATGCGGACGTCGATGGCGCCGATACCGGCAGCATCGGTTTCGCGCCAATCTACGAGGCTATGACCGGCGCGCAGGCCAATACGCCGGCACACACGAGCATCTTCTCGTTTGCCGATGCGCTGAAGGCTTTGACACCGGCGGGGGCACCGTTGGTCGATGCGCTGCTTGCGGCGGAGGACATCAATGGAACCGGCATTTACGGAGATGGTGAAACGAATGATTCAATGTCCGGCAGTCCGGAAGACGTGCTGCCGGTCTACACGGAAATCACGCCGAATGGCATGAGTATCAACATTTGCAGCAACCGGCAGTTCGATGGCGACTTCAATGGCAACAAGTTGTCCGAGTACCGCTTCCTGCGCATGACGATCACGAATCCGTCGCGTTACGAGTTCAGCATCCTGACCGACGATGCGACCGTTGCAAAGTTACCGCCGGACGACTTGAGCGATCAGCGCGACCAGAGCGATCCCGATATTCGCTTTTACCTGAATGGCGCGCTCCAGAATCGCACGGTCAGCGGCGCGCCGCAGGGGCTGAGCGGCGAGGCCAATCGCGAGTATTTTGTGACACCGAACGTGCTTGCGGCGGGTGACTACGTCATGGACCTCGTCGAGTTCAGGCACACTGACACAGACAGCGACGTGGACTTCCCGTCGCGCAGCTGTTTCGACGTTACGATCAACCCGGCACCTTGAGGGTTGTTTAAGGAATTTTGATTAGCAGGTGATACTGATGTCAGGTTTTCACGGATTGAGCATTGCGCTGGCGCTGGTACTGGTCGGCTGCCAGCCGTCGGGAAACGGCGAGCAAGCAGGCGCGCGCGACGACAGCGAGCCGGTAACCGCTCCGGAGTCAACAGCGACGGAACGGGATGCTGCGTCGGGCGGGGCGGTCACGGCGGACGCACGGGCCGTTGACGAGAGTCCGTTGGCGGACCTCGCCGCGGCCAATGCGGATGCATCGCCAAGCGAGCAGAGGTCACCGGGCAAGCCCGGTGCGCCGATCACGATCTCGTACAAGGTGCTCGGCTCGGCCATTGTCGGCCAGCCGGTGCCGATCGAACTCGAGATTTCATCGTCCATCACGGACCGCCCGATCGAGGTCAGCTACCACATCGTCGATTCAGCCAGCATGCTGTTTCCCGAATCGCAGGCACGGCGAATGGAAGTGCGACTCGCGCGCGGAGATGGGCCGGCGGCGCGCCAGGTTACCGTTGTGCCGCAGCGGGAAGGGCGGCTGTACCTGAACATTCTCGCCGAGGTCGAAACCAGCGACGGCATGATGATCAAGACAATGTCTGTGCCGATTTCCGTCGGCGCCGGCGAAATCGAGCCGGAGGTCAACGGCGAGCTGGTCGAGGGGCCGGACGGCGAAGTCGTCATTTCGTTGCCGGCGGAGGAGAACTGACTGACCCGGTCGTTGCGAGGGCGCCAGCCCGTGGCAATGTCAGTCATTGCGAGGGCGGCAGCCCGTGGCAATCTCGTTCCGATTGGCAGAGGCGGTGTGCTTGCGAGGTCGCCACGTCGCTGCGCTCCTCGCGATGACGGGGTTGCTGCGCTTCTTGCGATGACGGGGTCCTGTATCTCGCTGATTTATAAGTCCTTCTGCATTCCGGGAATTATTTCCCAATATTTTTTCGGATTCGAGAAATCCGTCACAGACGCGCCCGCCGCGATTAATTAGTGTGGCGGCTACGCTGGCGGGAATAATCAGCAAGGATCCGTACCCGCCGCGGCAAGCAGAACAGGCAACGGTCACGACAGGGATCTCGTGGGCACAGCCTGCCACGCCATAAGAACGGGACCGAAAGGGCTCAGATGCGACAGGACAGGGACGAAGGGAAGGCGCCCGACCAGCAGCCAGCCGGAGACCGCAAACCGGGCATGGACGCCCTTCTGAAACTCCTTGACCAGCATTATGACAAAATGGAGGCGACCATCACGCGGTCGCTGACCCAGACGCTGCCGGCCACGACCCCGATTGAAGTCATCTTTGACAGCGTTACCGACGCGCTGATGTCCGTCGGCGCAAACGGCACGATCCGCAACTGCAACAAGGTCTGCACGCGCTACTTCGGCATCCCGAAACAGGAGCTGATCGGCTCGTCGCTCGATGCGATCCTGCCCGGCGCAACGACACCTTCCATCGCCGAATTCCTGGCTCCGTTCATGTCGGACCTCGACGATACGCACATCGAGTTCAACAACGGCGAAGTCGAGGCACGCAAGGTCGACGGCACGACGTTCGTTGCCGAGATCAACGCCACCTGCCTGACCTCCGGCGACGAAACGATCTTTGTCATCAACCTGCGCGATGTGACCGAACGCCGCGAAGCGGAACAGGCCCTGCGCGAAAACGAGGAACGCTACCGTGCGCTGGTCGAAAACGCGCCCGAGGCTATTGTCGTGCTCGATGTCGACGCCGGGCATTTCAGCGACGCCAACGACAAGGCCTGCCAGCTTTTTAACCTGTCGCGGAAACGCCTGCTGAGCGTGGGACCCGACGCGATCAGCCCGAAAATGCAGCCGGACGGCCAGCCATCCTTCGGCGTGCGCCGCGGTTATGTCGACCGCGCGCTCGACGGCGACCATCCGACGTTCGAATGGCTGCACAAGGATTCCAGCGGCCGCGAGATCCCGTGCGAGGTACGCTTCAGCCGCTTGCCGGCGCGCGAGCGGCGCCTGATCCGCGTCAGCATCACCGATATCACGGAAAGGAAGCGTGCCGAGGAACTGGCCTACGCGCAGAACAAGATACTGGAAATGATCGCCGCGAGCATGCCGTTCGACCGCACGCTGCGCTCGATATGCCGCTGCTCGGAAAAAGTCACGCCCGGCCTGCGTGCCGCGATCATGCTTATCGACACCGTGCAGCACACGCTGCACGTTGAGGAGGCGCCGAACCTGCCGGATGCGTTCCGCACCGGGCTCGACCAGGTTGCCATTGGCGACAAGAGCATTGCCTGCGGCATCGCCGCGCACCGCGGTCGTGAAACGATCACGGCCAATATCGCCGCGGATGCGGCCTGGAAACGGCTGCATGTCGCCGCGGCCGAGGACGCACTTGCGGCGTGCTGGTCGTTTCCGCTGCAGGCGTCGGCCGGGCACGTTATCGGTACGCTCGATGTCTACATGGACGAGCCGCGCCAGCCAACAACTGATGAGCTCGACAAGCTCGGCCGCATGGCGAAGCTGGCCGGTATCGCGGTCAAGCGCCAGCTCGACGAGGACAAGCTGCGCAGCAGTGAATCGCGGTATCGCGGCCTGTTCGAGAACGTTGTTGACGGCGTCTACATCACGTCGCGCGACGGCGAGATCATCACCGTCAATCCGGCGCTGGTGGAAATGCTCGGCTACGAAAGCGCCGAGGAACTGCAGGCCTCGGGCCGCACGCCGATGCTCTACGTCAACCCGATTGACCGTGAGCGCGTTTTTGCGCGGCTCGAAGCACAAGGGTATGTGCGCAACTTTGAATACCGGCTGCGGCGCAAGGACGGCCGCGAGATTGTCGTGCTCGAAAACTCGCGCGCCATCTACGACAAGGACGGCAAGGTTGTCGCGCACGAAGGCACGATCACTGATATTACCGATCGCAAGGTCGCCGAAACGCGTGTCTTCGAGGAAAAAGAGCGCGCGCAGGTGACGCTGCAATCCATCGGTGACGGCGTCATCACGACGGATTCCGAGGGCCGCATCGACTACATCAACCCGGTCGCACAGGACCTGACCGGCTGGGAGATCCGTTCGGCGCGCGGCAAGCCGATCGAGGAGATCATGACGATCGTCAATGAGAATACGCGTTCGTCGGTCGAGAACCCGGTCATGCGCTGCCTGAAAGAGGGGCGCGTCATCGCGCTTGCCGAGAACGCGGTGCTTATCGCCACCGAAGGCAATGAAATTCCGATCCAGGATTCGGCCGCGCCGATCCGCGATCGCATCGGCAACATCATCGGTGCCGTCATGGTATTCCACGACGTCAGCAAGGAAACGCGCCTGTTCCGCCAGTTGTCCTACCAGGCCTCTCACGATGCGGTGACCGGCCTGATCAACCGGCGGGAGTTCGAAAACCGGCTTGTAACCGCACTCGACAGCACGCACGGCAATTCGCGCCTGACGCACGGGCTGCTTTATATAGACCTCGACCAGTTCAAGGTGGTCAATGATACGTTCGGCCATACCGCGGGCGATGAATTGTTGTTGCAGGTCTCGGAGATTATCCAGGCCAACATTCGTTCGACGGACGTGGTCGCGCGCCTGGGCGGCGACGAATTCGGCGTGCTGCTCGAGCGTTGCGATGAACAGCGGGCGATGGAAGTGGCCGAGTCGATCCGCGATGCCATCGAGGAGCACCGCTTCGCGTGGCAGGAAGCGTTTACAAATGTGCGTTGCTCGATCGGCATTGTCATCGTCAACCCCGATAGTGGCAATGTCGCGAACATCATGAGCGCCGCCGATGTTGCCTGTTACTCGGCCAAGGACATGGGCCGCAACCAGGTGCATCTGTACCGCGACAGTGATGCGTCGGTACGCCATGAAGAAATGAAGTGGGTGTCGCGGATCACGAGCGCGATCGAGGACAACCGGCTCGAGTTGTTCTACCAGCCGATCATTGGGATTGGCCTTGAGAATCGCAACGCGCGCGGGCACTACGAGTTGCTGCTCCGCATGCGCGACAAGGACGGCAAGCTGGTCGGGCCCAACCAGTTCATTCCGGCCGCCGAGCGCTACAACATGATGTCGATGCTCGACCGCTGGGTGATCCGCGAAGCCCTGACACGACTCGCGGACCGCAACCCAGGCGACGCCGCGCGCTTCACGCTTGCGATCAACCTGTCGGGCACGTCGCTGAGCGAGGACCGCTTTCTCGAATACGTCATTCGCGAACTGGAAATGGCGAAGTTGCCGCAGGGTGCGATCTGTTTCGAGATTACCGAGACGGCGGCCATCTCCAACCTGTCGCGTGTCGTGCATTTCATGCAGACACTGAAGAAGCTCGGCTGCATGTTCTCGCTGGACGATTTCGGCAGCGGCCTGTCGTCGTTCACTTACCTGAAGAACCTGCCGGTGGACTACATCAAGATCGACGGGCAGTTCATCCGGAATGTCGTCGACAACAGTGTCGATGAAAGCATGGTGCGGGCGATCAACCAGGTTGGCCAGGCGATGGGCATCAAGACGATTGCCGAGCGTGTCGAGAACCGCGAGGTCATGGACAAGCTGGGCTCGCTCGGCGTGGCATTCGCGCAGGGCTACTTTATTGCGCGGCCGACATCGGTCGTCAGCTTCGAGCCCTGGGCGGGCAATGCCGCCACCACCAACGTGACACCGTTGCGCGCCTGAGACACATCGCGGTTCACAGCCACACTGCGCCCGCGCACCGGCGCCGGGCAATGCGGTAGACTGTCCCCTTTGGCCTATTCAAAGACCCCGCAATGCCCGATACCGGCAGGACGCCCGACTCCCCCGTACACACGCTGCTCGCTCCGCATGAACCGCCCCCGTTCAAGGTCCTGAATCCGGCCGCCGAGGCGCCGATCCTGCTCGTCTGCGATCATGCGAGCCGGCGTATCCCCGAGGCACTCGGGGACTTCGGCCTGGACCCGGTTGCGCTGGCCTGCCACCTCGCCTGGGACATCGGGGCCGCGGCGCTGACGGAACAGCTCGCCGGGGCGCTTGGTGTGACTGCCGTACTGGCCGGGTACTCGCGGCTGGTCGTCGACTGCAACCGTCAATTGCTCGATCCGCAGGCCTTTCTCGAATACGGCGACGGACTGGTCATTCCCGGCAACCGCGGGCTCAAGCCTGCCGAGCGTGACGCCCGTGCCGACACGTTCTTCTGGCCGTACCACCGGGCGATCACGGAGCAGATCGAGCGCCTGCAGGCGGCCGGCGCCGAACCGGCCGTGCTCGCCATCCACAGTTTCACGCCGGTGCTGAACGGCGTATCGCGGCCATGGCAGATCGGCATCCTGTGGGACAAGGACCCGCGCGTGGCCGACGTGCTGATTCGCGGATTGCGCGCCGCCGGTTACCACGTCGGCGACAACGAACCGTATTCGGGCCGCGCGCCGCAGGACTACACGATTGATTACCACGCGGAGACGGCCGGGTTGCCGCATGCAGGCATCGAAGTGCGGCAGGATCTTATCGCGGATCCGGATGGTGTTGACGCCGTTGCCACCCGGTTGCAGCCGTTGTTCGAAGGCTTGCCCGAGCACCTGCGTCGTCGCGAGGAACGCAGTTCCCCCCGTCATCGCGAGGAGCGCAGCGACGTGGCGAACTCGTAATGGCACCCGTCATCGCAAGGAGCGCAGCGACGTGGCGAACTCGTAATGGCACCCGTCATCGCGAGGAGCGCAGCGACGTGGCGACCTCGTACGGATAATGACTCTGCCAATCGGAACGAGATCGCCACGCCCTCCGGGCTCGCGACGACGGATAGCCACGCCCTCCGGGCTCGCGACGACGGATCGCCACGCCCTCCGGGCTCGCGACGACGGATCGCCACGCCCTCCGGACTCGCGACGACGGATCGCCACGCCCTCCGGGCTCGCAATGACATAGAGGGAGAGGGAAATGCTACGCAGCGCACCGGACTTCACGATCGGCGTGGAAGAGGAATACCTGCTGGTCGACAAGCAAACGCGCGGCCTCGTCATCGACCCGCCCGAATCGCTGCTCGGGGAATGCGAAGAGCTCTGCGGCAGCCAGGTTACAACCGAATTGCTGCGCTCGCAGATCGAAATCGGCACCAGGGTCTGCAACGATATCGCCGAAGTCCGTGAAGACCTGACACGGCTCCGCAAGATCATTATCGAAGTCGCGGACCGGCACGGCCTGGCACCCATCGCCGCGTCAACGCACCCGTTCAGCCGCTGGGCCGACCAGAAGCACACCGAAAAGGAGCGCTACCAGGCGCTGACGGCCGAAATGGCCGGCGCAGCGCGGCGTCTCGTCATTTGCGGCATGCATGTGCACGTCGGGATCGGCGACAACGACCTGCGTATCGACCTGATGAACCAGGTGAGCTACTTCCTGCCGCACCTGCTGGCACTGTCCTGCTCGTCGCCGTTCTGGGAGGGCCGCGACACCGGGCTCAAGAGCTACCGGCTGACCGTATTCGATGCACTGCCGCGCACCGGCATACCGGAGCGCTTCCAGAGTTTTGCCGAGTACCAGCGGCACATCGACATACTGATACATGCCGGCATGATCCAGGACTCCACGAAAATCTGGTGGGACCTGCGCCCGAGCGGCCGTTTCCCGACGCTCGAAGCGCGCATCATGGACGTCTGCACGCGGCTCGACGATGCGGTC
>CAZLNH010000021.1:0-5852 GCA_964560775.1 uncultured Woeseiaceae bacterium | reverse complement strand
CCGGCACGACCGTCGCCCGCTCCCCCCGACCCCCGGCAGGACTGCCGTAGCCAGCATGATCCTTCGTGTTGTACCATTCTGCAAGCTCATATTCCGGAATACTTTCATAGAAAACAGGAATGTAAAAATGGCACCCCGCGTCCCCCCCGCAAACAGCCCGGACAGCGCCGACGACGTCGTCTGGCGGCTCGACTGGAATCTGCTGCGCACTTTCATGGTCATCGTACAGGAAGGAGGCATCACCGCCGCCGCCAACAAGCTGAAGCTCAAGCAGCCGACGGTCAGCAACGCACTGCGCCGGCTGGAGTCGAGCCTTGGTGAACGGCTGGTCGACCGCGGCCCGCGTGCATTTCGGGTCACGCGCCAGGGTGAGGCGCTGTACCACGAAGCCGTGGACATCTTCGGCTCCGTCAACCGGCTGTCGATCTCGTTGCGCGATATTACGGACGACGTTCAGGGCATGGTAAAGATCAACATGGCGAGCCACGTGATCTGTCCGATGCTCGATGAGACGCTCGACCGGTTTCACCAGGACCACCCGAAAGCAACTCTGTCGATCACGATCGGCAGCAGCAGGAGCTCCATCGAGGCCGTGCTCGAGAAACGCGGTGCGCTCGCTATCTGCCTGGTCAGCGAACAGTTGCCGGAACTCGAGTACACGCGGCTTTATCGCGAACATTTTGGCTTTTACTGCGGACCCCGGCACCGCCTGTTCGGGCGAGATGACCTGGCCCTCTCGGACCTGCGCGGCGAACGCAGTGTGTCGTTTCACACTGACCAGCTGACCGATGTGCTGAGGCCTATCGCTCTGCTTCGTGCGCAGGCGGAACTGGATACCGAAATCACCGGCGTCAGCAGCAACCTGGAAGAAGTGCGCCGTATGATCATTGCCAATCTGGGTATCGGGCCGCTGCCAATCCACGTCGTCGAACGGGATGTGCGTGATGGGCTGCTGTGGCGGCTGCCGCCTTTCGACGATCCTCCGGTCGTCGATATCTTTGTCGTGCAGAATCCGAAGGCACGCCTTAACCGCGCCGAAGCAGAGTTCAGTCAGCGCCTGCTGCAGCGCATCGACGACACGCCGCTCGCCGAGCGGACTTACGGGTTGGAGTAACCGATGGTCGCATCCAAAAAGGCAGCGGCACCGCCGCCGTCACATCTCTTTTATCAATCGCGGCTGCGCCGGCCGCGCCTCGACCGCGCCGAAGGCATATACCTCTGGGATGAAACCGGAAAGCGTTACCTCGACGGCTCGAGCGGCGCGATGGTGTCGAACATCGGCCACAGCAACCCGCGTGTCCTGGCCGCCATGCGCGCGCAGATGGACCGCTCTACGTTTGGCTATCGACTGCACTTCGAGAATGAGGCTGCGGAGGAGCTCGCGCGCGAGGTCGCGCGCGCCTGTCCGCCGGGCCTCGATCGCGTGTTCTTTGTTTCGGGTGGTTCAGAGGCTGTCGAAAGCTGCCTCAAGATGGCGCGGCAGTATGCGATCGCCAAAGGCGAACACGAACGCTGGCAGGTCATCTCAAGGCAGCCGTCGTACCACGGCTCGACACTCGGTGCACTTGCGGTGACCGGCTATGCGCCGCTCAATGAGCCGTTCGAACCGATGGTCCGTACGATGCCGAAGATTCCGGCACCAACCTGTTACCTCGACAACGATGACCTGACCGATGACGCGCGTGGGCTGCGCTACGCCAACATGCTGCGCGACAAGATCGAGGAACTCGGGCCATCGTCGGTTCTCGCGTTCATTGCCGAACCAATCGGCGGTGCGTCTACCGGTGCACTCGTACCGCCCGACAGCTATTTCCCGCGCATCCGCGAAATCTGCGACGAGTACGGCATTCTTTTGATACTCGATGAAGTGATGACAGGGGTAGGACGCACCGGACCGTTTCTTGCCGCCGAACACTGGGGCGTAAAGCCCGACATCGTGGCGATGGCCAAGGGCTTCGGCGCGGGTTACGTCCCGCTCGGTGCGATGGTGACAGCCTCGAACATCGTCGAAGCCGTGCTCGATGACGGCGGATTCCAGCACGGCTACACCTATGCCGGGAATCCGATTGCGTGTGCGGCGGGGCTCGCGGTGCTGACCGAAATCAGCAACCTGGATCTGCAGCAGAATACAACGGCTATCGGCACCTTGCTGAAGGCACGGCTCACGGCACTGATGGACCGGTTCGAGTTCATCGGCGACGTGCGAGGCAAGGGCCTGCTACTGGCCTTTGAGCTGGTTCGCGACCGCAAAACCATGGCGCCGCTGCCGAAGAATACCAACGCCTACCTGCGGCTGGTCGAATTGGCCTATGACCGCGGGCTGATCATCTATGCCCGGCGTACTCGAGGCGGCCTGGAAGGCGATCATTTCATGGTGTGCCCGCCGATGATCACTACGGCCACGCAGGTGGACGAGATCATGGACATGCTGGTCGACAGCCTCGAAGCTTTTGAGAAGGAATTGTCCTGACGGCAAGCCATATCAAATCAGCTGTTCCGAAACCGGGAGAAACTGTTCATGAAACTTCGCTTCCTCGTCACCTGGCTGCTCGCAATTTCGGCAGTGATCGCCGGCTGCAGTCAGTCGGTCAATACTGAACCCGACGTCATAACCGAGGCACCGTTCAATGCCCATGACGGTTACCTGCTGTTGCGCTGCGGTGCACTCATCGACGGAGTCAGCGATGAGCTGCTGCCAGCCAGTGACATTCTGATTCGAAACGGCGCAATTGAGGCAGTGGGGCAGGATCTTGGCGCACCATCTGGCGTCGCGGCACTGGACCTGTCGGGCCACACATGCCTGCCCGGATTCATCGACATGCACACACATGTTGTCGAGCAGCAACAGGACACCCACGATCTGTCCATTTATTTCGTCCGCGACGAAGCTGAAACCCTGGAATACGGAAGGCCGCTGGCAAAAAAGACCCTGCTGGCAGGATTTACAACGGTGCGTAACGTCGGGGTTTATTACGGCTGGACCAGCCGCACGATGCGTGACGAAATCGCGCGCGGTGAAACGATCGGGCCGCGCATGCATGTCGCGGGTTTTTACCTGACCGTGCCGGGCGGCGGCGGCGACCTGATGTTGCCGGACATTAACGAGGCGGACATACCGGCCCACCTGCGCCTGGGCGTGTCGGCCAATGCGGAAGAGTTCCGGCGCAATGCCCAGGCAGCCGTCGATGGCGGAGCCGACGTCCTGAAGGTCATCGCGTCCGGCGCTGTACTGGCTTACGGCGGCGTTCCGGGCTCGCCGGAAATGACGCCGGAGGAGATTCGCGCGGTCGTCGAAGTCGCCAAAGCGGCCGGCGTACCGGTGACAGCGCACGCGCACGGCGCCCAGTCAATCAAGGATGCAATACTGGCCGGCGTCGACACGATCGAGCATGCATCGCTGATCGATGACGAGGGCATACGGCTCGCGAAGGAGCACGACGTTGCGTTGTCGATGGACGTATTCAATGGCGACTGGATCGAAACCGAAGGGCGCCGGATGAACTGGCCGGAAGAATTCCTGCGCAAGAATGAAGAGACCGCGCTGATACAGCGTCAGAACTTCCGGAAAGCGCATGAAGCGGGTGTCACGATCGTGTTCGGCTCGGACGCCGGCGTCTATCCGCACGGCATGAACGCCAGGCAATTCAGCTATATGGTCGAATGGGGCATGAGCCCGATGGAGGCCATCCAGGCCGCAACATCGGTCGCCGCCCGCTATCTCGGCGGCAACCAAAAGCTCGGCGCGGTCCTCCCGGGCCACTCCGCCGACATCATCGCCGTCAAGGGCAACCCTCTGGACGACATCAGCCTGCTGGAATCGGTCGACACCGTAATCGCCCGCGGCCTAGTCTTCCGCGCCCCTCAATAAGGACACTCACAATTGGGACCCGCACCGCCCCTCAATAAGGACAGTCACAATTGGGACCCGCGCCAAGTCTGCTCTGATCTGGTGGAAAAGCCGTAAATTACAGGAGTTTCCGGCTGAGAATTCCCGAAAACTGTGCGCTCGTTCAGGGTTACCGCGCGCGTCACCGCACATAATATCGGTCTTGTGCAGGGCGCAGACCCCGGAGAGGACCCCGATGAATTCGGAAGGCACGATCACGACGTTGACGCACTCCCTTGGGAGTACGGCGACCGTGCGCCTGGCCGGCCTGCATAAAATGGCAATTTTCTACACGCCGCTCGAGGAGCGATTCGAGCGTCTAAGCCGCCTGGGCAAGCGGGCGATGGGTGCGCGGGTCGCCGCCGTATCGCTCGTGACCGCTGAAAAACAATGGTTCAAGTCCGTGATCGGTTGGCGCGTCTGCGAGCTACCAATTATGGACAGCCTGTGCCTGCCCGTCATCGAGGGCGGTGAGCCGTTGGTCGTCTTCGACACATTGAAGGACCCGCGATTCGGCGCCTCCAGGTATGTTACGGCAGGGCCGAAGTTCCGCTTCTATGCCGGCTACCCGATCAGGGATTCCGAAGGCGATATTATCGGCACCTATTGTGTTTTCGACGTCAAGCCGAAAGTGCCGGACTCCGGCCTGATGGACACGCTGGTCGACCTCGGCCAATTAGCGGAGCGCGAACTTGTCACGGCCGACCTGTGGGACGCGCAGGGTCAGCTCGTCGCCAAGCTCGGGGAGGCGCGACGTCAGGCATTGCTCGACTCGCTGACCCGCGTCTGGAACCGGCGCGGCGGACTGGAACTGCTCGAGATGATGCTGAAGCGGGCAGCCAGCAATTACGAGCAGTTTGCTGTATGCATGGTCGATCTCGACAATTTCAAGGCCGTCAATGACGCCAACGGTCATCCGGTTGGCGACCAGATACTCCGCAAGGCTGCTGCAAGTATCGTCAGTTCGGTACGACCGAACGACATCGTGTCACGTTACGGTGGCGACGAGTTCCTGCTGATCCTTCGTGATGCCAGTCCGGATGTTGCGCGTGGCGTTGCCGAGCGGATTCGCGACAATCTGTCGAGCTTGCCGTTGCCGGTACGTGAGGGCGACGTCAATATCTCGCTCAGCATCGGCATTGCAATAAATAACCCGGCTGAAACCGCGACCCCCAAAACCATCATCGAGCGGGCCGACCAGGCGCTCTTTCACACCAAGCGCAATGGCCGCAATGGCGTGACCGTCTGGCCGGACGACATCCAGTAGCAACACCCGCCGCTGTTGATGCCAGGTCGTACACCTGGAGCCATTCCCGACGCATAACAGGTTTTTGCATAAAACATGCAGAAACGACTAGTCGTGGATGTCCTTTTCGATTCGCTTTTGGATTCGTTGCCGGTGAGTGTCCTATTAGATTGTGAGTGTCCTATTTGATCTCCGAATCTTCCTGGGCCCGGCCGGACCTCGCGAATCCGTGCGAAATATCAGGAAACGTTTTATTGTGGGTGTCCATATTAAAAAGATGCGGATGTTGCTGAGCGATGAGTAGCAAGTTCCGGTACCCGGTGGTGACGGCAGTAGTCATAGCGAACATGGTGGGGACCGGGGTGTTTACCAGCCTCGGTTTTCAGTTGCTGGACCTCAAGTCCGGGTTTGTCTTGCTGATGTTGTGGGCGGTTGGCGGGGTGGCAGCCGTTTGCGGTGCAATGACGTATGCGGAGCTTGGGGCGGCCATGCCGCGTTCCGGCGGTGAATACAATTTCCTGGCGCGTATCTACCATCCTGCCGTCGGCTTTGTGTCCGGTTGGGTCTCAGCGACGATTGGATTTGCGGCGCCGACGGCGCTGGCAGCAATCACGTTTGCCGCCTATGCAACCTCAGCGCTACAGGACGAGCCCGATGCCTGGCTGCGCAAGGCCCTGGCCTGTGGCCTGGTCGTATTGCTGACCGTCATACACGGCGGCA
>CAZLNH010000020.1:0-8006 GCA_964560775.1 uncultured Woeseiaceae bacterium | reverse complement strand
TGCGGGTCATCAACCATTGCAAGAGCATAAGTGTCGGCATCGCAACCATCAACACGGCGGTGGCGAAGAATATGTCCTTGAAAAAATAGGCGGCAATAAAGATGACTATGGGGACATAGTCAAAGAGCAGTTGCATTGATTATCCGCTTCCGGAGTAATTGGAAAGGCCGGCATGATAGCGTAAATGCAGGGCGCCCTGAAATGTAGATTGCCGTGTCGACGGCCCGGTTGCGCTGTCTATACAATGTCCAAATGGCCAAAATCGTCGAAATCCATCCCGTCAATCCGCAGCCGAGGCACGTGGCCGAAGTGGTGGCGGCGATCCGTGGCGGTGCCCTGATTGCCTATCCGACCGATTCCAGCTATGCATTGGGCTGCCATATCGGCGACAAGCGCGCGATGGACCGCATCCGGCGGATTCGCCAAACTGATAAGCACCATAATTTCACCCTTGTTTGCACTGATTTGTCGGAGATCAGCCTGTACGCGCGTGTTGACAACTGGGCTTACCGGCTTCTCAAAGCCCATACGCCGGGGCCCTACACGTTTATCCTCCAGGCGACACGCGAGGTGCCGAAGCGCCTGCAGAATCCGCGCCGCCGCACCATTGGGCTGCGCATTCCCGATCATCCTGTCGTGCATGCGCTGCTTGGCGCGCTCGGCGAGCCAATCATGAGTTCGACGTTGTCGCTGCCCGGCGACGATCTTCCGTTGACGGATGTCGACGAGATCGAGCGCAGGATTGGGCACGAAATCGAGATCATCGTGTCATCCGGCCCTACCGGCATCGAGCCGACCAGCGTTGTAGACCTGTCGAAAGGCTCGATCGAGGTACTACGCAAGGGGTGTGGCAAACTGGATTTCATAGACTGACTGCGTTGTCGAAAGCGTTTGCCGCAGGCCGCGCAATTTACGTTAAAATGCGCCGTCATCGCCCGGATCTCCCATGAAGCCTGAATTGACAATTGTTTCCAGCAAGGACGCGCCCAGACACGTCCACGATGGCGTCCTGCGGCCCGAGCAGGGCGAAATGCCGTTTGCCGTCGTCGATGGTGAGCCGGTCACCCAGCTGCCGCAGGATCTCTACATCCCGCCGTATGCGCTGCAGGTATTCCTGGAGGCCTTCGAGGGGCCGCTTGACCTGCTGTTGTACCTGATCCGGCGCCAGAATATCGACATCCTGGACATTCCGATCGCGGAGATCACGCGCCAGTACGTCCAGTACATCGAACTGATGAAGGAAATGCAGTTGGAACTCGCTGGCGAGTACCTGTTGATGGCCGCCATGCTGGCGGAGATCAAGTCGAGGATGCTGCTGCCGCGTGCCGAGGCCATCGAGGAAGAGGAAGAAGACCCGCGCGCTGAACTCGTGCGCAGGTTGCAAGAGTATGAGCGCTTCAAGAAAGCAGCCGAAGATATCGATGCGTTGCCGCGACTCGAGCGCGATGTATTTCCAGTCAGCGCGGATGCGCCGGAGCGCAAGGTCACCACGCAACTCCCGGACGTGACACTCAAAGAGCTATTGCTGGCGTTTCACGATGTATTGAAACGCGCGGAAATGTTTTCGAACCTCCACCTTCAGCGCGAGCCGCTGTCGGTACGCCAACGCATGTCTGAAATTTTGTCGCGCATCAAGGCCAATGCATTTTCAAGTTTCGCGGATCTCTTTGATCCGGAAGAAGGGCGCATGGGCGTCGCGGTTACGTTTATTGCGATACTGGAATTGTTGCGCTCGTCAACGATAGAAGTCGTGCAGGCCGAGGCCTACGCACCGCTGCATGTGCGTGCGGCATCGTCCGTGCGCCTGGTGTCTGACGACGCCGAATCCTGAGGCCACACGGCCTGACATTCACCACCAAGCGAACCGAGCCTCTATGGACGACACGGAAATCAGGTATTTTGTAGAAGCTGCGCTGTTGGCGGCCGGCCGGCCACTGAGCGTGGACCAGCTCAAGGCATTGTTCGACGACGATGCGGCGCCGGAAAAGGCGGAAATACGCCAGGCGTTGAGCGACCTGGACGAGGAGTACGCGCCGCGTGGCCTGACGATCGGCGAGGTTGCCTCCGGCTTTCGCATCCAGATAAAGACATCAATGGCCGAGCGTCTTGGGAGGTTGTGGGAAGAGCGGCCGCCGCGCTATTCGCGCGCATTGTTTGAGACGCTCGCACTCATCGCCTATCGCCAGCCTATGACGCGCGGCGAAATCGAGGAGATTCGCGGCGTATCTGTCAGCAGCAATATTATCCGCTCTCTGCTGGAGCGGGAATGGATACGCGTAGTCGGCCACCGCGATGTGCCCGGACGACCGGCAATGTTCGGAACCACGCGGCTATTCCTGGATTACTTTGGCTTGAAAAAGCTTGAGGACCTGCCGCCGCTGGCTGACCTGTCTGACTGGGAGACACTGCGGGTGCAACTCAACCTCCCGGCGGTCAATGAGGAAGAGGTGCGCGGCGAGTCCGCCGAGATTCATACGCTGCTGCAGCCGGACCCTGATGAGGGCGACGACGCCGACGATGATGACGACGAGGATACCTTCGAGGAGATCTCTTCGACGCGTTGGCCGGAGCAGTCAGCCGACGCTGTAGAGCCACAGGCCGAGAGTGAAACGGAAGGCGACGCCGATACCGTCGAACGGGACGGCAACGAATCCTCTGCCAGTAACGCCTGAACGGCGGCATGGCCGATCGTGTCCAGAAGGTACTTGCTGCGGCCGGGCATGGCTCGCGCCGTGAAATCGAGGGCTGGATCCGGGAAGGGCGGCTGACGATCGATGGCCGCGTGGCCGCACTCGGCGATACCGTCGAGGGGCAGGAACAGATCGCACTGGATGGCCGCCGATTGGCGCAGCCGCGGCGCGCTGCAGCCGACCAGCACATCATGTATCACAAACCCTCGGACGAGGTGAGCAGTCGCGCGGACCCGGAAGGCCGGCGAACCGTGTTTGCTTCGCTGCCCAAACTGAAAGGTTCGCGCTGGGTGGCGGTCGGGCGGCTCGATATGACGACCACGGGTCTGATGTTGTTTACGACAGACGGTGCACTGGCACACCGATTAATGCATCCCTCGGCCGAGATACTGCGCCGCTACGCGGTCCGTATCCACGGGCAACCGGATGACGAGACCCTGTCCCGGTTGCGCCAGGGCGTGACCCTGGATGATGGCCTGGCACACTTCGAATCTTTGTCGGAAACCGGCGGCGACGGCGCCAATCGCTGGTATACCGTCACGCTGCGCGAAGGCCGCAACCGCGAGGTGCGCCGCTTGTGGGAATCACAAGGGCTCGAGGTCAGCCGCCTGATCCGCGTTGGCTACGGCCCGATTGACCTGCCTCGCAAGCTGCGACGCGGCAAGCATCAGCCGCTGACGGCCGGCGAGGTGCAGGCGCTGTACCGCGCCGCGGGTCTTCCCGCGCCGGAGCACTCGTCGCCGGCGCGGCCGTCACCGGCGCGAAGAAAATCTAGAAAACCGTTAAAAAATAAACGGATAAAGCGTTAATTTAAAGTTAGATATTACTGTGCATCGAGACTCTGCCCGGTAACACCGCGGCTGTCAGGGCCAAGCAGGTACAGGTAAACAGGCAGTACGTCATCGGGCGTCTTAAGCGCGTCGCGATCCTCGGCCGGGTAGGCGGCAAGGCGCATGCCCGTGCGCACGGGGCCTGGATTGATGCAGTTGACGCGCAGGCTCGTGTGCTTGTGTTCATCAGCCAGCGTCTGCGAAAGACCCTCGATGCCGAACTTGGAGACGGCATAGGCGCCCCAGAACGCCCGGCCCTTGCGCCCGACGCCGCTGCTGATAAAGACCAGTGACGGATCCGGCGCTTTGTTAAGCAGCGGCAGACACACTTGAGTGAGGGCGAACGGCGCTGTCAAATTGATGTGCAAAACGCGCTGCCACTCGGCTGCATCGTATTGCGCGATCGCGTGCCGCTGGCCGAGTATGCCGGCATTATGAACGAGACCGTCGAGGCGGCCGAATTCCGCGTCCAGGCTTTCGGCAAGCGACGTGTACGCACCGCTGTCCGCGGTGGCCAGATCCATAACAGCAATCGACGGACGTAGCGCGCCGTCGATCGTGTCAATCTCGTCGTAGACTTTTTCAAGTTTGTTGCTGTTGCGCCCGTGCAGTATTACGCGAGCACCGAGTCGTGCGGCCGTTACTGCGAGTGCGCGGCCGATCCCGTCGGACGCACCGGTAACCAGGATAATGCGATCCTTCAGCAAGTCATTCGGGTACTGATAATTTTTTGCATCGAAACTCATTGGCCTGTCCTGTGAAAAGTCAGTCACGCTGCCCGGCGTCCCGCTGTTCGCCAGCTTCGTCATCCAGGTTCGGGTCCGGGTCATCAGCGCTGCTGCTGATTATGCCGCGGGGCATGGATTCCAGTGGTTCCAGCGATTCCAGCTCCCGCTTTGGTCGGATACCGAGTTCGACAAATTTTCGGGCACCCGGCAGGACACTGCGTTCCAGCGAACCTACTGCCCGATTGTAGTTGTCGACACTGCCTGCCAGCTGCTTGCCCATCCTGTTCATGTGGCCAACAAAGGTGCTGAGGCGGCCGTGCAGGTCTTCGGCGAGGTGACGGATTTCCTCGGCATTCTCCGCCAGCGCCAGTTGGCGCCAGCCATAGGCCACGGCTTTCAGCAATGCGACGAAACTCGTCGGTGTTGCCAGAATGATCTGTTGCGACAGGGCGAATTCAATCAGCTCCGGGTCCTCGTTCAGCGCGGCACTCAGGAACTGGTCGCCGGGAATAAACAAAATGACAAATTCGGGGCTGTGCGTGAACTGGTCCCAATAGGCCTTGCTTGCCAGTTTGCGTATGTGCTCACGCAAGTTGCGCGCATGACGCTCGAGTCCGAGTTTTCGCTGGGCATCGGTCCTGGCTTCGACGGCTTCCAGGTACGCATCGAGCGGTGTCTTTACATCGACAATCAGCTCGCGCCGGTCAGGCATGCGCACGACCATGTCGGGCCGTATGACCTTGTCGTCCGCGGCGTTGTGTACTTGCTCCTGAAAGTCACAATGCTCGACCATCCCTGCCAGCTCGACCAGCCGGCGCAGCGTAATTTCGCCCCAGCGGCCGCGAACTTCAGGTCGGCGCAGTGCCTTGACGAGATTCTGTGTTTCCTCGGCCAGAGATTTCTGGCTGATCTGCATGGCTTCGATCTGTGAGCGTATGCTGCCGTAGGCTTCACTGCGCGCCTTTTCCAGCTCACCGATTTGACGTCCGGTTTCCTTGAGCGCGTCACGTATCGGCTTGACGAGGTTCTCGACTGCCTTTTCCCGCGCACCAAGCTCCTGTTGTGCGCGTGCCTGGTGTGCACTGAGATTCTGTTCGGCAAGGCGCAGGAATGTTTCGCTGTTCGCTCTAAGCGACCGGTTGGCGAGATCGGCGAATGACTGGTTGAGACGGCTTGTCGCCGCCTCAAAGGCAATGTCGCGCTCGTGCCGCAAATCCTCCTGATCCCTGAGCTGTCGTTGCAGATCCTCAATTGCCCGGTACAGCTGCTGTCGCCGATAGCGGCCAATAAGCCACGCGATCAACGCACCCAGCAGGGCGCCGGTCACGAGCGCCGGCAGGCCGATGCTGATCAGGATCGGGTCGATCGTGAGCAGCGCCATCAGGCCTCCAGGTTGAGGGCAGTACGCAACAGTCGCGTCAGTTCAACGGTATTGCCAACAATCGCATCGGCATTCCAGCGCGTCGGGTCGTCATCCGCAGTGACGTAGCCGTAGGATGCCGCCACCGTCGTCATGCCGGCAGCGCGTCCTGCTTCAATGTCACGAGCGGCATCGCCGACGTATATTACCCGCTGCGGTTCGACGCCGAGCATGCGGCTGGCCAACAGCATCGGCGCCGGATCCGGTTTGCGCTGCGGCAGCGTGTCGCCGCTTATGGCGCAGGCCGCGCGCTCAAGCAGATTGAGCTTTGTCAGCAGTGGTTCGGTCAATCGCCGGGGTTTGTTCGTCACGACGCCCCACGGACGTTTTGCGCGGTCCAGGTCATCCAGCAGCAATGCCAGGTCTGGAAAAAGGCAGGACTGCTCGCAGACGGACTCGGCGTAGAGCGTCAGGTAGTCGTCATACAATGACTGGTGCATATCGTCATCGACATTCGGAAACGCCAGCCGGACGAGACCGGCAGCGCCGTTCGACACGTTCGAACGAGCCAGGTCATAGGCAACGGCCACATCACCGCGGCTCATCTGCATGTGTGTCAGCACCGCCACCATATCGGGGGCGGTATCCACCAGGGTACCGTCCAGGTCAAACAGCACTGCCAGATGGTGATCGCCGATCGCGACAGGATCGCTTGCCATTACAGAGCGGGTCGCCGGAAATGCATCATGTAATTGACGTCGACGTTCGGACCCAGTGAATACTCGCGGGTCAGCGGGTTGTAGTGCAAACCGATCATTCCCTGCAGGTCCAGGCCGGCGTGGCGCGCCCATTCCTCGAGTTCGGATGGCCGGATAAATTTTTCATACTCGTGCGTTCCGGCGGGCAGCAGCCGCAGCAGATACTCCGCGCCGACAATGGCAAACAGGAAAGCCTTGGGGTTGCGGTTGATCGTTGAGAAAAACAGGTGCCCGCCCGGCTTGACGAGGCGAGTGCAGGCGTGCACGACGTCCCCAGGTGACGGGACATGTTCGAGCATTTCGAGGCAGGTTACTACATCGAATTCACCGGCATGACCGTCGGCAAATGACTCGGCGTCCGCCTGCACATACTCAACGCTCGAGCCGGACTCGACCTGGTGCAGCCTCGCAACCGCCAGCGCGCGTTCGGCGAGATCGATACCGGTTACACGTGCGCCGGCCTGGTCCATGGATTCCGAAAGGATACCGCCGCCACAACCGACGTCGAGTACCCGTGCGCCGCCGAGACTGGCTCGTTGACGAATATAATCGAGCCGCAAAGGATTGATATCGTGCAACGGTCGGAATTCACCGTTCGGGTCCCACCAGTTGGCGGCGAGCGCATCGAACCTGGCAATTTCACCCGTGTCCACGTTGTGCGAGGTCGTCGTCATGACTGTGCCCTACTCCCTGGAGATGTCTGGCCGGTAATGCGCTGTTGCCACTCGGCGCTGCGCGCCAGTATTTCATCGATATCAATGCGCGTCAGTTGGCCGCTGTCGACCAGGTGCCGGCCGGCGACCCAGACATCGCTGACCTGGCTCGCCTGCGCAGTGTAAACGACCTGCGATGCCGGGTTGTAAACCGGCTGGCCGTTGATCCGGCGCAGATCGATACACGCCAGGTCTGCCCATTTGCCGGTCTCAATCGACCCGGCCGTGTCCGCCAGGCCGAGTGCCCGGGCGCCGTCGATCGTCGCCATGCGTAACGCAGCGCTGGCGGGCAGGGCGGCTGCATCGTTGGCCACTGCCTTTGCCAGCAATGCGGCGGTACGCAGTTCACCGAGCAGGTCGAGTTCGTTGTTACTCGCGGCGCCATCGGTGCCGAGCGCCACGGTTATGCCAGCGTCGAGCATGTCGGCGACGCGCGCGATGCCACTGGCAAGCTTCAGGTTCGAGCGCGGGCAGTGTGCAATGGCAACGTTGCGACTCGCACAGCGTGCGATCTCGTCGTCCGTCAGGTGCACGCCGTGGACAATCATCAGAGATGCATTAACAAGCCCGAGCTGCCACAACCGCTCGAATGGCCGATTGCCGCTGCGTTCGATTTCATCCGCAACTTCCTGCGCCGATTCGTGCAGGTGTATCTGCACTCGCTTGTCGAGCTGGTCGCTCTGGATGCGCAATGCATCAAACGTACTGTCGCTGACGGTAGCCGTCGAATGCGGTGCAAAACAGCTCGAGATGAGGGGGTCGTCGGCATACCGGTCGTGCACCAGTTCGGTGCCCTTGCTCAGGCAGTGCGCCGCGTTATCGCTCCATGGCGTTGGAAACTCTATGACCGGCGTGCCGACGACGGCACGCACCAGTGCCTCCTGTGCGCACTCGGCAACGATCTCAGGAAAGAAATACTGGTCACTG
>CAZLNH010000019.1:0-2961 GCA_964560775.1 uncultured Woeseiaceae bacterium | reverse complement strand
TAATCGCTCGTGAGCACGCCAGCAGATAGCCCTGGTCGTCGAGACGGGCGTTGTTACGGGGTCCATTGCAGTAAGAAAAGCGCTGCGGAGTCGCCGAAGGAGGCGTTCGTGGCTGTAGGAATTCTTGAAACGAAGTAGCTTTCTATCCATGTCCCACGCCTCAGTGTTCAGACATTTACGGCGAAAACGTAGCGTTGAGGCGGCAATTCACGGTTCTCGGCGGCGTTTGGCGGCAGAGAGGAAGAGGGCGGACCATCTAACTTACTGATTTAAAAGATAGTGGTTCGTGACGTATGCGCCTTCGAACCAGGTGGTCGGGAGTTCGACAAAACGCGTTAGCGTTTTGGACGCCGCAGGCGGGTCGAAGACCCGAGAATCGCCGTAGGGCGATTCGAGTCAATCTCTCCGGGCGCGCAATCAAACAAAGGGTTAGCTAACGATACGTGCTGACCCTTTTCCACTTTCCGACACTTTTCCGACAGTGCCACGCGTCCTGCGAACAAATGTCAGTGTCGGCGTTTGCGCAACACGCTGATCGACGAACTTCTCGACAGCTTTTTTCAGTTCATTGAGTTCTGCCGCCGAGTAGTGCGTCGTGATATCGCCGTTGGCATGCCCGAGGAGCGCCTATCGCGTTTCCGGTGGCAAACTGACGCCGTGCACGAGCGATGTTTGCTGCCGTCGCCCGTGAAGACTCCTAAACGCTTCAGCGGCCCTCCGGTCGCTTTCCCGAGCCGATGCGAGTGTATTGATGCCGTATAGCTGGGCATATATGGGTCGATCAGGCCGGCTATCACGCGCGCATCCTCGACAGGCCGTTCATTTCTCCACCCGAATCTCCACGCGCCGGTTCTTCTGCCGGCCTTCCGGATCGTCGGAGCCGTCCGGTTTCGTATTGGTCGCGATCGGCGCGGCTTCGCCGAGGCCCTTAGTGGCGAAGCTCACTTCGCTCAGGCCTCCCTCGTTGACGAACCAGTCGCGCACCGCCTGGGCGCGCCGCTGCGACAACCCTTGGTTGTAGGCATCGTCGCCCTTTGAGTCGGTGTGGCCTTCGATGCGTACGATGCCTGTCGCCCGTTCTCGAATCACCGCCGCGGCTTGCCCGAGGGCGTCTTTCGCCTGCGGCTGAAGCTCGGCGCTGTCGAACTCGAACAGGACGTCCGCGGCCAGGTCGATGCGGATCTCGGTCTCGGTCTCCTGCACTTCCAGATCGCTGGTGGCGCCGCCCAGGTCCTCGGTCGTATGTTTCAGATCGATGACCTGGTGTTGCAAGTCCAGAACATTGCCGGTCTGGCCCCATGCCGGACAAACAGCGGCCACCAGGAACCACATGAGGCCCGAATTACGGCGTTGCATGATTGCTCTCCCGTTCGGTTACTGGCTGAGAGGAACGCCATCCATGGGGATGAAGTGCGGGATCATGATACTGACCGATTCCACATCGGCAGGCGGAGCCGGAAACCTCGCCCAGAGTGTCATGCGCGACTGTGGCTGCAGGTCTTTCAGACCGCCGCTGCAGACACATTTCTTGTTCGCATCGCGGATCACCAGGTATTTCTTCTTGCCCTCACCGTCGATCAGGTGCACGCCGCCAATGGCGCCGAAATCGATCGTCGACATCGCGGGGTCGCCCATGTTGTAACTGAAGCTGAACGCCTCGCTCGAGTCATTGATGAGCGTGAACTTGAGCGTGACGACGCTGCCGGTGCGCTTGAGCTCGGTCACCTCCGCGCGCAGGCCTGGCAACTCGCCATCCGTACTGGCCAGCGCAGCGGGCTGCGCCGGGATTGTCGCCGTTGCCGGCGCAGCCGTTTCCTGGGCGATTGCCCGTTCCGCCTGGCCGAGCGCCGCCGTCAACACAACGCAAGCGAGGAACCGCATACTGGTATTCATCGTTTACCACCTCTCAAATGTTCGAAGCAGGAAATCCAATCGCCAAAAGGACTGGCGGCGGCGAGCATCAGCACGCCGCCAATTGACAGCGTAGACCTAAAATCCAATCGGCGGTGTATAATTTGCATTGTCGGCAGCGGACGGCGTGTCACCTGCGGCAATTCGCAACAAGGCGCGTCTGCATTGCAATCGTCTGAGCGCATCGGCGGGCCGGCGATCACGAACGTAGCATGGCCCTGCTCTGTAACGCGTCGACAGCAGCGGGCACCCAAGATAACAGGATTTAACCGGAACGACGCGCCGGCATCGAGCAAGCGCTGCACGAAATGCCGCCCGGTACCTAGGGGAGTTCAGTCATGAAGAAGCCGAGTTCGTCATACACCGTCGCTCTCGCCGCAATTGTCACCTTCCTGGCTACGTCAGCTGCGCTGCCAACCGAGGGATCCGATGCCGCATACGAGAAAGGCGCCGCCCTCGCGGCGGACGGCAAGATTGACGAAGCTCTGGCCGTCTTCCGGGAGACCGCGAGCCGCGATCCGCAGAACGGCTCGCTGGCAGCGGCCCTGGCGGCGATGCGGGATGCCGACGAGGGGCGGGTCTCCGCAGAGGTCGTCCAGCGGATGTTCCGCGCGATGCAGCACGCGAATGCCGGCCGCTGGGCGGAGGCGGATGCCGATGCCGACGCGGCCGTGGGACTCGCGCCAGACTACGTGCGCGCCCACAGCATAAAAGGAGCCCTGCTGCTCATGCAGGGCAGGTTCGACGAGACGATCCAGGTCTTCAATCGGGTAGTGGAACTCGACCCGGCGTTTGCCGAAGGCTACTACAATCGTGGCGCGACCTATTCCGAGATGGGGCAACACCAAGCTGCTATAGCGGACTACACGCGCGCGATCGAACTCGAGCCGTTAGTCTCGGATGCCTACCGCAACCGCGGCGCCGCCTACACCTTCCTGAACGATGCGGAGCGCGCGCTCGCCGATTTCACGAAAGCGCACGAACTGTACCCACAGGCCGTGGAACCTTTATACCTGCGCGGCGTGCTTTACTCGCTCCTTGGACAGTGGA
>CAZLNH010000018.1:0-15586 GCA_964560775.1 uncultured Woeseiaceae bacterium | reverse complement strand
ATCGCATTCCTTCATTCAGAGTGCGACGATATTCTCTGCCTGCGGACCTTTCTGGCCCTGCGTCACAGTGAACTGGACTTTCTGGCCTTCGGCCAGCGTCTTGAAGCCCGAGTCGGAAATCGCGCTGTAATGCGCAAATACATCGGGTCCTGATTCCTGCTCAATAAAGCCGAAGCCCTTGGCATCGTTAAACCACTTCACCGTACCGGTTGTTGTTGACATGTTTCTATCCTTAAATTTTCAAAAGTTTTGATGGCCGCGCCAGGCGGCCGTGTTCGCTGGAAGGTTGCGCTTACTTATGAAAACAGGACGAGGTATTGGGAAGGGACTTCGAAATGGAGTACATAAATAGGGGACGTACTTTCAAGCTGTGCTGAATTATAGGCTGCTACCGCCTTTAGTCAACAGAATTCCCCTTTATACAGTGACTTCAGGCCGATTTTGCTTCGGATCGCCGGCTGGCCACTGTCAAGCCCGCCTGTCATTCTGAATGTCGGCCATATCTGACACGCAGTGCCTCACGGCAAGCACGACCCGGCCAACGAGGGACTTGTTCGACGAGTGTCCGGTCATGCCCTTTCATACGGTGCACCGAAAATTGCGCAGCACATCGTAAATTGGTATCGTTCAAGCACGCTGACTGCCCGGAGAGCAATCGCATGTACACGCCGCTTAAAGTAGTGAGCTACGTTGTACTGCTGCTGATGGTCGCAGCAGCAGCCTATTCATTCGGAATTTCGATAATCCACTGGTCCGGTATTGGCGTTTAACGCCGGAACGTTGCAGTGACTAACCGACAGGCACGGCATTTCGCAATTGCGTCCACGGCAATCGCCGCATTCATCTTTCTCGCACTGACGGTTGACAGTCACCGCCAGTTTCCCGAGCTGACCAACGCCGAAAACATCACGCCTGCTGTGACTCGGGGCAAGGACGTCTGGCACGACAACAATTGCATCAACTGCCACACGTTGTTCGGCGAAGGTGCCTACTACGCGCCGGACCTGACCAAAATTACTGAATTGCGCGGCGAGCCCTATCTGCGGGCCTATATGAAAGACCCGAGCCAGTTCTACGATGAACAAAAGCATCGCCGGCTGATGCCGCAGCAGGACCTGAGTGATGAAAATATTGGTGACCTGATTTCCTTCCTAGACTGGGTCAGCAAGGTCGATAACCAAGGATGGCCGCCGCGGCCGATCTACGTCACCGGCCAGCTGACGAGAGATGGCGCACCGGCTGCCGACCCTGCTGACAGCGCCGCCGTCCGGGCCGTCAGGCCTGACAATGATCCGCGCGCTATTGGCGAAAATCTTTTCAGCACTGTGTCGCCGGCCTGCAATGCCTGTCACGCCACACGACCGGGTGCCGACATGGCCGGACCTACACTGGCCGGTCTCGGCGCGCGGGCGGCAAGCATCATCGAGTCGCCGGACTACAACGGCGACGCCGACGATGTGCTTGGCTACATACGTGAGTCGATCACGGACCCCGGTGCACATCTCGTACCCGGTGCCATGTACTCGGCAAACGGTGTTTCGTTCATGCCGAACACGTATACAGACTCCCTGTCACCGGAGCAGATTGATCAACTGGCCGCCTACCTCGAAACATTCCGGTAAGCATTACCGGGCAGGTGCATGCATAAACATTGGAGTACGTGACATGATCCATAGCGAGGACGCCCATGCGTTATAGATCCCAGTCCGTTGCCTACTGGTATTTCGCGGTATCCGTGCTGCTGTTCGGTTTGCAGATTGTATTCGGCTTGCTGTCCGCCGCCAAATACCTCGGCCCGGATCCACTGCTCTACATCCTTCCGTTCGACGTGACCAAGGTCATCCATACGAACCTGCTTATCGTCTGGGTCCTGACCGGCTTCATGGGCGCGACTTACTGGATGGTGCCCGAGGAGTCACGCAGTGAACTCTACAGCGTCAAACTTGCGGTCATACAACTGGTTCTTTGGACACTAATGGGGGTGTCCGCGGTCATCGGCTACCTGTTCCGCTATGGCACCGGCAACAAACTGCTGGAGCAGCCCCTGCCGCACAAGATTGTCATTGTCATCTGCATGCTGATCTTCCTCTACAACATCGGAATGACGATACGCAAATCGGGCCGTTTTACGACGACAGAGGGTGTGCTGCTGCTCGGGCTTGGCAGCGCGGCATTGCTGTACCTCCCGGCGCTGCTGCATTACGAGAATTACACGGTTTCGATCTACTACCGCTGGTGGACAATCCACCTGTGGGTCGAGGGCGTGTGGATGATGATCATGGGGTCGTTTCTTGCGTACCTGCTGATCCGCCTGTCAGGCGCTGACCGGGAGGTCATGGAGAAATGGCTGTATGTCATTGTCGGGCTGGTTTTCATTGCCGGCATCCTCGGCACGGCGCACCACTACTACTGGGTCGGAGTACCGACTTACTGGCTTCCTATCGGCGGCTTCTTCAGTGCGCTTGAGCCAGTTGCCCTGGTCGGCATGGCCGTTTATGCATACTCGGCGATCCGTCGCTCGGGACTATCGCACCCGAATTCCCTGGCACTGCATTGGGCCGTTGGCAGCGCTGTTTTTACACTGTTCGGCGCCGGCTTGCTCGGCCTTGCACATACCTGGCCCGCCGTTAACAAGTGGACGCACGGCACGCTGATCACGGCAATGCACGGTCACTCGGCGTTCTATGGCGCGTACGCGATGATTGTACTGGCGATGATTACCTACGCACTGCCGTCGCTTAACCGGGATCGCAGCGAACAGGGTTCAGCAGTGGGCTATTGGGCATTCTGGCTGCAACTGGCCGGCATGTTCGGCATGACATTGTCATTTGCTACCGCCGGCATCGGGCAAGTCTATCTCGAACGCATCATGGGGCTTGGCTATCTTGAAACGCAGCTCAAGATCCAGGTTCACTTCCTGATGTTGATATTGACAGCATCGGTATTCGCGGTTGGCGTGGCATTGTTTATTTACGACTTCTTCCGTTACCCGCCACGGCTCGAACCCGACATAGCGGAGCCCGACGGCATGGCAACCGGCCAGACAAGACCATCGTGATGCAAGACCCGGTCAGTACCCGGGCCGGGGCTGACGATGCGGAACCCTTTTATCTGCCGCACGGCAACGAGGTGTCTGTTTTCGAGCAGTGTCATGCCAGGGGCCTTGCTGTCATGCTCAAGGGTCCAACGGGCTGCGGCAAAACCCGCTTTATCGAGCATATGGCCTGGCGGCTCGGCCGGCCGCTGGTCACGATTTCCTGCCACGATGACCTTACAGCCAGCGACCTGATTGGACGCTTTCTGATTCGTCATGACGGCACCGTGTGGCAGGACGGCCCGCTAACGCGTGCCGTGCGCGAAGGCGCCATCTGTTACCTCGACGAAGTTGTCGAAGCGCGCCAGGATACGGTCGTTGTACTGCATTCACTGAGTGACTACCGCCGCATGCTGCCGATTGACAAAACCGGGGAGATTGTCGAGGCGGCGCCGGGGTTCCTGCTAGTGATTTCGTACAATCCCGGTTACCAGCGCATGCTCAAGGATTTGAAACCCAGCACGCGACAGCGTTTCGTCGCGATGGATCTCGAGTTTCCGCCGGAAGACCGTGAGGCCCTGATTATCGAACGTGAAAGTGGCGCTGATCATGCGACGGCCCAAGCCCTGGCTTCGCTCGGACGGCGACTTCGCGAACTCCGTGATCGCGGCCTTGCCGAAGTACCAAGCACGCGCCTGCTGATCGCCGCTGCAGCACTCGTTGCAAACGGTATTCCGGTACGGGATGCCTGCTATGCGGCGGTCGTCTCACCACTATCCGACGACGAGTCGCTGGTTGATGCGATGCGCGACCTGGTCGACGCAACTTTTGTTTGATCGGCCGGTCCGGCCGGGTGTCTCATGGCTGAAGCCGAAGAAGTTGTCAGTGACGTCGCCCGTTACGCAACATCGTACGCCCGTGACCTGTGGCACCGGCATCGCGAGCGCGCCGGCACGCCTGAAATACCGGTACTTGCGGACGTGGCAGCGCGCCTGGACTTGCTCGTTACGACAGTATTCGGTCATGTCCATACGATCCGGGTTGCACAACAACCCGCTCCGCCTACGCTCCTGACGCGGGTATTCGGCCAGCGGCATGGGCCAACGCGACGGCACGCCATTCCCGCAACGGACGGACGGACAATCTGGCTGCCCGCAAGCCTCGGTACCCTCGAGCCGAAGCTTGCGACCCAACGCTACCGCGCAATGGCACTGCAACAGGCCATGCGCGCGCATCGCGGAAGCACTGCTTTATGGCCAGGCATTGCCGATACGCTGACCGGTGACATTTACCTGCTGCTCGAAGCGTACGCCGCGGATGTCGCGCTCGCCGGAATGCTGCCGGGCATGGCAGCACCTGTGCGCGAGCTGCGTGCGGCCACATTGGCGGCGCGCCCACCGCTGTCAGCATTTCCCGCGGCGACACGGGAACTGGAACGATTCGTCCGGAACCTGATGGACGACGGGATCAGCCCGCCCGTTGCGGGAATGCCGGACGATGCGCTGCTCCGCGCTGAGTCGATCGCCGCAGGGCTGTTGCCGCCCGCCACCGGCCGGCGCCGCAGTGCTGCCCTGCGCATTCACAAAGACCTGTGGACCGGCGACTTTGTCAAACCTGCCCCGGCGTCCGTGGCCCGAACAGCAGAGGCGGACCTTGAAGACGACGCCGACAGTGACCGGCCTCGCAGCGTCTATCTCGAACGTCGTCCCGATGTCCGCGATGCTGATGATGAAGAAGACGACGATAAAAAGGACCCCGGTCCGTGGATGGTCCAGGCAGACGAACCGCACCAGAAAGCTGAGGACCCGATGGGCGTGCAGAGACCGACGGATCGCGACGACGGGTCGGATGCCAGCGAACTGGGCGAGATGCTCAGCGAACTGAACGAAGCGCGCCTCGTGACATCACCCGGCCGCCCGAAAGAGGTACTGCTGTCAGACGACCCGCCTGAAACCGGCACGCACCACCATATACCGGAGGGCGAGCATGACGAACATGCCGTACGCTACCCGGAATGGAACTACCGGACCGGACGTTATCGCGAAGCGGGGGTCACTGTCCGGACTCTGCCGCCGGAGCCCGGCTCGCAATCCTGGGTCGACCGCACACTCGACGAACACCGCTCGATGCTGCAACTTATCCGTCGCCGCTTCGAAATGCTGCACGCACGACGCGTCGTGCTTCGCAGGCAAATGGATGGCGAGGAAATAGATTTCGACACCTGCGTCAACGCCCTCGCTGACCTGAAAGCCGGTACCCACATGCCCGAAGGCCTGTACCAGCGCTGCCGCCCTGCCGAACGCAATCTGGCCATCATGTTATTGATCGATGCCAGTGGCTCAACCGACGGCTGGGTCTCCTCCACTCGCCGCATTATCGATGTGGAGCGCGAAGCACTGCTGCTGGTCTGCATCGCATTGAAGGAAATGGGTGAGCCTTATGCGGTAATGGCGTTTTCCGGGCGGGGACCGCAGGGAGTCACTGTCAGGCCGATCAAGGACTTCGACCAGCCGTACAGCAATGATGTTGCGATCCGCATTTCGTCACTTGAACCGGAGCGCTACACCCGTGCCGGTGCGGCGATTCGCCATGCAACGGCGATGCTGATGCAACAGAATGCCAGCCATCGCCTGCTGTTGCTGCTATCGGATGGCAAACCCAATGACATAGATGAATACGAGGGCAGGTACGGCGCCGAGGACATGCGGCAGGCGGTCAATGAAGCCCGGCTGCAAGGCCTGTCACCGTTCTGCCTGACGATCGACCGGCAGGCCGCCGCTTACCTGCCGCGCATCTTTGGCGCCAACCAGTACGCGATGCTCCCCAGGCCCGAGTTGCTGCCCACGGTGCTGCTCGACTGGATGCGCCGCCTGCTGGCCGCGCGGCAGGGGTAATACCCCCGTTTGCCGGATTCAGGCAAACCACAGGAATACAAAGAGTGCGATCAGCCACAGCATGCCCTTACCGAGGAAAAACATAAAACCGGCAGCGCGCGCACGACATTATGGCGACATTACGCCTGCGCGCCGGTGAGGCCTGGCGTCCGGACGATGCCGCGCTGCTGGCCCGGACTATTCATGAATCGCCCCGATGATTGAGCAGATACTTGTTCGCAACAGGGCATCGGTGGCGGATGGACGTGTAGCTCGCGGCACATGAACTGGCCCGCATAATTGCGGTCCAAGCGTGCATCATGCTCCCCCGAATGCTGTTTATCGCGCTGCTGCCGGTTTTGTCGGGTATCGTTGCGCCAGCCCATGCACAAGGAATCGCACAGGAGTTCTGCCTGGATGGCGAGTTCGACATCGGTGCGCGCCTGCAAGGCACGACGCCGGCCCGCGGGGAGTTTGCCCCCGCTCGCTGGTGTGTCATCACCGAGGATAGCGGTGACCGGGTGCAGTTCAGGGCGACCGGCCGGGCAAACCCGGATCTTGCCGGTCACTTTACTGTTTCGTTCCTGCTACCGGACACCGTAAGAATCGTCAACCCCGAGGCTCCGCCGGATCTCGAATTTCACCCGGCAGCCGCGCTTGCCGAAGCCCGGCGCCATGCACGCATCGACCCGGTGGAACTCGTTCGTGAGATCAATGCGCACCCGGCGTGGGTAACATCCGTAGCGTCGGATGGCCGCCAGGTTATCCGGTACCCGGGCACCGATCACGATATCGAACTGAAGATTCGTGACGGCCGCTTGATGGAGCTACACACGCGCGCCGACATGCCGCTGCGCGGTTCGGTGCCGGTCGTCTGGCGCTGGAACTGGCCCGAACGCGGTGAGCCCGGCATGACGCTGAGTGTCGATGGCGATACCCTGTTCCGCGGCACCGCGGAGCGGCGGAAGCTTGACGCCGCGGCCGCCACAGCCATCTGGCAGGCGAGCGGCGACGTACCGCCGCAATCCGTGCCTGGTGATGCGTGGCCCGCACGTACGGAGATGCGCCTCGACACGTTGGCCGACGACGTATATATGGTGCGCGGAGTGCGCACCGGGTTTCATCACCTGGTCGTTGATACTGCCGCGGGTCTGGTTGTCGCTGACGCACCGGCCGGATGGGTTGAACTGCATCAGATCCCGACCGCGGACCTGGTGCCGGGGCTTGGCATCAGCGGCCTGTCGGAGCAATTCATTGACTTCATTCGAAAAGCGTTGCCCGGCAGGCCGATACGCGCCGTAGCACTTACCCATGCGCATGACGATCATGCCGGTGGCGCGCGCGCGTTCAGCGCCGCGGGTGCCGATGTTTACGCACCGGCATCCGTCAGTGGCTTCCTGACGAATGCGCTGAATCGGGAGTCGATGCCGCCCGACCGCCTGACCAAAACGAAACGACGGCTGCTGGTGCGCCCGGTGTCGGACCGCACTACCTTCGGGGACGTCGACAATCCTGTCGAACTTATCAACATCGGCGCGGGACCGCATGCGTCGGATTCTATCGGCGTTTATGTCAGCCGCGCGGGGCTCTTCTTCCAGTCCGACCTTCACGTACCGGCGAACGACGAGCCCGAACCGCGCGAGGAGCGCGCCGCAACAGAATGCTGGTTTGCCACATGGGCCGTCCGGCACTTGCCCCCTGAAACAATTGTGATCGGCTCGCACGGCAATGCGAAAACACCGGTATCCCTGCTGGCGCAGTACATTGAAAGTGACGCTTGCAGTGCGTGACGTCATACCACATCATCGCGAGCCGCGCAGCGGCGTGGCGACCTCGCACAGCCCACGACTCTGCCAACTGGCCGAGATCGCCACGTCGCTGCGCTCCTCGCGATGACCGGTGCCGCCCCATGACCAGATCACAGACCCCGCTTCGACGCCGTGAATTCCTGAGCGGCATAGGCCGTGCGGTTGGCGGCAGTATCATGTTGCGAGTTATGACCGCCATGGGTATTGCGACAGCGACTGGCTGTGGATCGTCGTCAGCCTCGTCCGGCGCACCCGGTGTACCACCTCCACCGCCGCAGCCCGCATCGCCGTCGCCCCGTCCCGGCGACTGGCCTGCCAATGTCGGTGCCGGCCGTTCGGTCGTAATTCTCGGCGCGGGCGTTGCCGGCATGACGGCCGCACTGGAACTCGGCCGGCTCGGCTATACGTGCACCCTGCTCGAAGCAACGGCCGCGGCCGGCGGCCGCGTGCGTACACTCCGCGCCGGCGATATCGCACAGGAAACGGATTCAACGCAGTTGTGCAATTTTGATCTGGATGATGACCTGTATTTCAACTGCGGCCCGGCACGCATTGCACACCATCATGAATTCCTGCTCGGCTATTGTCGCGAATTCGGTGTGGCCCTGGAGCCGTTCGTCAATGACAATCGGGCTGCCCTGTTGCACTCGACCAGCGCCTTTGGCGGCGAACCACAAATCGCTCGGCGAATCCTGGCAGACACACGCGGCAACATTGCACGCCTGCTCGCGTCGGCCATAAATCAGAATGCTCTCGACCAGGAACTGTCGGCAAATGATCGCGCCAATGTGTTGGCGCTGCTACGACAGTTCGGGGATCTCGACGGCGCGAGCGATTACCAGGGCAGCGAGCGTGCCGGCTTTCCCGGGCAGGAGACCACCGGCAGCCGGGAACGCGGACAGTTGCTCGATCCACGATCTCTGCAGGAGCTGGCGCAGGAAACCTTCTGGCAGCAGCGGCTCGATTACACCGAACAGCTCGACCAACAGGCAACCATGCTGCAACCGGTTGGTGGCATGGACCGGATAGCCCGCGCTTTCGAGTCGCAGCTGTTGCAGCAAATACGCCTTGAAGCGGTGGTCACGCAAATCCGGAAGCTGGACGATGGTGCGCGGGTCGTCTATACCGACCGCAACGGCCTCGAACAGGTCGTCGATGCCGATCACTGTATCTGCACGATACCGGCATCCGTGTTGCGCTCAATCGACAATGATTTTTCAGCAGCACACCAGTCCGCCATCGCGGCCTTTGCGTACACACCCGCGTTCAAGCTTGCGTTCCAGTCGCGGCGTTTCTGGGAACAGGAGCAGAACATTTACGGCGGCATTTCGTGGACGACGCAGGACATTACGCAACTCTGGTACCCGAGCCATGGCATGGGCAGTGAACGCGGCATCGTGCTGGGCGCCTACGTTTTTGGCGGCGGTGCCGGCAGCACGTATTCCGCCCGTACGCCGCAGCAGCGAATCGATGCCGCTATTGCAGAGGGTAGCGCCGTGCACTCACAACTCGCAGCTGAAGCGGCCCGTGGCGTCAGTGTCGCCTGGAACAAGGTACCGTTCCAGCTAGGCGCCTGGGGCGTCTCTGATCCGGGGGTATTGCTGACGCCCGACGACCGCCTGTTTCTCGCCGGCGAGCACCTGAGTATTCTGCAGGGCTGGCAGGAGGGCGCCATCCTGTCGGCGTATCGGGCCATCGACGCGCTCGTTGCGCTCGATTCCACCTGACGGCGGTCACTTGATCGAAAAATAACCAGAGCGGGCCGGATCGCCAGCCACCCGAACCGGCCGGCATTAACTTGCAACGGTAACAAAGCGCCCTGTTGCAATCCCATTAATAAGAGTATCCTCCGCTCACCGGTCAGAAACGGCGGCAAAATGTCGCCTCTGGCCGACAAATCGCTAATAAAACACCAGTTTTATTGAAGATAACCGCGCTTTAGGAAATAATGCGCGGGCAATTTTATTCCAACAGAGGAAATTTGGATGATGATTAAGAACGCACTCAAAGTGGGCACCGCCGTGCTGGTACTCGGACTGGCTTCCGGCTGTGCCAGCACCGAGGGCATCGACGCGGTACGGGCGACGGCAGAGGCAGCGGCAAGAGACGCAGCAGCAGCACAGTCCGCTGCAGAGGCGGCGCGCGCGGCAGCAGACAGCGCGGCCCGCGCAGCATCCAGCGCTCAGAGCACCGCAGACCGTGCCCTTGCAGCGGCGAACGAATCACAGTCCTGCTGTGATGCGAACCGCGATCGACTGGAGCGCATGTTCCAGAAATCGAGGTCCAAGTAGCGCCAGACTACGCTAGCATCAATCAAACGCCGCGCTTGTCGCGGCGTTTTTTATGGCGCGCCCTACCACGACCGGCAGGCCCCGGTGTCGGGCGAGTTCAGTTTCGGCGGAATCCCAATCCAGCTCCCCGGGCCGCTCCCCGGTAATAGCGACAAATTTCTCGGTCACGATCGTCAGTCCGCCTCGTTTTGGTGGCGGAATGGCATCGTCGATACCGCCGCCGCTTGCCGCGCTGTCTTCGACGCTATTTCCGATCCTGTCGACAGCCGCGGCCTCGGCGTCCGCCAGCACATCGGCCAGCACTTCGTCCGCGACCTCAGCGATCAGTGCGTCCGGAGGTGGCGCTGACGCAAGCGTGCGGTGTACCTCGATAACCAGTTCATCGCCGTCCCAGCCCATCTTGACCGGTTCATTGATCAGGTACACCGGCGTATTGACGCCGACTCGCTCGAACAGATAGGCAATGTCCTCCGGAAACATCCGGATGCACCCGTGCGTGACCCGCATGCCAACACCCGCGGGGCGGTTGGTGCCGTGAATCAGGTAACCCGGCAGGTCGAGGCGCATCGCGTGCGCACCAAGCGGGTTATCCGGGCCCGGGGGTACGACGCGGGGTAACGGGTTACCGTCCGCCTCGTGCTCCGCTCGAATGGACTCCGGTGGGTACCAGGCCGGATTCCGGGCCATGGCCGTAATTCGCGTACGGCCCAGCGGCGTTTCCCAGTCCATGCGGCCGATGCTCATGGGATAGGTCATCACCACCGGTGTCTCGCCGTCCTGCACCGGCGGGAAATAGTACATGCGGTACTCGGCAAGATTGAGGACAACACCATTACGCGGCCCCGGCGGCAACACGAATCGTGTCGGCAGCATAACCTCGGTACCTTCGCCCGGCAGCCAGACATCGACGTCCGGATTGGCAATCACGATGTCCTCGTAACCGAGGCCGTGCCGGCGCGCGATGTCGATTAACGTATCGTCGGCGCGCGCGGTGATGACGCTGACCGCCCCGATTACATCAGAACCATCGGGCGGCAGGTCGTATATTTCGGCCACTGAACCCAGGGGCAGGAACATGGCGGCGCAAAAACCGGTAAAGCGTATTTTCATTGTCCTTTTTCGTCCTGCTCAAGTACTTCTGTTTCTGATTCCGCGGCAACGAGCCAGTTCAATAATGCCTCGCTTTTCAGCAGGCGCGCGGGGTAATGGCAGGCGGCATCCGGAAGGTTGATGCCATACGTGCGGAACCTCAGGACGACGGGCGCGAACATGGCGTCCGCAACGCTGAAGCGCGCGCCGAACAGCCAGCCGTCACCGTAACGCCGGTGGCAATCGGTCCAGATGTCGAAAATTCGGTCGATGTCGTGGGTTACGTCGTCCGGCAGCGAAACGCGACGGCCGAACGCCCGGCAATTCATCGGCATCGCCGCGCGCAAAGCGGCAAAGCCGCTGTGCATCTCCGCCGAAATGCTGCGCGCATGAGCGCGTGCCGCCGCATCGTCCGGCCACAAGGCGGCGTCAGGCCACCGTTCGGCAACTGTCTCGGCGATTGCGAGTGTGTCCCATACCGGCTGCTGGTCCACGATCAGCACTGGCACCCGGCCGGCCGGCGAGTACTCGCGAATCCGAGTTAAAAATCCCGGCGTATCGAGCGACAGCCTGACCTCGTCAAACGCGATGCCCGCTTCCGACAGCAACAGCCAGGCACGCAGCGACCACGATGAATAATTCTTGTTGCCGATAACCAGCGTCGGATTCATATAGTCGATGTCCGGCCGGGCATCAGTAGCGCAGCAACGCAGAACCCCACGTGAAGCCGCCCCCGAATGCCTCGAGAAGTATGAGTTGTCCGCGCTTGATACGTCCATCACGGATACCGACGTCGAGCGCCATCGGCACCGATGCGGCAGACGTATTGCCGTGGTCCTGCACCGTCACTATCACCTTGCTCATCGGCAGCTCGAGCCGCTTCGCCGTGGCCTGGATAATTCGCAGGTTCGCCTGGTGCGGCACAAGCCAGTCAAGATCGTTCTTGTCGATATTGTTGGCCGTCAGTGCTTCTTCCGCCACCCCGCCGAGTGTCTTGACAGCTACCTTGAACACCTCGTTGCCGCTCATCATGATACGTGCTTCCGGCGAGCCGGCTTTGTGCAGGTCCTTCGACGCACCGAAAGGGAAATAAAGCAGGTCCTTGTATTTGCCATCCGCGCCGAGGTGCGTCGACATTATGCCCGGCTCGTCCGATGGCTTCAGGATGACCGCGCCGGCGCCGTCACCGAACAGCACACAGGTGCCGCGATCAGTCCAGTCGACGATCTTGCTGAGCACCTCGGCGCCGATGACGAGGGCGCATTTTGATTCGCCGGCGCGCACGAATTTGTCCGCCATTGACAGCGCATAGATAAAGCCGGTGCACGCCGCCTCGACACTGAAAGCCGGACAGCCATGGATATCGAGTCGCTGCTGGATCAATGTCGCGATATTCGGGAAGATAAGATCGGGTGTCGTCGTGCCAACGGCGATCAGGTCAATGTCCTGCGGCGTTATACCGGCCGCGTCCATTGCCTTCAGCGCAGCTTCAACGCAAAGGTCCGATGTAGGCTGGTCGTCGGCGGCGATATGACGTCGCTCAACGCCCGTGCGCGTCCGAATCCACTCGTCGCTGGTATCGACCATTTTCTCGAGGTCCGCATTGGTCATGATCCGTTCCGGCAGGTAGCGGCCGGTACCGGCAATTTTCGAATAGATCATGCGGCTTCCTGTTGCAGCAGGCTTCCTATCTGCTGTGGCACCTGGTTCCTGACCTCGACGAGCGCTGTTTCAATGGCGTGCTGGAAAGCCACCGAGTCGGCACTGCCGTGACTTTTTATTACGATACCATTAAGTCCCACGAGTGACGCGCCATTATAGTTCCGCGAGTCCATGCGCACGGCCAGGTTCTTGAGGACACGGCTCGCAAGCAGTGCCTGCAGCTTCGCAAAAAGGTTTTCGGTAAAAGCACGCCTCAGGTAATGCGATGCGAGACCAACGGTGCCCTCCATCGTCTTGAGCGCCACGTTACCGGTGAAACCATCGGTCACGACTACATCTGCCTTGCCGGAAAAGATTTCATTGCCTTCGATGTAGCCGACGTAATTGAGGCCGCTCGCCTGCAGCAATGCCGACGCGCCACGCACTGTTTCGTGGCCCTTTGTATCCTCGACGCCGATATTCAGCAGCGCTATGCGCGGGCGTTGAAGTCGCCGGATGTCACCGGTCACTATCGAACCCATGACCGCGAACTGAAACAGCTGCTCGGCGCTGCAAGCTGTATTGGCGCCGAGATCGAGCATGTGAACGGAACCGCCGATCGACGGCAACTCGGCAATAATCGCCGGGCGGTCGATGCCGGGCAGCATTTTCAGGACGAACTTGGCAATTGCCATCAACGCGCCGGTATTGCCGGCGCTGACACACGCGGCCGCGGTGCCGTCCTTGACCAGGTTCACAGCCACTCGCATTGATGAGTCCTTTTTCTTGCGTAACGCATCGGCCGGGGATTCGGACATCGCCACGACCTCACTCGCCGCATGGATCAACAGGCGAGGCTCATGGCCGGCGACACGCGACACAATCGATGCGAGCTGCTCTTCGTCGCCGACAAGGATCAGGCGAAGGTTGACGTGGCTCTCAAGGCACGCAGCAGCCGCGCGCACGACAACCTCGGCACCGAGGTCGCCGCTCATCGCATCAATGGCAATTACAGACTCTGTTCCCACGACAATTGCCGGCTTTGCCCGGTCTGTCTGAGAAAGGCGCGTCAGGGCCTGTTGCCAGGCCCTGCTGCCTAGTCTTCGTCGTCGATGACAGGCTGTTCGACGACCTGCACACCGCGATAGAAGCCATCCGGCGACACACGGTGTCTCAGGTGCGTTTCTCCCGAAGTGGGATCCACGGACAAGGTTGGGTTTTTCAATTTGTCGTGCGAGCGCCGCATGCCGCGGCGCGCGGGTGTCTTGCGACTCTTCTGTACTGCCATCATCGTCTCCAGAGATGGGCAATGCACTGCATTGCAGCATCAATTGTGTTTCGCCTTCGTGATTCGCGCGCCAGCGTCGCCGCCAGCCTTTGATTATTTCGTTTTATCGATGCGAGCCTTAAGGTCCGCAAAGGGCCGCACCGTATCAGTGGCAGCCGGTTTCGATCCGATATGCTCAACGAGCGGCCCGCATGCCTCTATCGAGGCATGCATGGGCGATATCGGCAGCGCCATGATCAGCGTTTCTTCCACGACATCCAAGGGCCGCAGCAGGGTGTCATCCAGTTCCCAGGCCTCAAAGCCGGCACCCTCCGTCGCGGCACTTCCATTTTCCACGAGCAACAGCTTCAGCGACTCCTGAAGCCGTATCTCGCACGGCTCCAGGCAGCGCTGGCAGACGGCATGAATACATGCTGCAACCGTCCCGGTCAGCTGCGGCAGGCGCTCGCCAACATCTGCAAAGCCGAACTCAAGCCGGATTGTAACCGGGGAATCGCGCCAGCCGGGCGGTATTTTTCCGTCGGGCAATGCGCGGAGGTCCGCCTCGACGATTGCCGCGAGTCGTTCGAGGGTTGATAATTTGTCAACCCGTTCAATGGTTTGCCGTTGCTCTGCCAGATGCTCGGGCAACGCACGATCCAGCAGTGGATTGGCCATGGCGGGCGCATGATAAGGACCGCCGCGGGTCCTGTCAAAGTTGGTTTGATCCCCAAAACCCGTTGCGCGTCACGAGCTTGTGGGTACACTGGCCACACGTCATCAGCAGGCCCCTCTAACTGTGCAGAATCCGTCAGCGCCAAACATTATCCTGGCGTCATCATCGCGCTACCGGCGCGGTCTCCTCGACCGTTTCCTGGACGAGTTCGAAACCGTGGCGCCTGGTGTCGAGGAAGCCGCAACCTCCATCGCCGACCCGGAGCAGCTCGCTCCGCACCTGGCCCGCAGCAAAGCCGAAGCGGTCTCCATGCGCTATCGCGACTCTTTGATTATCGGTGCCGACCAGATTGCTGTACTCGACGGCACGGTGATCGGCAAGCCCGGCTTTCATGCGCGCGCCGTCGAACAGTTGCTGGCCGCGTCCGGCAAGACGATGCAGTTTCTGACGGCAGTCTGCGTGCTCGACCCCGTCAGCCGCCGCCGCTACGAACACGTCGATCGTACTGTCGTCCGCTTTCGCAAGTTCGACCTGCGGCAAGTCGAAGCCTATTTGCGCCACGACGAGCCTTACGACTGCGCGGGCAGTTTCAAGATCGAGGGTGCCGGCTTCGTACTGTTTCGTTCGGTCGCCACCGAGGATCCGACGGCACTGGTCGGGCTGCCAATGATCTGGCTGGCGGCGACATTGCGCGAACTTGGGCACCTGCTGCCGTAGTCACTGGCGCTCGATTGCGATTACCGTCAGCGCCGCAGGTAGCGGCCCTTGCGGCGGGATCGTTCGAACGGGAGGCTGTCGAGGTAGCTCGACAGATCGTCGGCGAGCGGCGCGGTGAAGTGGTGTTCGTTGCCGTTCGCATCGGGGAATGCGATTGATTGTGCATGCAGGAATAATCGCGTGAGTCCAC
>CAZLNH010000017.1:0-62242 GCA_964560775.1 uncultured Woeseiaceae bacterium | reverse complement strand
CCGCAACGCGGCGTGGCGACCTCGTAAACCTGGCACCGTGGTAATGTTCACGAGATTGCCACGCCGCTTTGCGGCTCGCAACGGCGGGACGACGGGGTGTGTTGACTCAGGCGCTGGCGTCACCGATGCGCGCAATCGTTTCGGTCTTTGCCGACGACGACGCAGCGTGTTCCGGCTTGACGAGGAAGTCCTCATCGAGCGTAAAGAACGACTCACAACTGTCAGCGGTCACGTAGATCGTATCCGAAATACCGACGGTCTTGTCGCCATCGACGCCCCACATCCACGGAATGATATGGAATGTCATGCCTTCTTCGAGTGGTGTTGTGTTCCCCTGCTTCAGGCTGACGATATAACCTTCGTCCCAGCTGGGCGGAAAGGCAATACCGATGGAATAGCCTGAGCGCGTAATAAGGCTCGCGCCTATGTCGTTCTCGCTGATGATAGACCGCACGAGGTTGTCGGCATCGGATACAGTCAGCCCCGGACGAATAATTGCCTTGACCGACCGCAGCGCCAGCTTCATTTTTTCCTGCGCCTTGTACATCGAATCCGTCAGCTCGCCAAGAACGACGGTGCGCATCATCGCTGTATGGTAGCGGCGAAAGCAGCCGCCAACCTCGAGAAATACATGCTCACCGGGCTGCACCGTGCGGCCTTCCCACGTTGCATGACCGATCATCGTCCGTGGCCCGGAAGTGACATACGGCATCACGGCCGGTGGCTCGCCGCCGGCGCGGAACATGGCGTTGCTGATTGCGGCACCGATTTCGTTTTCGGTTGCCCCGGCAACGACGGATTCATAGCCCGCCTTCATGCCGGCTTCGGTCGCCTCGGCCGCGCGCCTCATGACGTCGATTTCCACCGGCGATTTCGTGATTCGTCCCTGCTCGACGATGCCGAAGCAGTCGAGCAGCCGTCCATTGAGAAACGTCGTGTGAATGCTGTCTTGGTGATAGGCGGGGAAAAAGTAGCTGTTGCGTTCGTAGCCAATGTGCTTGCCGCTCAGGCCGAACTCACGCAACGACTCGACCAGCATCTGGATTGCATCACCGGTATCGGGATACGGACGTGTGCGCTCTACCCAAGTGCGCGCATGGATGTTCGATTCCTCCAGGAACCGCGTGATCATGAACGGTTCGTCCTCGAGCGGCACGACCAGCGCCTGGAAAAACGAGTAGCCGGTAGTCTGGTAGTCCGTCAGGTACATCAGGTTTTCCGGGTCGGTGATGACCACGGCGTCAAGCAGCCGTTTTTCCATGCGCTCACGCAGGTCACCGACCCGCCGTTCGTACTCTTCGAACGGAAACGTCATGTCATCGCGTCGAATCATGCCGCTTTCACCTTTGCAATTTCACCTACGGAATCGGACAGAATCTGCAGCCCCTCGTCGAGGTCCGCCTGCGGAATTGTCAACGGCGGGATCAGCTTGAGTACCCGGCCGCCCGTGCCGCTGGAACCGACCAGCAGTCCGGACTCGAACGCGCGTGACGCAATCTGTTTCGCCGTCTCACCATCGCCGGTATCAAGTCCCTGCATCATGCCCTTGCCGCGCACCTGGAAGCGCCTGCCACTGACGCGTTTGCAGATGCCGTCCAGATGCTCGGCCATCTGCTTGCCCTTGCGCCGCACCTCTTGCATCAACTCGTCATTGTCGAAATAGCCGAGCGCTTCGATGCCGGCGGCAAACGACAGGCCCTGGCCACGGAACGTCCCGGTATGCTCTCCCGGCGCCCAGTGCTTGTCGTGCTCGGGCTTGACGAGGTTCATCGCAAGCGGCGTGCCAAAACCGCCGATGCCCTTCGCGAGATTGATGATGTCCGGATCGAGATCCATGCCGTCGAAGCTGAAATAGTTGCCGGTGCGGCCACAGCCCGCCTGTATATCATCGAGGATGAACAGCGCGCCGGTATCGCGGGCGAGTTTCTGCGTGGCCTGCAGCCATTCCTTGCTGGCCACCTTGACGCCGCCCTCGGCCTGGATGGCCTCGACGAGAAACGCCGCGGGCTTTTCAACACCGGATGACGAATCGTCAAACAATGCACGCAGCCTGTCGACCGACTCGAGGCCGCAGCCCATCGTGCAGTCCATGCAGGTTTTTTCGCAACCGAACGGCTGATGCCTGACGTGATTGAGCGGTACGCCGGCGGCATTGCGAAAATACGAATTGCTGGTGCAGGCCAGCGAACCCAGTGTCATGCCGTGGAACCCGTGCGTATAGGCGATAACGGTTTGCCGGCCGGTGACCCTGCGCGCGAGTTTCAGCGCCGCTTCAACGGCATTGGTGCCTGTCGGCCCGGTGAACTGCATCTTGTACTTCATGTTGCGCGGTTCGAGTATCGTACCGGCGAACTTCGCAATGAAATCGCGTTTGACCGTCGTGTACATGTCGAGGCTGTGTGCCACACCATCGGCTTCGATAAATCGAATCAATGCCTTTTTCATGCGCTCGTTGTTGTGGCCGAAATTCAGGACACCGGCGCCAGCGAAGAAATCGATATACGATTTGCCGGCCTCATCGACCTGCCGCGCATTCGATGCCGACTTGAAAACCGTCGGGTACAACCGGCAATAGCCGCGGACCTCCGATTCCCATTGCTCAAAAATTTTCATCAAGGTCCTCCTGTTGTGAGGGACACCACTGGGCGCCGCTCATGATCCTGTCGCCTGCATTGTTGCATTCGACGCGTTTTCGCGTTCGCCCGGCAGCGGCGCGCCGGCAAGGCGCGCGTAAATGCGCGCCACCGGTGAAATCAGCGCATCATTGAAGTCGTAGCGTGGGCTATGGCAGGGTGTATCCCTGCCAGGGCCGTCGTCGGCACCGATCAGCGCGAATGCCCCCGGCCGCTCCCGCAAATAGTAACTGAAATCCTCGGACGCCATGATCGGCAATGCGGTCGCAACCGAAACCACACCAGGCCCGAACTCCGCCGCAAGCGCCTGCCGAAAGCGCACCGCCTCGGGCGGATGATTGACGGTGGCCTGGTAGCGCGGGAATACCGTGACGTCGGCGTGGACGCCGTAGCTTTGGGCGGTTGCCTGCGCGATGCGTTGCACGTGCTCGACCAGTGCCGGCTGGCGGCTCGTATCGGCCAGCCGGAAACTGCCCTCGAGCGTTGCCGCATCGGGAATGATTGTTGGCCCGCTCCTCGCATCAAATGACGTCACGCTGAGGACGGTCGCATCCTGCGCCGGCAGGCAGCGGCTGACCACCTGCTGCAATGCGACGACGATCGCGGACGCCGCCAGCACCGGATCCCGGCACGCCTCCGGCTGGCTGGCGTGCCCGCCCCGGCCGGTTACGTCGATGCGAAACGTGCCATTACCTGCCATGACCACGCCGTCCGGGCAGACAGCCTGGCCGAACGGAATGGCCGGCCAGTTGTGCCAGCCGAACACCGCATCAACGCCGTCGAGTGCGCCGCCCTCGATCATCCGCTTCGCGCCGTGGCCCCCCTCCTCGGCGGGCTGGAACAGCAGCGTTACCGGTCCCGGAAGGTCAGCCTCGCAATGTTTCAGCCACTCGGCCGCCGCCATCAGCGTGGCAGTATGCCCGTCGTGACCGCAGGCATGCATCAGGCCAGTCGCCTCTGATGCCCAGTCAGCGCCAGTTGCCTCGTGAATGGCCAGCGCGTCGATATCGGCACGCAATGCGATATGGCGGCCCGGTGCGCGCTGGCCAAGCTGCGCCACGGTGCCGGTATCAGCGCATTGGCGCCACGTAATGCTTAACTCATCGAGGCGCGCACGTATGCGCTCCGCGGTGGCCTGCTCCTGCCACCCGAGCTCCGGCTGGCGATGCAGCTCATGGCGCAGGCCAATGGCCCGCTGAATGAGCGCGCCCCACGGATTTGCAGCAATTTCAGGCATCCCGCTACCTTAACATTGCAGGCACCGGTGCCGTCCAGCCGCGTGCCGCGCTGGGCAATCCCCCGGACACTGTGCATCGCCGCGGAACGCTCGGGAATCGGGGTCCGGTTGCCAGGCGATCTGCAATCAGTTCCGCGTGGCCGCGCGCGTGCCAGGGGCGCTTGCGTCCGGCTCGCGGATCTGGCCGTATCCAAAGACCGTGTCGAATCCTTGTGGTCCCAGATCTTCCGCCGCAGCGATCAGTGCGTCGATGACTTGCCGGCGGTCTCTCGCTCCGGCGTGCCTCGACCTGGCCGCGGCCAGCGTCACCAGCGGCGACGCCATCGACGTACCGGATTCGATGCGCCAGCCGCCGCCGAGATCCGCCACCCGGACATTGACGCCCGCGGCCGCAAACGCCACATGATCACCACGGTTCGCGTAGTGGAATATCCGGCGGTCACGATCGATCGCCGTGACACCGATCACCGGCTCGTACGCCGCCGGATACAACGGCTCGCCGGCCGGACCGTTATTACCGACCGCCGCAATGACCGGCGGGGCGTTGCCGTCCATGCCTTGCAATGCACGTTCGAGCAATGCATTGGCGGGACCGGCCAGGCTCATATTGATAGCGTCGACCTGCTCCGCGGCAAGCCAGTCGAGCGCCGCGACGAGACTCCCGGTCGTGGCGCCGGGCGCGTGCTTCGGCAGCTGGAAGAATACCGACGCCGCCAGCAGTTCAGCGCGTTCACCGGCAGCACCGGCTATTACCGACGCCACGGCAGTACCGTGACCCATCGGCCGCGCGCCCTTGTGGCTGGCGAAATCCCGCGTGGTGACACGCGTGCCGGACAGCGACGGATGGTCCGGTGCGACGGCGGAATCGATGATGCCAATCCGCAGTGCCGCCGCCTCTCCGATACCTCGCTCCGCGCGCGGGCCGGGTTGCGCGGCTTCGGGCGCTGCACCCGAGACGGGACGGTACAGGTGGTTGTAATCCACGGCCGCCCCGGCCGCCGCAAGACGCAGGTCGAGCGCCACAATGGCAAGATCCCGGTTCACCGGCGCGGCCAGTTTCAGCAAGGTCAGGCCGAGGCCTGCCAGCGGGCGTTGCTCGATGATGTCGAGACCGTAGCCAGTGACCGCCGCCAGTTCCCGGCTGTCCGCAAGCACCATCAGCACATTCTTCTCTATTGTCGCGCCGGTGGGGTCGATATCCGATACAAAATCCGCCAGCGCCGGTACGGCCGCCAACGCGGCCTGAGCGGTTTGGCCGACAGTCGCCGCGACGGCACCGGCCGCCGCCGTACCCTGCTCGAGTGCGTCGCCGGCGGTTGCAGCGGCCGCGCCGGTCCCGGCATCAACGGTGCCATCCAGGGCCGGCTCGGTGGCCGTGTCATCGAGGGTCCCGGCGGGCTCTGCGACGGCGTCGTCGACCGCATCCCCGAGTTCTTCGTCAACGCGGTCATCAATCGGGGAGCGCCGGTCGCGAACCCTGTCGAGCGGCCCCTCCAATGCCCTGTCCAGCGTCCGGTCCAGCGGTGCCAATTGCGCCTGCAGCGGGGTAACGCCTGCAGCCAAAAGCAAGAGCCCGGTGACCCGGACACCTGATGTGATTATGTAAAGTATGTAGCGGTACAGTGCAGGCACTTCAACATCTCCCGGGCAGTTGCATCTACAATCCCGACGGTTTCGCGCATTGGTTTATTCCCGCGGGAATAAAAACACAGGGTCAGCCGTATGAACAAGCAACGGGGTCGCCATTTTGGCCATCGCCGGCAGGAACTCGCCGACCTGCTGCCGAACCTGCGGCGCTTCGCCGTCAGCCTGGCCGGTAACCTGCCGGACGCCGACGACCTGCTGCAATCGACCGTTGAACGGCTGCTGGAACGAGGACTGCCCGATGATGCCGCGCTGCTGCCCTGGGCCATGAAGGTGTGCCGCAATATGTGGATCGACGAGATTCGTGCGCGAAAGGTGCGCGAAAAGGCCGTTGACGATCCCGCGCTGGGACCGCATGAGACGGTAACCGGCGAGCAGCAGGCGACCGGTGAACTGGCCCTCCGGGAACTGCAGTCGTTGCTCAAGGGCATGCCCGAAGAGCAGCGGGCGGTCCTCGAACTGGTGGCCGTTGAGGGTCATTCGTACCGCGAGGCGGCAGCGATACTCGACACGCCCATCGGCACGGTCATGAGCCGCCTGGCCCGGGCACGCGGGGCGCTGGCGGAACGGCTGAAAGACGAATCCCCGGTAGAACCCGGGAGGAGCACGCAATGACGGCACAGGCAGAATATTCGGACGACGAGGCCCTGTCCGCGTGGCTTGACGGTGAATTGCCGCAGGCTGAAGCGGACCGGCTGACTGAACGGCTGGCATCGGAACCGGCTCTGGCGCGTCGCCTCGAGGCCATGCGCTCGGCCGACGGGCGGGTGCGCGATGCGTTCGCGGCAGTCGACGATGCTCCGATGCCGCAATCCGTGCTCGATCTGCTGCAGCAGGAACAGCCATCCGCCCCGCCACAGGACGTCACCAGCAACAACGTCGTCTCGTTCCCGCGCCGCATCGTGCAGCCATTCCTGCAGGCGCCGGTTGCCATCGCTGCGGCCGTGGCCCTTGCAGCCGGTTTTTTCGTCAGCGGCCAGCTGCGCGACGGCACATTGCCCGGCGGACCCGCGGAATCGCTCTACGCAGGCGCTATCCCGGCGGATTCCGGGCTGCACACATTGTTTGAGACGGGCGAAAGCGGCCGCACGATGCTGCTTGCGGACGGCAGAAGCGGGCAGCCGCTCCTGACCTTCGCGGATGCCGACGGCGCCTGGTGCCGCCAGGTGGCCATCGGCGGCAGCACGGCCGGTACGGTGCACGCGGTCGCCTGCCGGCGTGACGGGCGGTGGCAAACGGAAGTCCTGAGCATCGACCGGCAGGCAATGCAGGATTCGGCCGGTCCGTACCAACTGGCGTCGTCAGCTACACCACCCGCTGTTTCCGGAGCTATCGACTCGCTGATCGGTGCCGGGGCGCCGCTCGATGCGCCGGCCGAATCGGCGCTGATTGAAAGCGGCTGGCAAAAAAACCGGGATGCGATGGAATAAATACCTGCCCTCCCCCGTGTTCATGGCAACAACACGGGAAACAGGCATGAACCGGCGTGACGGCCAAACCGCCACCCGCTCATGCAAAAGGAGGCAATAAAATGTTTTATTCATCTGCACTTGTTCGCATCAATGCCGTCATCGTCGCCATCATCGCAATCAGCCTCGGTGCCTGCGCATCCACGCCGGACTACGTGCCGGCAGACGGTGCCGATGACTACGGCCACCATAGCACCCGGCTGGGCGAGGACCGCTATCGAATCGTGTTCAATGGTTCGCGCACGACCGGACCGAATACGACTCGCGATTACGCGCTGTTGCGTGCCGCCGAACTGACTCTGCAGGAAGGCTACGACTGGTTCGAGGTGGTGGACCATGAATCCCGTTCAGTCCATGACCGGGCATGGAGCGGCGAACCGCGGACCAGCTTCCACTACGAACGCGCGTATTACGTCGAGCAGCAGTGTGGCCTTCTGAGTTGTACTCGATCCGTTCGGCCCACGCATCATGCCGGCATGCACGTCGGTGACTGGCACGATGAGCGCCGAACCGAGGCGCGTCACAGTCACGCGCTCGAGATCGTCATGGGTAAAGGCAAGCTGCCGGCGGCGAACGGCGACTATTATGACGCCAGCACCGTTGCCCAATCGCTCCGGGCTTCGATGTAAGAACGGGAGACCGGGTGCGGACCAAATCCGCACCCGGTTGCCCCCCCCCGCTGAGTTTTTTTCATCAGCCTGTTAAGCTCTTGAAGCGCATCCCAGGCGCATACATCAACAGCAACTGCGACAGGACACCGGATGATCAAACGAATATCGACGGCACGATTGCACGTATTGCTGGCCAGCGCGATGCTTGCCGGCGGCAATGCAGCCCAGGGCGCGGAAGCGCTGGCCCCGGCAGTTGACGAACGCTATGTCGCGCAGATCTCGGCACTGCGCACCGACCCGGACGTGCAATCCGCACTTGACCATGTCCTCGACATCGAGCCGCAGTCGCACCGTGACCTGATTGAACTGAATGAGATTCCCGCCCCGCCCTTCAACGAAGAGCGCCGCGCGGCGCGGTTTGCGGAACTGCTGCGCGAGTCCGGACTGCGCGATGTCACTATTGATGAAGTCGGTAATGTTATCGGCCGCAGGCCCGGTACCCGGGGTCAGCGCGTGATTGCCTATAGCGCGCATCTCGACACAGTGTTCCCGGAAGGTACAGACGTGGCGGTACGCATTGAGGACGACCGGATGTACGCGCCCGGTATCGGTGACAATTCACGCGGCCTCGTTGTCGTGCTGGGCGTGTTACGCGCTCTCGAACATGCCGGCGTCCAGACCGAAGCGGACGTGCTGTTCATCGGCAATGTCGGCGAAGAAGGCCTGGGCGACCTGCTCGGCGTAAAGCATCTGTTTCGCGACGGCGCGGAAAAGATCGACACTTTGATCGCCGTCGATGGCGGCCGGACAGACCGCATCGTCTACGGCGGCGTCGGCTCACACCGGTACCGTGTCACGTTCAAGGGCCCCGGCGGCCATTCATGGGGCGCATTCGGCACCGCTAATCCGCACCACGCTCTGGGCCGTGCCATCGCACTGTTTGTCGAACGCGCGCCGGCCATCACGTCGGAAGGCGACAAAACCAGCTACAACGTCGGGCGCATCGGCGGCGGTACATCAATTAACTCGGTGCCGTTCGAATCGTGGATGGAAGTGGACATGCGCTCCGGCAACCAGGACAAACTGGATGACATAGACGCCGTGTTGCAGGAGGCCGTGCATCAGGCACTGCAGGAAGAGAACGACGCGCGGCTCATCGGTGACGCACTAACAGTTTCCGTCGACCGCGTCGGCACGCGACCGGCCGCGCTTGGCGACCCGAACTCACCGCTCGTCCAGCGTGCAATGGCCGCAACAAAAGCCTTCGGCATCGAACCGGAACTGCGCATATCGTCAACAGACGCCAACCTTCCGATCTCGATCGGCGTGCCCGCCGTGACGATGAGCCGCGGCGGTATCGGCGGTAATGCGCATTCGCCCGATGAATGGTGGCGAAACGTCGACGGCCACCTGGCCATGCAGATCGGCATTCTGACGCTGCTGGCAGAAGCCGGTCTGGCAGACTAGCCCCGCCTGTCAAACGACGCGGTCTTAAGTAGTGCAAAGACCGGCCGTCCCGGCGCCAGCGCAAGCTCATCGACGGCATGTCGCGTCAGGTGCACGCGTAACAGCGTGCCGCCTATATCAACGGTGGCGCTGGCAAAGGCACTGGCGTCATCCTCGTCGATCGCTGCAATGGTGCCCGTCAGTACGTTGCGGAAACTCAAACCCTGCGGCGCAGTCGTTGCAAGTGCCACATCACCGGCACGCACATGTAGCCGAACGATGTCTCCTTGCGCTCGCCCTGCCAACATTGGAACGACAATTTCGTGCTGCTGGAATTGCAGCCGTGTCAGGTGCAGGCGGGGCAGGTGTTCCGAGACTCGCGTTTCCAGAATCGTGGCCGCGTCGAACATCGCACCGGCCGGCAGCAGATTCGGGCGATTCAATATCTCGACTGCATCGCCTGCGGCAACAATGGATCCGTTCTGCAACACCGCAACGCGATCCGCGAGCCGGGCCATTTCGTCGACAGCGTGACTGACATAGATGGCAGGTATACCGAATCGTTTCGGCAATGCTTCGAGGTACGGCAGGATCTCACTCTTGCGCTCGGCATCAAGCGAGGCCAATGGCTCGTCCAGCAGCAGCAAACGGGGTTGCGTCATTAACGTCCGCGCCAGCGCAACGCGCTGGCGTTCGCCGCCGGAAAGTAGGCCGACCCGCCGCGGGAGCAGCACCTTTAGATCGCACGCGGCAACGACCTCATCGGTGGCGATTGACGCAGATGTCCGCGGCGCCCGGTGGGCGGCGTACTTCAGGTTGCCAGCGACATCGAGATGCTCAAAGAGCCGCGCATCCTGGAACACGTAGCCAACGAGCCGCCTGTCCGCGCGCGTGAATTCGCGGCGAGTGCTGTCCTGCCAGATGTCGCCGCCAAACGTCACGGTACCCGCGGCCCGCCGCTCCAGTCCGGCAATAATCCGGAGCAGCGTGCTTTTGCCGCTGCCGCTCGGACCGAATAACCCGGTTACCCCCTGCAAATCAACATCGAGCCGGACGTCCAGGCTGAAATCCGGATATGCAAGCCGTACGTCGATCGCGAGTACGTTGGCAGCGTTATCGGGCACGCGCATCGTTCCTTCGCAGTACAGCGTAAACAAAAAAGAGGATGACAAACGAGAACACCAGCAGGCCAGCGGACAGCACATGCGCCTCCGCGTAGTTCAGTGTCTCGACGTGCTCGTAAATGGCGATTGAGATCACCTTGGTCCGGCCGGGAATATTGCCACCCACCATCAGCACGACACCGAACTCCCCGATCGTATGCGCAAATGCGAGTACCGACGCCGTCAGGAATCCACGCTTTGCCATGGGTGCGGCAACGGTGAAAAACGCGTCAACCGGGCTCGCGCGGAGCGTGGCAGCCGCTTCGAGCGGCGCGCGCCCGACCTGCTCGAAAGCGCTTTGCAGCGGCTGCACCATGAACGGTAGCGAATAGACTACCGATGCAATCACCAATCCGCTGAACGAAAAGGTCAGCGACTCACCGGTTATGCGCACCCAGAATTCGCCGACGGGCGACGCTGGCCCCAGCGCAATCAGGAAATAGAAACCCAACACAGTCGGTGGCAGGATCAGCGGGAGTGCGGTTATCGCCTCGACTGCCGGTTTTAAGCGAGCATTGGTTACCGACAGCCACCACGCGAGCGGCGTGCCGATAACGAGCAGGACCACCGTTGTCACTGCTGCGAGTGCGAGGGTAAGCCATACAGGTCCGAGGTCCGGCATCGCTTACGGTACCTCGTAACCGAAGGATTCGATCATCGTCCGCGCCGCAGGCGTCTGCAGGTAGTCGAGGAAGTCCCGGGCCGCCGCGTTGTCTTCACCGTGGCGCAACAGGACCGCTGCCTGCTCAATCGGCTCGTGCAGATGTTCGGGTACCAGCCAATGACTGCCGCGTCGCTCCACCGGCAGGTGCAGCACATCGGCCAGCGCAACCAGCCCGGCATCGGCATTGCCGGTTGCGACCATCGCGTGCGCCTGGCCGACGTTCTCGCCCGTCACGATCCGTGGCTGCACCGCATGCCACACAGACAACGACTGCAATACCTGCCGGGCGGCGAGACCGTAAGGCGCAAGATCCGGATTGGCCAGTGCAAGGCGCCGGTAGTCCAGCGCGCGAAGATACGCCTCGCCGTTCGCCGGAATCCTGCCCGCTGCCGCGCTCCACAGTGCGAGCCGCCCTTGCGCATAGACGAACACGGTACCGGCGAGTCCGGCTCCGGACTCAGCGAGCATTTTCGGGCGTTCAATATCCGCGGCCAGCAACGCATCGAACGGCGCGCCGTTGGTAATCTGTGCGTACAGTTTTCCGGTCGCTCCCGTGGTGATGTCGATCCGCCGGCCGCTTCGCCCCTCGAAGTCTGCTTCAAGCTGGCCGGCGACGAACGCAAAATTGGTCGCGACCGCAATCAGCGCGGTATCGCTGTCCGGGTCTGCCGAGCACGCGCACAAAAAGGCGAAAAACAGGGCCAGTCTCCTGCACCCCCCACCGGGCATGCCATGCCTTTTCGCCACTCGCCGGTATCCGTAAACAACTGATACCGAATCGTACCGCAGCTGTGTGCCGGGTACCGCACCTAACCCGGTCATCTCACCGATTTCGCGGTGCGCAAGGGTTCCGGTTGCTAACGCGGAACGGGCCGCGACTGCAATTCATCGCTTGCTGTCAATTGCCGTTGTTGGTCATGTTGCTGCAGCGATTGAGAACGGTCGCAGGACAGATCTTCCGCCGCGGCAACGGCGGTTAACGTTTGTTGCCACGTCGACGCGAACTCCGGCGGCGGCTCTCCCGCGCTGCGAATCCAGGGATCAGCGAGGCCGGCGCATCCCCTGTCGACCAATGTGTTGACCAGGTTATTGCGCGCCGTCCAGAGATCTTCCGAAATGCCCAGCGCACGAGTGTACGATTCTTCAGCAGCGTGGAAGTCCTGCTGCAGATAACGGACATTGCCGAGTGCGGTCCACGCGATGGCCTCATCCGGCCAGCGGTTGACGGCCGCTTCGTAACCCTCGGCGGCTACGTCGAGATTGCCGGTGGACTCGAAGGGCGCGACGGCGCGCAGCCATCCGCGGACATCGGCGCTCGCCGGTGGATCAGAGGGTGACACAACAACCATGGACCAGCGACCGGCCCTGTCCCAACGGGCCAGGTATGCAGGTGCCCGGGTTTGCAGTCTCTGCGTGGTGCCGGAGCGCAACAGAAACCTGTCGCGCTCCGGATCGAACCCGACCAGCACCGCGTAGTGCCAGACGGGCCAGCGTTCGAGACCGAGGTTCTGCAGCAATAAGACCGGCCGCCCCGCCCGTACTTCATCGAGCATTGGCGCAAGCGATGCAGGCAGCACATACGGAACACGACCGTGGCGGCGTGTGGCTGCCAGAAGTTCAGCTTGCAGACTGCCGCGACGGCCGGGGATGTAGATTTGGGATTTGAGCGCTTCCGGCGTTACGTCGATGCCTTCATCGACGAGTACCGTTGCCAGCGCCGCAGGGCCGCACTGAAACTCATCCTGCGCGAAGAAAGGCACGTCAACAAGCTCGACAGGGTCGCCCGCAGCGCGCAGCACGAGATGCTCAGGTCCGGCAGCACAACCGGCAATGGCCAGGACAAGCAGGAAAGAAATCGTGGCACGCATGAACATTTCACACGACACAGCCGCCGCGACCGCATCCGGCCACGGCGGCGCGTCAACTCGCGTCAGGTTCTGTTGAAAATATTGGTCACGCCGACGAGCTCAAGAATGACCAGCACGACAAACACGACCCCGATGACAGCAAGAACACCGCCCGCCGGATCAGTCTCTATCGACCCAGCCAGTTCCTGCAGTTCATGGTCAGATAAGGCGGCGACCCGTTCTGCGACAACTGCGGCCGGCACGTCCCAGGCCTCGAGCTGTGCAGCGACCGCGTCACTTGCCAGTACGCCGTTGATCTTGTCAAGCGCGTCAGTTCGTGTTTGTTCGGTCACCATTTGTTCCGTGCCCACAATGCCAGCGTGTACGGGCAGTGACATGCCCAGCATGGCGATGATCACCACGGCCATCACCGCGGCATTGAACTTGTTCATTGGCTTGCTCCTGATAGTGCCTGTTTGGCAATTGACAAGTTACTCCGGAGGCCGCGGAACATCGGTGCGCTACCGCACTTAGTGACCTTTGCTCATTACACAGAGATTCACGTCGTCCCGGAATGATCGATCAACACATGCGAACGCGATGAATATTGACGCCGTTGTACGGCGGCGGAAATGCAAAGTGCGCTACCGCACCGACGCTCTCTCGCTATTGGCACATTCTCCACCGCTCAATTCGAATCCAGGAAGAGCCGTAAATGAATATTGCAAAACTACTGCTGATCATGACCGTTGCTTCCTTCGCTGCTGTGGGCTGTGACACCGATGACGGCGAAGCTGAGAATCTCGGCGAGTCCATTGACGAAGCCGGTGAGAGCGTTAGCGATGCCGCGAACGATGCCGGCAATGCGATCGAGGATGCCTGCGAAGATGTAAAGGAAGGCGCGGACGCTGACGACACCGATTGCTAGGGAGCCACATCCAAACTCACGCAGGGTCCCCTTCCGCGCGACTTGCGCTACGGGGACCCGTCCCTGCGCCCACCTCGAATCTTCGGCGTGACAAGCCTGTTGGTCAATCAGGCCGCTATACGTACGCCAGCGCACAGAACTAATTGCCTTGTGCGGCAATACTGCTGCCATGCAGCTGCCATCCGGCGGTTGCATATCATCAGGTTGCATATCATCAGGACGAGTAAAATGACCCAGCTATCAGGGAATAACAGAAAAAGGGGGATGCGCACATCACCCTTTCCAGCCGCCGCCGTCGTAGCATGTATTCTGGCAATTTCAGCATGCGCCAGCGCACCGACACCGCCCAACCGGGCACTCCAGGCAGCCGAATCCGCTATTACCAATGCCGAACGGGAACGGGTTGCAGACTACGCATCGACAGAACTCCGTTTGGCTCGCGAAAAGCTGGCCGCCGCCCAGGCCGCCGCACGCGACGAAGACATGGTGAAAGCCGGCTACCTTGCCGCAGAAGCACAGGTTCATGCCGACCTTGCGACAGCGCGCGCCGAAGAGCTCAAGGCCAAGGCGATCAACGACGAGATGAAGAAAAGTATCGAAACGTTGAGGCAGGAAATGCAACGCACGTCAGGAGGACGAACATGAATACCCACGCAAGAATTTCTGCAAAAGGCATTGTGACTACCGCTGCACTCCTGGTATTGGGCGCTTGCGCTACACCGTTGACGGCTCCTGAAGGAGCCGACCTCGCCCGTAACAAGCTGACCCAGTTGCAATCCCATCCGCAGCTCGCGACCCGCGCTCCGGTGGAGATAAAAGCAGCGGAAGCTGCCGTCATCGCTGCCGAAGTACCGCGCGAGGATCTTGAGTACGCGCAGCACCTGGTACTTATCGCCGACCACAAGGTCGATATCGCAATGGCGCGTGCCCAGAGCCGCCTGTACGAGGACGAACGTGAGGAATTGAGCCAGCAATCCGAGCAGGCACGGCTCACGGCCCGCACACGCGAAGCCGACCGGGCACGGGAAGAAGCAGCCAGCGCACGACTGGATGCCGAGCAGGCCAGGAGGGACGCTGAAGCCGCACGCGAGGAAGCGCAGGACGCAAGTATGGCGGCGGATGAGTTAAAGCGGCAGATCGAGGAACTGAACGCTCGCGAAACCGATCGTGGACTCGTCGTGACGCTGGGTGACGTGCTGTTCGAAACCGGAAGATCCGACCTGAAGGGTGGCGCCGCCGGCAATCTGGACAAGCTGTCTGCCTTTCTCAACGAATACGAAGACAGAACCGTGTTGATCGAGGGCCATACCGACAATGTCGGCAGCGACGAATCGAACTACAACCTGTCACAGCGCCGTGCCGACTCGGTCAAAGCGTACCTGATGAGCAAGGGTATCCGGTCCGACCGCATTACCACTTCAGGTATGGGCGAAGGCTCACCCGTTGCCAGCAACGATAGTGCTACCGGCCGTCAGCAAAATCGCCGCGTCGAGGTCGTCATCTCCAACACGACCACTGCCTCGAGGTAACACCCCGATCAAAGTCGAGGCCGCGCGCGCCGTTAACCCGCTCCGCAAATGCCGAGCGGGTTTTTTTTGGTGAATGAGTATTCCGGTACGTCCCCGCGTGGGGGAGATTTCAGTGAGCAGCTCCTCGCACCATCTTGACGATAAATAACAGGATTACGGCACCAATGAAGGAAACGACCAGGCCGCTGATACTGAAGTCACCCTGATTGATCGAATCGCCGCCAATCATTCCACCCAGCAGCCATCCACCCAATACAGCGCCCACTATGCCAACGATCACGTTCAGCACGATGCCCTGACTTCCATCTGTTCCCATGAACATGCTGGCAACCCAGCCGATCAGGCCTCCTACTACGAGCCATATGATGAGGTTCATAAAATTATCCCTGTAAGATTGATTGTGTGAACTGTCACGATAGTGTTCGCCCCGGCGGGGGTCTGTGCGCTACCGCACCATAGCGTCGCGGGCTAATGCGCAAGGTGCGCCGGCGGGAATCTGCCGGACCTGGCGCGGGCCCTTGCTCTTATCCCAGCAGGCGGTCGTATTCGCGTTTAACCACCGCATAGCATTCACACACCTGCTGTTCCAGGCCCGGACGGTCCAGCACCGTAATATGGCCGCGGTGGTATTCGATCAGTCCCGCTTCCTGCAAGTGGCCGGCGGCTTCCGTAACGCCTTCCCGGCGCACGCCCAGCATGTTTGCGATGAGTTCCTGCGTCATGGAGAGTACGTTTGACGGTATTCGATCGAGGCTGAGCAACAGCCAGCGGCACAGCTGCTGCGCAACCGAGTGGTGACGGTTGCAAACGGCTGTCTGCGCCATCTGCGTGATGAGTGCCTGCGTGTAACGAAGGGCGAGATGGTGCAGCTTTCCGCGCCTGTCGAATTCGTTCCTGAGCGCCGCCGCCCGCATCCGATAGCCATCGCCGGCGCTTTGTACAACTGCCCGGCTCGGTGTGGATTCGCCGCCCATAAACAGGGAAATGCCGACCAGCCCTTCGCATCCGGTCACAGCGATCTCAGCTGAAGCCCCGTCCTCCATGACGTACAGCATGGAAATGATGCTGCTCACGGGAAAGTAGACGTATGCCTGAACGCCGCCAGCTTCGTACAGGACCTGGCCAAGGCGCAGGGAAACCGGTTCCAGCGAGGGCAAGAGCCGCTGGTAGTCGTTATCCGGGAGCATCGCAAGCAAGCGATTTACTTTGGGACTGTCTGCAACCATGTCGGGGACAGCTGTCATGACAGACTCGATACCGGGTGACCGGGTGACAGTTTGGGTCCGGAGCGGCCCAAATTCACTTTCTACCAAGTCGTATTTTACCATGTTTGTACAATATCGAACATTGCACTCAATCCGAGCGGCCATGGAAAAGCCGGCGCAATCTTCAGGCCAGGCAAAAAAAACCGGCCGCGAATGGAATTCGCGGCCGGCGCTTTACCGTCAGCTCAGTTCGGATAACTCAATATAATGTTTACCCTGCGGTTTTCCTGCCGGCCTTCGGCCGTCGTGTTGTAGGCGAAACGACGAGTCTCCCCGAATCCTTCGCTGCTTACACGTGCGCGGGCAATGTCCAGGTCGTTAACGAGGTAATCCGCAACGTTGCTGGCCCGGAGCCGGGAGATTTCCAGCGACATGGACGGTGTCGAATTACCGGCATGACCTTCCACGGCCGCAGTGACAGTCGGGTTGGCATTGAGATAATCGGCAACCTTGCTCAACTGGTCGTGGTAGCGCGGTGCGATAGTGGCCTTGTCCGTATCGAACTCGATCAGCTGCGCCATTGTGATGCGTGCCGGCAGCGGTTCCAGTCCTTCGATGTCGGTCGCGCAGGCAACCACGGCGCCAATGCGGCGGTTCATGCGCTTGCCGTCGTCCGTGCGGTTATCTGCCAGAGGACGTGTTTCACCGTAACCAACGGCGGACAAACGCGAGGCGGCGATATCGTGGGTATCCTTGAGGTACGTGACGACACTTTCCGCGCGGCTCTGGGATAGACGCATGTTGGTCGATGGGTCGCCGACATTGTCCGTGTGACCTTCGATCACTGCCGTTGTATCAGGGTACTTCTCAAGGAAAGTGCCGATGACGCGCAGCCTTTCCTGTTCTTCAAGCTGCATGACGTTCTGACCAACCTCGAACTGGATGTCCAGGATGCTGCAGTATTCCTCGGTCGGTGCGGGCACAACGACGAGTGCTGGCTCTGCCGCTGGTGCCGCCGCTACTGGCTGCGTAGCTGGTGCCGTACTTGCCACGGACCTGCCATTCTCGCCAAACCGCAGCAGCAGGTTGAGCGAATACAGATCAATATCACCCTTGTTTCCGACTGCGTCATCGAGGCGGTAACGCTCTGCTTCGACGCGCGCCGCAATCCGGTCGCTGAAGTCCCACTGGGCACCCACGCCGTATTTCAGGTTCGTGTCGCGCGCCGTGGGGTTCGGGTCCGGTACAGTGATCAGGCCGGTGCTGCTGAAGTTGTCGGAAGCCTCGGCGTAATTCGCGCCGACTCGTCCAATGAGCGAGAAGCGTTCGGTCAGGGGCAGCAAGCCGACCAGATCGACATTGAAGCCTGAGACTTCGATGTTGCCGGTCAGTGTACCCGGCGGCAGAGCTTCAGCCGTAAATCCGTAAGATCCGAGGTCGAAATAACCAGCCTCGACGGCGAAGTACTGGTTGAACTGGTAGCCGCCAAACAGCTTGTACCCGCTGTCACTGTCGTCGTCCGAGAAGTCAGTGACGGTAAAGCCGGAAGTCAGCAAACTGCTCCTGATACGTTCCTCGTCAATCGTCGTCTCGGTCATGCCGCCGTTGATACCGGCATACCAGCCGGTATCCTCAGCGAGCGCGACGCTACAAGCGAATACGGCCAGTCCCAGGCCCGCCGTGCTTAGTGCAATGTTCATGTGCGTTTTCATGTTTGTTACCTTGAGGGCCTACAGAGATGGGACATTGATGACAGTGTCCACGAGTGTTACTGATGCACCCAGGGACAGCGCCCGGCCATTCAGCGTTGTGATGTCAGTGTTGCCGGCGGTGGAGAAGGAGACACCTTCCTGCGCGATGACGGTGCCTGCCATCGTCCCGCCGCCAGCGGCGTTGATCGTGGCGGCGCTGCCGACCTGCCAGAAGACGTTTTTAGCGAGCGCGCCATTCACCAGTACGATGCTTTGCGGCGCTGCAGCGCCCGGACCGCCGACGGTCAGGGTAGTTGCCATCTGGAACACCCACGTCGCGTTTGCATCGCCCTGTGCGTCGAGCGTCAGGTCGCCGCCCTCGATCATGAACGAGCCGCCGGTGGCTGTGTAAACGCCGGGAGCAAGAACAAGGTTCGCGAGGTTGCCGGCGCCCGGATCGGGACCGCCCGGAAGGCCAGCCAGCTCGAGGTAGGCCACCTCGGCGTCAAGTCGGGCTTCGGTTGCGATGTTGCAGTAGACCGCATTGGGTGACGCCGACGTCGGGCCAGTCGTCGAATTGGTGCAGGTGTAGATCAGGCCGTTAACTGTGCCGATGTTGTCGGGTGTCTCGGTGTAAACATCGCCGTCACTGTCATGGAATCCGGTGATCGTCGAGGTATCTGTCGAAATCGTCCCGATGTCGCCGTCGACGACCGTCTGGATACCCATGTTGGTCATGCCGGCTGAACCGCCAAAGACACCGTAGGGCGCTGCCGAATTCAGGTTTATCGCCTGCAGGCAGTTGGCCGAGTCGTCAATAGTGAAGGTCCACTCGACATCCTGAGCCATTTCGTTGCCTGGAATCGCGAGGTCTTTGACTCCGTTCTCACCACCTGTGACGGTAGCGGTGTAGGTGCTGCCCGCACTGAGTTCCTCCAGCGGGGTGAAGGTCGCCACGGTGCCGGTGGCGTTATCTAGCGCGACGGATGATGCCAGTATCGGACCTGAATCGCCGCTTACCGAGAAGGTATTCGCGTTGACAGTATTCGGATCCATGCGCAGGCCCGAAGGCACCGTAAAGGTGGCGCTGACGGACTCGGAGGAACAAGCCAGTGCGCCATTGTCAGGCTGCGTGGAAAGCACGGAGACCTCCGCTGCCGCGGCCGCCGTCGAGGTGGTAAAGGTCCACACGTAGTCGCTGGCTGCAGGCAAAGCCGCCTGGTTGCCTGCGAGCTCGTTGAGCGCGAGGTCAGTTGCACCGGTAGTAATGGTCGCCGTGTAGGTGGTGTTGTCTTCCAGTACAGCATCCGGCGTAAAGACCGCCGTCTGGCTGGCGCTCGCATATTGCACGCTGCCCGCCGGTGACACGCACGGTGCCTCGCAGGTCAGCGTAAAACGTGTATCGGTGATCGTTAATGGCGCCATGTTCTCGCTGAACGTCGCGCTGACGGCGGCATTGCTTGGCACATCAATGGTCGGGCCGGGGTTCGAGGTGACCGGTACCGTCGCCGTTACGCTGGGTCGGGTTGTATCCGGTGTCGAGCCGGTCCTGAACTCCCAGGCGTAGGGAGTCTGAAGACTGCCGCCGGTCGCAACGCTGGTCGCGCCCGTGATCGTACCGGTGTACGTCGTGAGCGGCTCGAGATTCGTTGTGGATGCGAAGTTTGCGGTCGTCGCATCGCCTGACAAGGTGACCGTGCCCGTAAGATCCACGCACGGTGCTTCACAAGTGACTGTAAAGCTCGCATCTCCAGTGAGCGGCTGAACCGGCTCACTGAATGAGGCGGTGATATTGGCGGTATTGATGGCGACGCCCGTGGACTGGTCCAGCGGCACAACCGAGGTTACGGTTGGCGGTGGCTGCGGGGGTGGCGCCTCATCGGCGCCGCCGAAACCGAGGATCGGATCACGGCCGCTGTCATTGCACGCCGCGAGCCCAGCCAACGCAATGAGCAGACCCGGAAGAATTTTACTGATTTTCATGCTACCCATTTTGTTCGCCTTGAAGAATTAGGTGCTACGAGACCGCAAATGCGGTCAGGGTGGCGAACTATGGGCCGATGATGCAGTGCGGTCTGTTAGGTGGCTCACTTAGAGACGAATGAGGGGAAGCGATCGTTGCGAGCGTGCTGACAGGGACGGCGCCGGTTATCGCATCAGTGTGGATTCAGGACAATAACCGGCCGTAATCTCCGATCGTGGTCTCGTAGCATTCGCAACAGGTGTTTTCGAGTCCTTTCCTGTCGAGGATGCTGATTTCACCCCGCGTGTAACTGATGATCATGTCGCGTTGCAACGCGCCTGCGGCGACCGTAATGCCACTGCGACGGACGCCCAGCATGCTGGCCAGGTACGCGTGAGTCAGGTAGAAATGATCGGAGTGCGCGCGGTCGTGGGTCATTAGCAGCCAGCGGGCCATGCGCGCGTCGAGCTCGTGGAATTGGTTGCAGGCGGCTGATGTCGAGAGTTGATCCATAAGTACGTACAGGTAGCGATTGAGCGTCTTTTGCAGCTTCGGGCTTTCCAGCAGTCGGCGCCGAAGTCGCGATGCGCTTATCTTCAACGCACTTCCCTTGCCTTGCACGATGGCCTGCAGCGGAGCCTCGTCAACGCCCAGCATCAGCGTTGCGCCGAGCATGCCTTCGTTGCCGATCAGGCTCACTTCCATCGGCAGATGCTCGCCCAGAGTCGTGACTAGCGAAATGAAGCCGGTCAGCGGAAAGTAGGCGAAACGCAAAGGCTTTCGGGGTTCACAGAGAATCTGCCCGAAGGAAAGCTCGACGGTTTCGCAGTCGGACAGCAGAGCCTTGCGCTCTTTCTGGGTCAGCCGTTCGATCAGCCGGTTGTCGATCAGCGCGCGTTTTTGATCCGACACTCCAGTCCTTTTAGCGCAGAAGCGCACAACACATACGAGGCAGGTTCCGCCACCTACCCGTCGCGGGAGTGTCGCTTGCGATGAAAGGATCGTCTGTACGCTACGGCACATTAACGATAAGGGATTACTGGTTACACCGGCTGTGCGTTGATCCAGCCTCGGATCCAGGCGACCCGCGGGCTGAGCAGGCGGCTACTGTCGAATCACAGGGATTACCGGCGAGTCCAGGGTGCGCGTCGTGTCGGGCACACAGGCGCACTTTTCGTAGTTTTTCCGGAATGTGCCGTGGTGGATTCGTCCGATCTTGTTCGCTTCACACGTCATGGTCTGGCCGACCGGGCATCGCATGTTCGCCTGGGTCGCCGCTGCTTTGCTGGTTCCTGTCGCACAGCCGCCTAAGATGAGACTTCCAGTGAGCGCCAGTGTGACGCTGATGAAACCTGAATACCGCATACCCGTGTCTCCCAGACAGCCGCTGTCACCATGAAGTCCGGGCCGATGCCGCCCGGCTGGTACTACCTGCCAACATAGCGCAAAGCGACTTGAAACGTAACGTCCGGCGCTGTATCCGGCCGTACATCCTCACCGACCGACAGCACCAGCGCATAACCGCGCGGCATTCGGAACTCGGCACCGAACATAAGATGAACCGACACGCCACCGAGGTTTCTGATCGCCGACTCGTAGAGCGCACTGCGTACCCTGCCTTGCACCTTCAGGTCTACGTAGCCTGCTCTATACGACAAGCCACCCGCCAGCTGCCCGACGACGGAGTTGAACCGCCCGGTCAAAAATTCGGGACGGCCAATCCGGGTAACGTCAGCGCGATAGTGTCCGCTCCAGCGCGACGAATTCCGGATTGGTGCTACCTCGCCTGCCAGCCCCAGGCTGAAATCCGCGCCGCCGCTGCCCAGCATGCCGCCGCTGTCGCCGGTCGGCAGCTTGACGCTGAATCGCAAGGCCCGGCGGTGATCCGGACTGCCAGGCAATTGCCAGCCGGCGATAAGGCGTACGTCGCCGGGTCCGTGCGTATTGCGTTGCAGATTGACACTACTCCCCTGATTGTCGAGGTAGGAAAAATCGAGCTGATCCTGCTCGCGCCGGTCGCGCGGGCCATCGGGCAATCCGAAAAATTCGTGCCAGCCGTCAATTAGCGAATCGAGATTCCCGGAATGGTGCCACAGGTACGAGACTTCGCCGCCGAGTTCCAGCCGGTCACTGACGCCGTATCGCCAGGCCATCGCCAGGCGGCTCGTTTCTCCATCGAATGCAAGGCGCTCGTTGACCTCTATGGTCTCAATGTTGTGACTCGCGCTTGCCAGCGTCAGTGACAGTCCTTGCTGTCCGTCGGGACGGAGCGTCGCGCCTTCAGTGCTGTCCGGGAAACCGAACACAACCGTCAGCGGGTTAAGGTCCGTATCACCAAGTGCGCCCGAGCTCATGGCATCCGCCTGCAGCCCGTCCGCCGCCAATAGCAGGAATGCCGCGCATCCCGCGATACGATTTACTGGCAAGAAGACACTTCCTGATCCGGCACCAGCGTGTCGCCGATTCGCCGAAACGGAGTAGATACCCGCGCCAGGCTCATGCCTGTCCCTGGCGATGCGCCGCGAGAAAACGGTCGAGATGGCCTGCGAACGATTTGCGGTCGCCCTGGCTGATGGCTGGCGGTCCGCCGGTATCGATGCCACTGCCACGCAGTGTATCCATGAAATCCCGCATGTTCAGTCGCGCGCGGATGTTTTCCGTCGTGTACAGCTCGCCGCGCGGATTCAGGGCGTGCGCGCCTTTCTCGATGACTTCGGCCGCAAGCGGAATATCCGCGGTAATGACGAGGTCGCCGGCCGCAAGCCGCCTGACAATCTCGTTGTCCGCGACATCGAAGCCTGCCGGGACCTGCAAGGTGCGGATATTACCCGACGCCGGCACGCGCAGCGCATGATTGGCCACCAGCGTCAACGGCATGCCCGTGCGTCGCGCGGCACGAAACAGTATCTCCTTGATAACGCCCGGACAGGCGTCGGCATCCACCCAGATATGCATTGCGCGTCCCGCGACCAACTTGCGGCAATGGTAACGCATATGTTTGCGGCCGCGGCATTGCTTGGACCTGGCGCCGCGCGGTATTGCAGGCAGCGGCGATTTTGTGATGATAATGTGCGGACCAGAGCGTCATCGGGAGCCCGAAGGGCGTGGCGATGACGGGTTGTCCGCGAGGTCGCCACGCCCTTCGGGCTCCCGATGACTGCATGGACGGGGTTTTTCACCATGGCCAAACGTTTCCAGAATATTCTCGAGACCATCGGCAATACGCCGGTAGTCCGTATCAACAAGCTCGCCCCGCCCGGCATCGAGCTCTACGTCAAGCTCGAAGCCTTCAACCCGATGGGGTCCGTCAAGGACCGGCTGGCGCTCGGCGTTATAGAGGATGCCGAACAGCGCGGCGAACTCAAACCCGGGCAGACGATCGTCGAGGCAACCAGTGGCAACACCGGAATCGGCCTGGCGATGGTGTGTGCGCAGAAAGGCTACCCGCTGGTAGTCACAATGGCCGAGAATTTCAGTATCGAGCGCCGCAAGATGCTTCGCTTCCTCGGTGCCAAAGTCGTGCTGACGCCGGCAGCGCTCAAGGGCTCCGGGATGGTCGCCAAAGCAATGGAACTGGCCGAAGCCCATGGCTGGTGGCAGCCGCGCCAGTTTGAAAACCCCGCGAACGCCGAAATTCACGCGCGGACCACGGCGATTGAAATCCTCGAGGCATTCGACGACACCCGCCTCGACTACTGGGTCAGCGGTTTCGGTACCGGCGGCACTGTCAATGGCGTGTCACGTGTCCTGAAGGAACGCAGCCCTGCCACCCGGATTGCAGTCTGCGAACCGGACAACTCGAGAATCCTCGGCGGCGGTATCGCGCAACCGCGCAACGCTGATGGTTCACCGTCCGGCAGCCACCCGCTGTTTCGACCGCACCTGATGCAGGGCTGGTCGCCCGACTTCGTGCCCAAACTGGCCGAGGAGGTGTTGTCGAAAAATCACATCGATGATTTCATCGCGATCGACGGCGCGCAGGCGCTACGGTATGCCCGCGATCTCGCCCGGCACGAGGGTATCTTTACTGGCATCTCCGGCGGGGCGACGTTTGCCGGTGCGCTAAAAATTGCGGAATCAGCTGGCGCCGGCACAACGTTGCTGTGCATGTTACCGGATACCGGCGAGCGCTATTTATCGACAATACTGTTCGAGAATATCGCCAGCGAGATGACCGACGATGAACAGTCGATCGCAGCTTCGACGCCGGGTTACCGCTTCGACACAGCCGGGCCGCCGCCGGCTGCTGACGACAGCGCCGCGCCCGCCGTCGACAAGGTGGCGCTCGACGAGGTTGATGCGCTGCTGGCTGATAGCGGCAAGCCGGTCGTCATGTTCGCGATGGAATGGTGCGAGTTCTGCTGGTCGTTGCGGCGGATGTTCGCGAAGTACGGGATTCCCTACCACTCCGTTGACATCGATTCGGTCGCTTATCAGCAAGGCAATCGCGGCGGGCAGATACGCGAAGTGCTGAAGAGCAAGACGACATGGAATACATTGCCGCAGATTTTCATCGGCGGCGAGTTCGTTGGAGGATGTACTGACGTATTCGACGGCTGGCGGGATGGTACGTTACAGAAACAGCTCGAAGAACTGGGCGTGGCCTACAACCGGTCCGTCAGCGACGACCCGTACAGCTTTCTACCAAACTGGCTGCACCCGCGGCAGTAAGAGGCGAGAAGATGCAGGCGTGCGGATAGCCGCGCCCTTGCTCGAGGACCGGCGACAAGCCTGGGCCTGTCGCCGGCCAGGGTCTCAATAGTCGAACGACCAGCGCAGCGCGATGCGAAAATAGCCGGCCGGCTGGCGGTCGAACTCGTATTGTTGGTATTCGGCATCGACCGACATCCGCTCGAGCACCTGCCAGTAGCCGCCGAGACCCCAGTAAAGGTCTGTGCCACTCGCCGACCCGGAGTCGACGATGCTCTCGCTGTCCATGCGATACGATTCGTAGTCGGCTTCCCATGCGTACAATCCGCCGCGCAGCTGTAAACCAAAACGGTCCGACAATGCAAGACGGTAGGCGGCCGATGCAGTGACGCCGTCACCGGATTCCGGCCGTACGTCTGCAATGCCGTTTGTCGTGCTGAGCGCGCTGAACGTCACATCGACTTCTCCGAGATCCTGGTAACCAACCTCGGCGACCAATCCCGGCAGCAGCCGGTCCAGCCGGTAGCCGGCGCTCACTCCCCAGCCGGCGCGACGCCTGTCGATAGAAGCGACTTCCACGCTCGTGCCCCGGGCCGCGAAGCGCGCCTCAAGATCAGCTGCGCCGACGTCGGTATTCGCCGAGCCGAAGTTCGCGCTGACAAATACGGACCGCCACCAGGTCTCACTTGCAAATGTGCCGTCATTTGTTGATTGGGCATGCGTAATGCCTGGTGCTGCAACCATGACCGCCAGCACTGCTGCCAGCAACGGCAACCCGGCTATGCGGCCAACTACCAGGCGCCGTCGCACGGCCCCGAACAGACCGATCGTGAGGATCAGCAATATCGCCGGATGCACCGAGCCGCCGCCATTGCTGCCGCCGTTCGTCTTATAGACTATTTCGCTGGCCTCACCAACACCGCCGGTCATTGATGCAGTGAAGTCCGACAATTTGTCTACGTCGTTCGGGCCGCCCTCTTCAATGACCACCATGACGCACCAGTCGCCTTCCGCCAGCCCCGGCGTGTAGGCGGCATTACCCGGAGGCGGGCACATGCCGGCGTTGCCCGGTGCCGAGTAGATACCATTGGCGTCGTTGTGAACGAAGTCCCGCCAACCTCCATCAATGTAGATCCGGAACGAAGCCGCGGAGGGCACCGGTGCTCGCTGTGGAATGACAATCCGGCCCTGCTGCCCGGCAACCGGCATCAGTATATCGACATCGAACAGTCCACCGACGTTATCGTAGTCGGCATCCTGCAACAGCGCGGATGCCTGGTCCTGCGAAAGGAGCGCACCGCCACTGGTGCCTGCCATAGCCATCATGCCGATACGGCAGCCATTGCCCGCGTCACACTCGACGAGGAATGACTGTGGCTCGTCGGACGATTCCTGCATAACGTTCATCGCCGGATGCGCATCGAGGTAATCCGGTATGCCGTCCTGGTCGGTGTCGGCATGTCCTTCGACCATATCGCTTATCCCGTCGCCGTCGCTGTCGGTATCGTCCAGCTGCGGAAGGCTTGTAAGCACCCGTATACGCACGGATGCGATGCCACTTTGGGCCGGCTCGCCATCATCGGTTACCGTAACCGTAACCTCGTATACACCCTCGACAACAGTTTGCGAATCAAATGTAAACGTCGCCGTATCGTCATCATTGTCAACGAGGCTGCCGTCGCTGACAGACCATTGATAGGTATGGCTGTCTCCGCCGTTTGGGTCGTCGACGAGCGCCGTTACCGTCACCGGTCCACTCGCCTGCGACACGGTCATCCTGGGATCGCCATCCTGCGCGACACGAAGCTTAACCTGCGCGGACAAATTGGATTCAACGATAGACAGCGTTTGCACGGCGGCCGTTCCAATGTTCAGGCCCGCGTCGTCGAGCGCTACGACGATGGTCTCGTCGCCCTCGGTGACAGTGTCGGCCGCGACCATGAACGTTACCGTCGTGCTGGTTTCCCCTGCGAGGAACACCGCCGCGCCTTCCGCGTCGAGATCGTGATCCTGGTCATTAGCCGTGCCGGAAATTGTGTACGGCACGATCAGCGGATAGTTCGCAGCCGGACCGTTCAGCCACACAGTAAAGCTCGCGACCTGCCCCTCGGCCACGTTCGTGTCCGGGCCCAGTGAGACGATCGGCCGGACGATCAGCACGTTCGTGCCCTGCCCGGCCCATTCGATGCGGTTGCGGCCGGGCTCGAACATCGGCGCTCCGGAGTCCGCCAGCTGCGGGTAGTCACCGCAGCAGTTCGCGGCATCACCAGCCGCGATCAGGCCGAGCGTTTCAAGCGCGTCGAAAGACACCGGTGTGTACAGTCCCGTCGCGTCGACCGTTGCGAACGTCACAGGCGCGTCCGCCGGGTCGCCGGGATCGGTACCTGCATGTGCTTCGACGTAGTCGGCAACGCCGTCGCCGTCGCTGTCCTGGTAGTTGGTCGGGTCCACGGGATCGCTGTCTTCGATGTTGGTTTCAACGTAGTCGGGAACGCCGTCGCTATCCGTATCGACAAACGAATTGCTGCCCTGCGGGTCTGTGCCGTCGACCTCTGTTTCGACGTGATCGGGTACGCCGTCATTGTCGCTGTCGAGGTAAAGCGTCGCATCACTCGGGTCCGTGCCATGAACGTATGTCTCGGTATAGTCGGGTACACCGTCGCCATCAGTATCGCCCGCGTCTGCCGTCTGTGGATCCGTGTCGTAGACGGCAACCTCGACGTAGTCGGGGACGCCGTCACCGTCGCTGTCACGGTTATCGGCTGAATCGTCCGGGTCGGTGCCATCCCTTTCAGTTTCAACGTAGTCCGGAACGCCATCACCATCCGTATCGGTGAAATCGTTTGCATCAGATGGATCCGTATTATCGGCGTTGACTTCGACATGATCGGGAACGCCGTCATCGTCGCTATCGCGGTAGTCGGTGGCGTCATCGGGATCGGTGAAGTCGACGTAAGTTTCATTGTAGTCGGGTACGCCGTCGCCATCCGTGTCGCCGCTATCGGCGACCTGGGGGTCAGTGCCGTAGACGTTGGTTTCAACGTAGTCCGGCACACCGTCGCCATCACTGTCGGCGAAGGCGGTTCCGTCACCCGGATCTGTGCCATCGACGAAAGACTCGGTGTAGTCGGGAACTCCATCACCGTCCGCATCACCGGCATCGGCTACCTGCGGATCGGTACCGTAAACGTTTGTCTCGACGTGATCAGGTACGCCGTCACCGTCACTGTCCGCGAAATTCGTCGTATCGTCCGCGGCGGTCCCGTCAACGTAGCTTTCCTGGTAGTCCGGCACACCATCGCCGTCGGTATCACCAGCGTCGGGAACTTGCGGGTCCGTGCCGTAGACGTTGTCTTCGACGTAATCCGGGACACCGTCGCTGTCTGAATCCACATAGTCGTTGGAGTCGTCCGGATCCGTGCCGTCAATAACGGTTTCGATATAGTCGGGCGCACCGTCGCCATCGGTATCGCGGTAGTCGCCGGCGTCGTTCGGGTTCGTGCCGTCCGCCAGTTCCACCGACTCCGGTACGCCGTCGCCGTCGGTGTCCGGATCCGGAGCGACCGTGACCGAGAACGCGGGCAGCGCGTCACCCAGGCCGCCGTCATCGGTAACCGAAATAACGATGTTGCTGTGGGTGCCGATATCGGCGCTTTCGGGCAGTCCCGACATCGTGCCGGTTTCGGTATCGAACGTTGCCCAGGCCGGCAGGTTGGAGACAGCGAAAATCAGATCACTGCCGGTACCGATATCCGCGTCTGTCGCCGCCGGTGTAAATGTATATGCGCTGTTCTCAGCAGCTGTCGTAGCCGGGGTACCGCTAATGACGGGTGCCTGATCGGCGACATTGGTGAAGGTGATCGATGCGGCAGACGGAGTCGTCGCCGGATTGGTACCATCCGACGCGGAGACATCAAAGCTCGGTGCAACTTCCGAGCCGTCATGCGCAAACGCAATCTGGCCAAGCGTTACCTGCTCCTGAGTGAATGTCGTGATCGCATTGCCTGCACTGCTGACCAGCTCAAACTGGCCATGGGCCATACTACTGACGGTGAGCGTAACGGTATCGCCGTCGTCCGGGTCCGCATAATTCAGGTTCTCGTCGCTGATCGAAACCGTGGCACCTTCGACGATGACCAGTTCATTCGCGGCCTCGACCGGGCCGCCGCCTGGAGGCGGTGCCGATGGGTGCGCCTGAACATCGATAAACAGGTCATACGAACTGGTGTGCCCCTCCGGATCCTCGATAAACACCGACAGCGCACGATCACCAACGGCACGCAGAATGAACGTATCTTCATACGTCAGGCTGCGAACCAGCTTTTGCACGGCTGCGATCGTTGCATCTTCGCTTGTGAAATCTACCGAAAGTGCCTTGCCGACTCCGTCCAGCGTACCGCTGGCCGTCGCGAAGTGATTTCCTTCGTAGTAGATATCGGCACCGTCAACACGTATCTCGTCGAGGCCGTCCCCGACGGATTCGATAGCCAGAATTTCGTACTGGCCGTCGGTGAACGTGACATTAAACTTGATGCGGCCGCCGTTGAAATGCGTGTTATCGACGTCGCTCAGCAGCGCGTCCAGTTTCTCATCAACCGGTTGAGAAACCAGCGAGTTGTAAATGGTCCGATCGCCCTCGATCCTCTCGATATTCGGCGCGTTGGGATCCGGCACAATAAAATTCAGTGTCAGATACGAATTGCTGAGGCCGCCATTGGAGTCAGATATCTCGAAGGTTATCGGGTACGAAGCAGGATCAAGACCGGACCCGACCGGGCCCGGATCGAAAACGAAATTTCCTTCCGTCGTCTCGGTCAACGCACCCTGAATATCTCCAAGGCTGGTCGTCTCAATAGCTGAGCCGGTGATTGAAAATTCGTAGGTCGCGCCCTTCTCAACGCGGATATTGTTGGTTTCGGGAATATCTGATGACTGGGTAAACGCAACTGCCGCCGTGGGCTGCAAATCCAGTATGAAATCCACATGCGATTTGGATTTGGGATTGCCAAACTCATCGACATCTTCCGCGACAATGCCGCCGCTGTAGAGCCCTGTCGGTTTCGTCCCCGAGCCACTCCATGTCAGCAATCCGGTATTCGGGTTTATTGAAAGGCCGTCCGGATTGGTACCACCGCCCAACTCGCTAAGGTTCGCCAGCCGGTAACGCAGCTTGTCCGCGTTCGGGTCAGTCGAACCGATATCGTATGTCCAGTCCGTCAGGACGGTGGTGCCGTCCGATTGAAACTGCGGCACCTGGAAGATGATTGGCAAGTCAATTTTCGGTGCGAGATTATTATCTGCAAGATAGACGGTACTCTGGATATTCCATGCGCCGTTCGCGTTGTTGACGAGATTCCCGATGCGGGCAGAACTGGAGTAATTGATCAGGTACTTGGTGTCCGGATCGAGGTCTCGCGCTTCCAGAATGGTGGTTTGAAGGGCGTAGTCCGAATCAAGCGGGCCAGTGCCTCCGACATAGATCAGGCTCTCGTTGGACTGGGTTATCGTCAGTGCCGGTGTTGAGCCGAGCGAGAATATTGAAACGGCGGCATCGGACCGCCATGCAGTCTTGACGGTGATCCGGATATCGTTGCGCCTGCCATCGCTATCGAGATCCGCCGCCTGCCACGATATCGAGCCGCCGCGAAAGTGGGACAGCGTGTCTGCGTAACCGTCAAGCAATCCGAAATTAAATGGGTTTGACGTAATGATTTTGCTGGTCGTGTACTCAAGGTCCCAGTCACCGCCCAGGTCGCTGCCACCAGTCGTATCCACCGACGCCGCAACAGGCCTGCCGAGGCGGTCGGCGAACGCGTCGACGAACGTTTGTCCGGATTCCATGCCGGCAATGTTGCAGCCATAGAGGAAAACCCCGGCATCACTCGCAAGGCCCGCAGCAATGGCATCGAGCGAGAGTGAGCTTTCGGACAGGACCTGCAGATCAACTTGCTGTCCGCCCAGGCTCATTGAGCCGGATTGTCCGTGGGACACGATATGCAGGCTATCGAAAGGACCTTCTTCCGATACGACTCGTGCGATAGCAGCCAGTGCATCAGAGCCACCGTCAATGCGCAGCAATCGGTCGCCTGCACCACCCGGGTTGAATGTCGCCGGGTCGCGTATCGTCGCATCGACTACAACGAGACTGCGATCTGAAGTCGCTTGCCGCTCCGCCGGCAGTGATGCGAACGCCGCAGGCGCACACAGAACCAGTGACAACATGGTAAGTGCGGCTATATTCGTCCGCTGGTTCAGCAGATTACGGATGGCCCCGATGATTCCTTTCATTGCGTATGCCCTGTTTCTCGGGCTGTAAGCAGCCCGCTGCCATGAAAAAGCAGTGATGAACGAACTATTTTGGATGGTTATAGCCGAGCTACCGTCCGGGTCAATCAGCCGGCAAATCCAACTCCAGCTGGACCTCGAAGCCTGCTTCGCGGTTTTCGACGTTGGTTACTTCGATGCAGTACTCGCCACCCGCTTTGGTAGTTACCGATTCCGATTCGGCATCGCCAAACATCCTGTTGAACAGAAAAAGTGTTTTGTAGCGAGTATGATGATGAACGTTGGCTTTGACCGGATACGGAGTACGCACAGTCAGTTTGAATGTCTGCCCGGAAGACAGCGTCATGCAATGCTCGCGGAAATGACCGGTGTAGTTTTGCATGGGAAATTTAAGTTTCTGACCGTCAGCGGGACCTGGATTCGCCAGCGCGGTTCCCGTGATTACAGAAAAAAACAAACCGAAAAAAATACCCTTCAACCTCACATCCCCCCGAATTTATTCTGGAAGCCTTGCGCATTTGCTTATGCTGCAAGTATTGCAAGCGAGGTGAAATATATTCGGACCGCACTGTTGTTGCTGTGTCAGTCATCACGTTTTTGTTTTTGATAATCTACGTAATATTACCTACGGTGTTGCGTTCAAGGTTTCATCCAGCGCTTCGCGTATGCGGTGCACAAGTTCTGCCCTGCGGTACGGCTTACTCACCAGTGAGACGTCAGCATCGAGCCGCCCATGATGCAGTATCGCGGTTTCGGTATAGCCGGACGAAAAAAGAACCTTCAAATCCGGCTGCAACTTACGCGCCTCGTCGGCCAGCACCCGGCCGCTCATCCCTTCGGGCATGATGACGTCGGTGAACAGCAGGTCGATCGGTTTATCGTGGCTCTGCATGATCTCGAGAGCCCCTGGTCCGTGCGGCGCATCCAGGACCGTATATCCGACCTCCCGCAGTTGCCGCACTGCGAACTGCCGTACCAGGCCGTCATCCTCCACCAGCAGAATCGTTTCGCTCCCGCCAACCAGCGACTCTTCGGGTGACTCTGGCAATTGCGCTGCCGCCTGTCCCTCTGATGGCGGCAAATACATCCTGACCGATGTGCCGACACCCACCTCGGAATAGACGGCGACATGGCCGCCGGACTGTTTGACGAATCCGAAAACCATGCTTAAGCCGAGACCGCTACCTTTGCTGCGTTCCTTGGTGGTGTAGAAAGGTTCAAACAACTTCGGCAGGTTTTGCGGGGCCACACCGACCCCGGTGTCCGTTATGACGAGCAACACATAGTCCCCGGGGTCCACATCGGAGTGCTCCTCGGCATAGTCGCTATCGATGGACCCATGCCGCACCTCGACGGTCAGCCGGCCGCCATCGAGCATTGCATCACGGGCATTCAGTGCGAGGTTGAGCAATGCCGATTCGAGCTGCGCAGGATCGACCTGGACCAGGCTCAGGTTTTTCTCCGCACTTATAATCAGGTCGACATCCTCTCCCACTGCACGGCGCAGCAGGGTCTCCAGCCCGTATACGAGCGCCACCGCATCGACGGCCTTTGGCTGCAGCGGCTGCCGGCGGGCGAATGCGAGCAGGCTCTTGGTAAGGTCTGCGCCTCGGGTAGCCGCGCTCTGGATACTGTTAACCAGTTCGAGCGGCTCCGCATTTTCCGCGAGAGATTCAGCGAGAAGCTCTGCATTGCCGATCACGACGGTCAGCAAATTATTGAAGTCGTGCGCGATTCCACCGGTCAGCTGGCCTACCGCTTCCAGGCGCTGTGCTTCCTGCAACTGAGTCTCGAGAGACTTCAGGCGCGTAACATCCCGAAAGTAAATCGCGAGGCCTTCGTCTGACGGATAAGCGCTAACACTGAACCAGGTCTTAAGCGGTGGAAAATATTCCTCAAAGTTGACCGATTGATTGTGCTCGATTGCTCCCCTGTAATGACTTTCGAACGGCGATCCGACCGCCTCTGGAAATATCGACCAAAACGACTGCCCGAGTAGCTCAGTCCGCGTGCGATTGACCATCGCCTCTCCCTGGTGATTGATGAACGTCAATCGCCAGTCTTTATCAAGCATGATGAAGCCGTCACTGATGTTCTCCAGCGTCGACCTCAGCCGTTCACTCAATTGGCGGGATTCTTCCTGTGCCAGTTTACGCAGGTTGATATCCTGGAATGCCCCCTGAATTGCCGTAACCCGGCCGGAGCTGTCGCGGACAGGCACGCCGATTGCGCGCACCCAGACTCGCTGACCGCTATCGACGACAATCTGCATCTCTTCGTCGAACGGCGTGCCTGACAACGCACAACGTTCCAACAGGCTGCCGATTCGATCGCGATGCTCAGGCGCATAGAATTGCAGACCCTGCTCGATTGTCGGCTGAAATCCCGGCGCCTGCCGGTGAATCCGGGCAACCTCGTTTGACCAGCTGATTTCTTCAGTGTCGAGGTCGTAGCGCCACCCGCCGATGTGTGCAGCTTCGCTGGCGACGTTCAGCAGTTGCAGGCGCTCATACAGTTCCGACTTCGAGTCGCGCAGCGCTGCGTCGTAGCGGATCAGCAATAGAGCGACAATTGCAGCGACCGCGATAGTGGTGATACTGACGGCGAGATTCGTGATGTATATCCATGACGGGAAATCCGGCGCGGGCGATTCCGACAGCAGGGCACCCGCAACAATCAGAGCGCTGCCAATCAGCGAGACGGCAATGACGTGGATTGGCCGCCGTGACATTCCGGCCACAAGCGCGAATGGTACAAAGAGGTAGCCGTGCGCAAAGCCCAGCGGAGTCAGCCAGTCTGTCAGGAAGGCAACCAGTAACCCTGTATATGCCACGCACAGCCATGCGACCGGCCGTATCCGGCGGTCAACTGCGACAGAGCCGCTTCCAGGGTTTGCCTTCTCGATACGCATAGCGTCGTGCCGTCGGCTTCGCGGGGTGCCAGCGAATACCCATGAATGTCACACTAATGTAACAAACGCGGCAGCTCCCGTCTGTGACGGTATGCCGTAAACGGCAACCCGCCCGATACTACGATTGCCGGGAATCAATCCAGCGGTCGATCTTCCTCTCGAGGAGTTCGAGTGGCAGCGGCCCGTCGACAAGCACTTCGGTGTGAAATGCCTTTACATCGAACCCGTCACCGAGGCTGTGCTCGGCCCTGTCCCTGAGTTCACGGATTTTCAACTGGCCGATCTTGTAGGCGAGCGCCTGGCCGGGAATTGCCATGTAGCGCTCGGCTTCACTTACGGCGCGGGCTTCCTTGACCGCCGAATTCTCGTACATATAATCGAGGACATCCTGCCGGCTCCAGCCCTGGTCATGAAGACCCGTATCGACGACAAGGCGGATCGCGCGCCATAGCTCGGCATTCAGCGCACCGAAGTACTGGTACGGGTCCGTGTAGACGCCGAGCTCCTTGCCCAGTGACTCGGCGTACAGGCCCCAGCCTTCAATGTAGGCCGTGTAGCCTCCAAAGCGCCGGAAACGCGGCAGGTCCGGCAGTTCCTGCTGTATCGACAGCTGGAAATGGTGGCCGGGAATGGCCTCGTGCAGGAACAGCGATTCCATAGCCCACTTGGGGCGCGCCTTGATGTCGTAGGTATTCGCAAAGAAGACACCGGGCCGCGAGCCATCCGGCGAACCGCGGCGGTATGAACCGCCGCTGGCCGATTGTTCCCGGAACGGTTCCACCGCCCGGACTTCAAAGTCTGCCTTTGGAAAGACGTTGAACAATTTGGGTGCCAGGCTTTCGATGTGATCCGACATGTCGCGATAGCCCTGGATCAGCTGCTCGGGCTTGTCGTAGTAGAACTGGTCATCCGTATTCAGGAACTCGAAAAATTCCTCCAGGGTTCCATCGAATCCGACCTGCTGCATCACCGCCCTCATTTCCTCGTGAATGCGTTCTACTTCATCGAGGCCAACCTGGTGAACCTGTTCCGGCGTCATGCTGGTGGTCGTACGCAATTTCACCATGTACTGGTACCAGCCTGCGCCGCCCGGCAGGGCCTTGAGCCCAACCGTATCTCGCGCTGCCGCCAGGTAGTCATCGGAAATGAAATTTCGCAACCGCTCGTACGCCGGGACTATCTGGTCAGCGATAGCAGCACGATAGGCCTGTGACAGCCGCTCGCGATCTTCTTCACTGAAGTCCTCCGGCATATTGCTGATGGGTAAAAAGAACGTGCTGTCCGCAACGTCGTCCGTAATCTGTGACTCCAGCTGAGGCACGGTTTTTTCCATCAGGATGCGCGGCTGTACTACACCCCGCTCCATGCCCTCCTTCATGTTGGCTATAGCCTGGTCGACAACAACGACAAAATCATCAATACGGGAAAGGAAGTCTTCGTAATCGTCCACCGTCTTGAAAGGATGAACACTGCTGCCGCTGCCAAGCTGCACGAATGTGCTGGTGATCGAGTAGAACTGGTTGATGGGCTGCAAGTGGGCCGGGTAGCGAGTTCCTTCCAGTTCCAGCTCAAGGTCGTAGCGAAACGTTTCATACGTCAGTCGGTCCTGGCCGGTCAATTGGCTGGCATCGATTGCCGCGACCCGGTCGAGGTATTCAAGATTCAGCGCTTCTTCCTGCTGCCGGTACTCGGCGCCCAGCGTGTTGGCAAGACGATCATTGTAGCGATTGTCGCCAATGAACGTGGCATACAGCGGATTCAACTCCAACACGCGATCAAAATACGCGTCAACGAGAGACGACAGTTCCATCGCAGCATCACTGACCTCCTGCGCTTCCGTTGTGGCCTGCCCTGCGTCGTCCGCGCCGGGCGATTGCGCAGAATCACCACATGCTGCGAGGAACAGCATTATCGAAATCAGTAAACTTTTGTGATATTTCATTTGTCCTCCCGGGACATGGTGTCCCGTCCTGCAAAAACCGGAACAAGCCGGAGCGTCTTCGCGCGTTTGGCCGCGTTGCGGCTCGTCGCAACTTGCCAGACAGGAAGGTCCGCTGCGGACTTGTACCGGTTATTTGCAGGACAGGACGCTAGCCGTTTATATTCCCCTGCCTCACCTTAACGCCGGCCGCCGAAAATTTTCAGCCGACATTCATTAATTGCAGATGCAACAATAAAGACAGGTACCGATGACTTCAATTAATTATTTGTTACGCCCGGCATGCCGGACCCTGCTCCTGTACGTGCTCACATCCCTGTGGGCCGCCACCAGCATGGCACAGGCGCCCATCGTCAATCCTGGCGCACCCGGCGAGCCAAGCCGGCTGCTGAGTGCCGACGAGGCAGCAGAGCTCGCCGCCGCCAGCCATTCGGCGGCCGACGCAAAGTTCATGCAGGACATGATTGCCCACCATTACCAGGCACTCGAGATGTCGTGGCTCGTGGCCGACCGTACCAGCCGCAATGAACTGATCGAGGTGGCCGATCGCATCGAAGCCTCACAAAAGGACGAGATCGCATTCATGCAGGACTGGCTGCGCGAACGGGGTGAAAACGTCCCGGATCCGGCAGCCCACCACACTGCACATACTGGCCACAGCATGGCCGGCATGGCGACCCGCGAGGAGATGACGCAGCTCGAGCAATCGCGCGGCGCGACCTTCGACGCAATTTTCCTGACGCTGATGATCGAGCACCACAAAGGTGCCCTGACGATGGTGGAAGACCTGCTCGAGCAGGACGGCGCGGTATACGAACCGGTGCTTTTCGAGTTCACAACCGACATTACCAATGACCAATCGACCGAGATCGAGCGCATGAGCGACATGCTCGCCGGCTTCTCGCCCGATCCGCGAGCGACATTGACCGCTGGCTATACTGATGCCGGCGAAGCGATATGGAACCTGGACCTCGTCACGACGCTGGCGCGGCCGGCCGGTTTTTTTGATCCGGACAACCCCGCCGAATTGCCGCTCAGCATTCTGTACCCCGACGAAGAGGCCGGTTACGGTGACGGTGACGACGACGACGCTGAGGACGAAGACGACACAACCGACGACGTAGCGGACGACGGAACAGACTACGCAACTGACGACGAAGAGGATGACAGCCGCGCACCGCTTATGAGCTTTACGAACACCGACCTCGCTTTTAGCGGCGACGTGCTCGTGGCAGGCAACTATCATGGCTTCAACATCTACGATATCAGCGATCGCGATACTCCGCAGTTGCTTAGTTCAGTAGTCTGTCCCGGCGGCCAGGGAGATGTCTCGATTGCCGGCGACCTGCTGTTGATGTCAGTCGAACAGACACGCGGACGGCTGGACTGCGGCCTGCAGGGCATAGCGGAGACCGTCAGTGAAGAACGCTTCCGCGGCTTGCGCATCTTTGATATCAGTGACCTGGAGATGCCAGTGCAGGTTGGCGCCGTGCAGACCTGCCGCGGTTCACACACCCACTCGGTCGTCTCGGGCCCCGGCGATGATGGCAAACTGATCGTCTACAACTCCGGCACCAGCTCGGTCCGCGACGAGGAAGAGATGGAAGGCTGCCTGGACGAGCCGCCGTACCGCGATGACCAGACGGCGCTGTTCCGCATCGACGTTATCGAGATCCCGATCGACAATCCGTCGAAAGCCCGCATCATTGCGAGCCCCACCGTGTTTGCCGATCCGGAATCCGGTTCTATTGCCGGACTGTGGGGCGGCGGCGATCACGGCGATGACACGCAGGAAACCAGCGAGACGGATCACTGCCATGACATTACGGTATTCCCGGAGCTCGGCATCGCAGCCGGCGCCTGCTCCGGCAACGGTATCCTGTTTGATATTTCCGACCCACTGAACCCGACCCGCATCCATGAGGTCGTGGACCCGTCATTTGCGTACTGGCATTCAGCAACATTCAACAATGACGGTACCAAGGTTCTGTTCACTGACGAATGGGGCGGTGGCAGCCGCGCGCGCTGCCGGGCATCCGACCCGCTGACGTGGGGCGCCAATGCGATTTACAATATCGTAGACAACAAGCTGGAATTCCAGAGCTACTACAAGTTGCCGGCACCGCAGGCCGAGCAGGAAAATTGCGTCGCGCACAACGGGTCAATCGTGCCAGTGCCGGGACGCGATCTTTTTGTGCAGGCCTGGTACCAGGGCGGCATCTCGATCATGGACTTCACCGACTCGGCCAACCCGGTCGAAATTGCCTACTTTGATCGCGGCCCGATCCACAAGGATGAGCTGGTATTCGGCGGTTACTGGTCCGTGTACTGGTACGACGATCTTATCTACGCCACCGAGACGACGCGCGGACTCGATGTGCTCGCACTGACACCAAGTGAGTTCCTGACGCAAAACGAGATTGATGCCGCACTCGCCAGCCAGGGCGGCCAGGTGTTCAACCCGCAACAGCAGTTCCGCATCGACTGGCCGGCAGAGCCGGTTGTTGCGAGGGCGAGGATGGATCAGTTGCAACGCGGCGGAAACCTGGGCGACGACATGCAGCGCGAACTGCGCGATGCGCTCGACCGGGCCGAATCCGTGCTGTCGTCAGGTGGCACCGATACATCGCTTGCCCGCGGGCTCGCGAGACAGGCTGTTGCCTTGCGACGGTCCGGCGGGGATTCGGCTGATAGCGTACAGGAACAGTTAACTGCGTTGAGCGGGACGCTCGACGATATCGCCGCACGTTTACGTTAGCGCGTTCCGTCACCTTGCGTTGACGCCAGTAATTGATTGTCCGCCTGTCGTTCGATGGGATAACGGCGTGGCAGTAACGCTGCCGCGGCCAGCATGAGCGCGGCATTTAAAATAGCCGGCATACCCTGCAAGGAATCGCCGCCGAATCGGATCACGTGTATCGTCACCACCAGCAGCAGCGCAGCGCCGCAGGCGCGCCGTAAAGCGCGCGCGATGCACGCGTCGTCGCTTGCCGCCACGCCGTAAAGTGCAGCTGCGAGCAACACCAGCCAGAAGACTGCCACGGCAAAGTATCCCAGTGCTATTTGCACGGCAGCTGCGGTTGCAAGTGCCAGCGGGACACCCCATACGATGCCGGCCCACAGGCGCGCAAGATAATCGCGGCGTCTGCGGCGAGCGAGCCAGACATTGATGCCGGTCACGGCAACCACCGTCAACGCGAGACCAAGTAAGCCGTAGAGGATCTTGACGGCCGGCCCTGCAAAATGGCCGAAGTGCAGCCGGTAGATTGAATACAGCACCTGTTTGCCCGCGGCACCATCTGAGAAACCGTCGGTGCGTAAAAACTGGCCGTCCGCATCGAACAGGTAATTTTCCGAATAGATCAGCCGCCCGGGTTGCGATGCCGCGACGCTGATATATTGCCCGGGTTCGCCGGCATCGTGCACAACAATAAACAACGGCTCGGCGTCGGGTGCCAGCCTCCCGGTCTCGCGCAAGGCCTTCGCAATCCGGACGCGGCCCGGATCGGCTGCCAGTTCCGGTTCTGTTCCGAAAACTGTTTCAATTGCCGCCTGGCTGTCACCATCGAACCAGGAATGTGAGGCCAGGGCGAGAAACGGCAATGCCAGTCCGAACCAGGCGCCGGTGATCGCTATCATCAGGTGAAACGGTGCGCCCCAGACGCTCAAGCGATTGTGAAGATCCGCCTGTTCCAGGTGCCGGGAACCCCCGGTGCGCAAGCTGAACGCGTCGCAAAAAATACGCGGATGGGCAAACAGGCCGGACACGATTAGCGCTACCAGTATGGCGCCGAGTGCGCTTACGACCAGCATGCCCCACGACTTTGGCAAATGCAGGTAGAGATGCAAGTCCAGCAGCATCTCCGTCCACTGGTTTTTCTCCGGCGCGGCGATCGTCCCGTCGGGATTCAGGAACCAGCTTTCGTTCTCTGTTGCTATACGGGCACGCGGGACGGCGTCTGTCGGTAACACGACATACATATGCGGCGTTACTTCGGCATCGCTCTCAAGATAGTCGTTAAAGGTCTCGTCGATTCCTGCCGCATCGTAGGTCGCGAATTCCGGTGCATAAGGCTGTTCCCAGCGTTCGAACTCCTCGAAGAAAACGGCGAGCGTGCCGCTCAGGCAGACGAGATACATCAGCGCACCGGCCATCACGCCCAGCCACGAATGCCCGGCGAGCGACTGGCGCACGAACGCAGTTGACAGAATCATGTTGCCGTTGTGCAACCGTAGAGAACTAGCGCGCACGAGGCGACGAGCACCGCGACACCGGCGGTCGGCCGTAACGGCCGCGCATCGATACTAATCCACCAGGCAAGGAGTCCCCAGAGGACGGGTACGGCCAGTACGCCAAAAGCCATACGGTCAACGACGTCAAGCGGCAGCAATTGGGCAAGCGTCATGGCCAGCAACGCGCTGGCAAGCGCCGCAACGGGCACCGTTCCGACAAAAAGAGCGAGATGGCGCATTACTGCCGGCACGCTCCGTACTCCGGAATCCGCTGGCTGTATTCGCGCCGCCTTCACGGCTCGAACTTCCGTATTGACCAGCACGGCAACCCAGGCGAGCAGCGGCAAGACAAGAAATGCGATAACCAGGCCGAACTCCACGCCGGTCACCCGCATCCAGAGCATTACGGATACGCCGATCATCACCCAGCCCGCCAGGTTGACCGCAGCCTTCCGCCGAAAGAAGCCGCGCCACGATGCATACAGCGCGCCGACACCGCACGCGGCAGCAAGAATCGAGATGACCATCAGAACCGCAGCGAGACTCTGCCAACGACGGTACGCCGCTCGCCGGGGAAGCAGTCACCCCGCGCCAGGCAGGTGGCAAAGTACTGTTTGTCCGCGACGTTCCGCAGATTCACTGCAACGTCCCACGACTGTGTTGCGTAGCCCACCATCAGGTCCGCGAGCGTATACGACGGCGTTTGCAGCGCATCGGCACCGTCCTGACTGTCGCCGACGTAGCGTAAACCAAGTCCGGCCCTAAAGCCCTGCGCGCCCCCGGGCCGCCAGCTCAGCCAAGCGGATGCCTGGCGATCCGGCACGCTGGCCAGACGAAAGCCGTTCGGATCGCGCGTTTCGAGCGCACTGACGCTGGCATCCACAGTGACTTCGCCGATCACGAGAAAGCCCGCGAGTTCGTACCCGTCGATGCGCGCCACGCCCTCCTGCTGCGACGGTGCTGACGGCAGCGAATTCGGATTCGGCAGGTTGCTTTGCCGGATGTCGAACCAGGCCAGCGTGACCCAGGCAGGCGATTGCGGAAACTGGTACTTCAGACCGGCTTCGTACTGGCGCCCTTCGCGCGGCTTCAGCGGCGCGCCTGTGATGTTGTCGGTGCCGACAACCGGATCGAAAGATTCGGCCAAGCTGGCGTATGGCGACAGGCCGTTGTCAAACTGGTATAGCACGCCGGCGCTCGAGCTGACCGCGGTATCCTCCTGCTTCGCGCTGCCGGTATCGGTATCGGCATCATCGGCGCGAATGCCCAAAGTTATGCGCCAGTTGTCGATAAGGATCTGGTCGCTGAGATAGATGCCGCGATCGGTTGTGACCGCCTCCGGCACATCGCTCACGGGCAGTAGTTCCGACAATGCGGGCACGCTGCCATACACCGGATTAAACGGGTTGATCCAATATCGGTCGTCCCAGTTCGCAGGATCCGCCGAGAAGTCGTAACCCATGGCGTAGTTGTAGGATGTATCGTTGTCCGTCGTGACCTGCTGGTACTGTGCACCCATCAGGATCTCATGCTCGAAGCGTCCGGCCGAGAACGCCGCACGCACGCGAACATCGATCGCGTGTTGCTCGGATGTCGCATCACTCAGCTAAAACGAGCGCGGTATCCGGCCGCCCTCGTACAGGCTGCCATCTGGGTTACTGACAAACCGGCTGCCGCCGATGAACGCCGGCCACGCCTGGTTATAGTCCGCCTCGCCCTCCGTAATGCGCGCAGTAGCCTCGATACTGAAAACGTCGTTCAACGCATGGTCGGCGAGCAACGACAGCGAGCGTGTTTCGGTATTGTAACGATTGAATTCCGGCTCTCCGAGATAGACATCCGGGTCGAAGAATTCGCCGTTGGGCGCCGGCAGCAGCGAGCCTGCTATCGGCACGAACTGCGCTCCGGTATCGCTGTCGGTTTTCTGATAGTTGCCGAGCAGCGTGATTTGGCTGGCATCCGTCGGACGCCACGTCAAGGACGGGGCGATGACCACGGCATTTTCATCGACGAAATTGACCTGGGTCCCGGTGTCCCGGTACAGACCGACGAACCGGTACAGCCAGCGGCCCTCCTCGTCGATCGGGCCGGTCAGGTCGCCCGCGAGCTGCCGTCGCGCGAAATTGCCGAACTCCGCCAGCAATTCACTTTGCCGTTCGGCCTGCGGCACCTTGCTGACGACATTGACGATGCCACCGGGCGAACCGCGTCCATAAAGTACTGAAGCCGGTCCCTTCAATATTTCAACCTGCTCGATCGTGTAGATGTCCGGGCCGCCGGATGCTCGCTGCAATTGTCGCAATTGTCGTAATCACGCTCGCGACACCGATCGTCCAGATCTTTGCTATCGCTGCCGGCGCAGCCGGTGGCCGCCTGTGGCTGAAGAGCGATCCGTCACCGGGGTCGGAATCCCTTGGCGTAGCGGTCAGCAAACCGCTGGCCGTCGCGCTGCTCGGCACGTTTTGCGTTTTGCTGGTGGGTCTGCCATTACTTGCAATTGCGATCCCGTCGACCGGAATTGCATTGGCCGACAGCTTTTTTCGCAGCGGTTCGCTCGTCTTCGGCGGCGGCCATGTCGTGTTGCCGTTGCTGCAGGCTGAAGTCGTCCCACCCGGCTGGGTGTCAGACGACACGTTTCTCGCCGGCTACGGCGCCGCCCAGGCCGTACCCGGCCCGTTATTCACTTTTTCGGCTTACCTGGGCGCCGTCATGGAAGGCGTGCCGGGCGGATGGGTGGCTGCCGTGATCTGTCTCGTCTCGATATTTGCTCCGTCATTCCTGCTGGTAATCGGTGTGCTGCCGTTCTGGGACGCGCTGCGACAACGGCGGCCGGTGCGTGATGCCCTGCTCGGGGTTAACGCCGCCGTCGTCGGAATCTTGATCGCTGCGCTCTACCACCCGGTCTGGACCAGCGGTATCCGGTCCGCCTCGGACCTTGTCCTGGGGTTGGTGGCATTCGGCCTGCTTGCAATGATCGGGGCGCCACCATGGCTGGTTGTCGTGCTGACCGCGGCGGGCGGATGGGGACTGCAGGCAGCCGGGCTGTGACGGGGTGTCCGCAGGACTTCTTCCTCGATCCGGCCGACTTTACGACAGGTCGGATACAGCGGCAGGCACTGGACATAACGCAACACCGCCTGTCGACAAAGCTTACAAACTCCAGGGTACCGGACATTGCCGCGCACAATAATCGTTTGTTTATCAAATATTTTTTGTAGTGGGAACAACTCTTGCATAACAAAGCCAGCCACAAAAAACAATAGTCATGGAGGAAATACCATGCGTCAAAAGAATAAATGTTTTTGTTGGCTGCTGTCGCTTTTACTGGGCACAGCTGTGTCGAGCGCACAAGAAGAACCACAGTACGTGCAAAAAGCCGTGGTCTCAGATGCGAATTTCGAATTCATCAACCGTTCGGGAGCGTCCGAAGGCGACGGCGAAGACTCCGGTCCGCCGCCGGGCCGCGGACCGGGCGGGGGCGGCGACGCCGATGACGGGCCGGGCGGCGGTTCCGCGAGTCCCGTCGCGTCCATGGAAGCTACTTTCTCGAACTTCGAGTTGAACGGCATTGCCTATGCTGCCTGGCAAAATTGCCGCGCAGGCACAACGGCCATGTCTATCGACGAATGCCTTCAACAGTTGATCGCGGACTCGAATAACGATGGCGTCAAGAGCCTGACTGAGCTGCATCCCGGCGCGATCGGCGGCGATACCCTTACCTTCGACGTGACGATCACCAACACGTCCGGGCCCGGCGTGGTGCTCACGGCCTTCGCGTTCCAGTCGAAGTTCTCCGAGTCGCCCGCGCTCGGCTCGCGCATCGGCGACAAGCTGTTCTCTGCGGCACGCGTTGCAATTGACAGCACTGCCCCCGACCCGCTCATCGGCGTCAAGAAGAACGGCACCTCGAACGGGCTGTTCGGCGGCAAGATTAAGGGCATCTGCATTAACTCATCCAACGACTACCCGCCCGAACTCAATCTCGGGGTTGAAAACGAGACGCTCGAATGCACTGGTGGGCGCACATTCGTAATTCCGGACGTGGGCAGCGTGAACCCGATCACGAGCGAGGATGCGCCACAATTGCAGGCGGCTGACGGCACCCTCATCGACCCGGGCAACATCAAACTGCCGAAGGGCCTGCTGCCGGGCGAGTCTATGACGATGCGCCTGCTGCTGGATGCGGGCACCGACGATGGCGCACTGGAGCGTCAACCCTCGCCCGACTGCGCCGCCGACGATCCGACCTGCCTGGCCTCTGTCGGCCCGCTGGTCGGCTCGCTGGCCAATGCCGGGATACAAAAGGCCCCAACAGCCGCTGCGGAGTGTCTCGAGCTCGATGTACAGAACGGGACGGACAACGTGCTCAACGTCGTGAATTTTGGCGACGTCAAGATCATCCGCGATTCCGACGGGAACTGCGTGCCGTCGTTTTACCCCTTCTCGAAGAACCAGTTCCTGACCGTGCCACGGCGCAACTGGGGCTTCACGGACATCCTCGACACGCGTGACGACTACCTGCCGGGGGAGCTGCCGACGGTCCTCACGGGCCATTCGGGCAAGTTCAGCATGCTGGACCACGGTAATCTGCGGCCAGGCGAACTGAACTTCTTCGAGATCCTGCGCGGCTTCGGTGAGTCCGGAGAGACGCTGGACCCAAGCTGTGAGTTAGGCGGCTCCCGTGAAGGCTCCTGTGGCGGCTCGCCGTATGTGCCCTGGGCCGAGTTTTATACGGTCGACGGCGGCAATCTCATCCGCCGCGAAGTGGCCGGCAGCTATTACCCAGCCGACTACGACGGCGAACCCACGATCGGTGCAGGCATCACCACCGACGAATGCAGCCCAGGCGGCGGCGTTTGCAAGATCACAAACGTCTTCGAGACCCCGGGCAACGTGAGTTCGGGCGCATCGATCGGTGCGAGCGCCGAGGCAACCTTCTCCGACGTCGTGGTCATCTCGGACGACAAGGCGACCGTTGCCAATGAGGGCGGACAGGCGGGCGGTGACCGCGTGCAGTTCACGGTAACGATCAAGAATACGAGCTGCCCGAACGGCGAGTCGTCCTGCTCGGACATTTACCTGACGTCGTTCAACTTCCAGACCAAGCGCCGCGGCCTGACCGACATCAACGGCCTCGACGGCACGTCTATTCTGGGGCGCCAGGACCTGCGCACCGGTGCTGGCGGCGGCCTGGCGTCCTGTGGTTCCGATCCGCACGAGGCGGAATGTTTCGATGTTGGCCTCGGCATTGGTCGCTTCCCGAACGTCATCGGCAATTCGTTGTTGTCATCTACCTTTGTCCCGGACTTCCCGGGCGTCGACGGTCCGGTGGTAGGCCAGCTCGAGGCAATCAAGAAGAACGGTACCTTCGAGCCGCTGATGAAAAGCGATACGGGTACGGCGAACTTCGTCTGCATCAAGAGCGGTGCACCTTCCGAGGATCAGGACGCCGACGAAACCTGCTCGGGCACTCCGGGCGCCGGCCTGCTTCCCGGCGAGTCGCAAAGCGTGCGCATAGAGATGGACTACGGTGATTTCCGCGGCCTGATCCTTAAGGTGTCGCCGGGCACGTTGGCGGACTTCGTCGCTGATCCGGACTTCGGCCTCCTTGACCAGCGCGGCGACTTCGACTGCCAAGATCAGCGTCGGCTGCCGTACTGCCATCCGAGCCTGAATGGCGGAGATGACTGGTTCACCTCGCCGACGTCCCTGACGGAAGTCGAGTTCGTGACGGTGCACCAGCCAGGTGAGGCGGCGACCGTAATGAACTTCGAAGACAACTTTGGGTTTATCCTGGCGATGGCCGGTTTCATTCCGACCGCGGAGTTCTACCAGGGGAACACCCAGTTGCAGGTACGTGGAGAGTATCTGCTGCTGTCCGGCGGCGGTTCCGACCCGGGACCGGAACCCGAGCCCGATCCGGAACCGGAGCCAGAGCCTGAGAACCAGCTGCCAAATGTGAATATCGCAGAGCCGGACTGCACCGGCCTTACCTGTGTGTTCGACGGCAGCGGATCATCGGATCCGGACGGCTCGATTGCCGATTACGATTGGGTCTTCTTGAGCGGCGACGACGAAACAGGCGGCGCAGCCGGGGCCATAGTTGAGTTCACGTTCCCCGCGGCCGGTATCTACACCGCACGACTGACTGTCACCGATAACGCGGGCGGCAGTGCCGACGGCGAAACCGATGTAACAGTCGACGAGCCGGAAGAGCCGGAAGGCGATGCAACATTGACCCTGGCTACGAGTAAAGACCGGGGCTTGCAACAAGTACAGCTCAACTGGACGGGCCTGCTCGGCGCCTCGGTCGATATCCACCGGTCCGGCAGCAGCAGCGGGACTATCGTCGTGTCGAATGACGAGGAATACCTGGACAAGCTCAACCGGCGCGGCGGTGGTACATACACCTACTCCGTGTGTGAGTCGGGTAGCAACGTTTGCACTAACAGCGCACAAGCCGCGTTCTGAACGGCGGGCGGGGGTCGGGCCGTTCCGGGTCCGGCCCCGCAAGCCAAACCGCTCGCTTGATGGGCGGGCAAGCTGTCGCTTCGCTCAGTAGCACTGCGTGTCTGTGCATTGCGATGCGCAGGTCATCTCAACCGGTCGATCGCTCTCGACGACCGAATCATAGCTGAATGGCACATTGATCCGCAGACATCGTCTGCGTGATGTTCAAAGACTCCTCAGACAGGAGTACGTATATCGAGGGCGAGAGCATGTAAGACGGCGCGCGTGACGCGCCACTGCTACTGCAGGGCCTGTGATCAGAAAAGTCGGTTGATAGATAACTGCATGCGGTTGCGCGTATAGCTGAAGCCATCCGCATTGGCATCGTTGTCCGACAACCTTGCTTCAGCCGTCAACTGCCACTCCGGGCCGATGTCGCACATGACCATTAGCCCGAACTCCAACATATTTTCTTCGCGCGGCGCGGCAAGATCGTCGTAGTGGCTCGAACGGTAGACCAGGTCTGTGCTAACGGACCAGCGGGTGTTGAACCGATGGCCGTAACCAGTTGCAAAACGATGCCGTGCCGGTGATACCGACGCACCGGCGCGGTCGTCGTTCGTGTATGCATATTCCAGGTGCCACCGTTGCGTATCGGTGATACGCCGGGTCCAGCGCAGGCTGGCGCGCTGCCTTGCACCGGAGACAAACTCATACCGGGCGTCGGCGTCGCGAATTTCTTCATGAGCCAGAAGGACTCGCAGGCGCGTACTGTTGCCGAGAGCGCCGCTCAGGCCCAGTTGCAGTCCACCCCGCCGGTCGTATCCGTTACCGTCCAGCGTACTGTAAGCAAAGTAGGGACCCGCTTCGCCGACCCATTCGCCTATCCGCCATAACCAGGAACCAGCGAGGCGAAAAGCATTCTGGTCAAATTGTCCGGCGTCAAAGTAACGCACGAGATAGGTGCTGGCATCGTACTGGAATGCCCCGGTTTGACCGAGGCTGCCGCCAAACTGACCGAACACTTCACTGAATGTGCTATCGGTGGTCGCACCTGCCGTCGCGCCCGAATCATCAAGCAAGGCGACGTTGTCATCGTAGCCTGCACCGACATCGAGATACACGAACCAGTTGGGGTTACCGGTTACCTCGCCGGGCACCTCGCGATTGGGAACGAGCCGTTCGAGCATGCTGCCGGCCAGGCGGGCCAGTACCGGGTCCTGGGACGCGGCGGCGTTCCGGAACAACTGTTCTGCCTCTTCGTTACGTTGCTGCCTCACGAGCGCCAGTCCGCGGTTGTAATCCGCCAGCAAGCGCATGTCGGGGAAGTCCCGAGAGATCCGAAGGAACGTTTGCTCGGCCGCTACGTATTCGCCGACCCTGTATTCGCAGACACCGATGTTGTACAGCACGGCTGCGGAATGCTTGCCGGCTTCGAGCGCTGAGCGGAACCGTGCCAGTGCCATACCGTAGTCGCCCTCGGCGAAATGACGGCTGCCCTCGACAAACGCCTGCTCCCCATCCATTTCAGTCGATTGGGCCGGCACCTCGGCAGCCACGAACAGCACAAGCAGCAACGCCCCGGCGGCTGTGAAGCTGCCAGGGCGACGGCGACAGGGGCGCCGCTTCGATCGCTGCCCTGCGCTATCGTGCTCCGGCATTGCCATCCTAACGGCAGGCCAGCCGGGTTCGGCCTGCCGTCGTAATACTGAGCGGTGGTCTTGGTATCAATGCATCGTATCCCTTGCCCGGACTATTCGCGTTCAGGGACGCGGCGGGACGGGTGGCTCCGGCAAGTCGTCCGGCGGCCCCCCCGGCGGTTCGTCAGGCGGACCGCCACGACCCGAATCCTCGCGATTCTCTCTTGCCCGCTCGGCCATTTCCTCGCCAAATTCCTGACCACGCTCGCGCGCTTCTGCTGCCGTCTCATGGCCGAAGTCACGGCCGCCGTCACCGGCAGCGTCGGCCTTGTCCTTGCCATTTTCGCTGGCCTCAACACCGCGGCTTGCCGCCGGCGGTAACGGGATGGAACGGGTCACGTCTTCGGCCCGATCCGCACCGCTCGGAAGCAGCGTCATTGTAAGCTCAAGTTCCTCCGGCACAACCTCGTCACCGGATTCATCCTGAGCCAGCGCCGCGGGTATCGTTAACAGCAATGCGACAATAGCCACGGGCAGTACAGCGTAGATTTTCATATTCCAACTCCGATCTTCAGATCGTACCTTGCTGTTAACACGTTCGTGAACCGTTTTCGTTTCATAACGACAGGTGACAGTACGTTTGGCATCCCGTCTATACAGCGCCGCCGACGGGCGCGGCCGCCAGCACATCAACTTCAAACGTCTTGCGCTTGTCACCGAAGCGCACTTCGACCACCATCCGGCCACCGCGAGTTCCGGTCGCAATGACTGGCAGCGTCAACTCGTTCACACCGCGCTCGAGGTCGACCGGCCACGTCAGGTCGCGTTGCCCTTCATAGCCCGCCAGGTCGATGGCACCGCGCAACATGACGTGCATCTCTGCACCTTGCATTGATTCCGGCGAATTGATGGCAATGCTGATGTCCTGGGGCTCCATGATAGCGAGCGTGACTACCGGCACGTTGTTAGCGGCATCACCGGGTTGCTGCGCAATTGGCGAATACAGTAGCAAGGCCGCAGTGGCCACGGCGGCGGCGCCGACGCCGAGACCGCCCCAGAACGCACCCATCGGTCTGCGCCGCGCCAGGACATCCGAATGTGCCGCGCGCAAGATGCGTAAAATTGCGTCGGACGATGCGGGCGGCACGTTGGCGGCCTGCTCTGCACGCAATGCCTCCGCCGCACGCAGTGCTTGCTGGCAATCCTCGCAGCCGGCCAGATGCTCGACTATTCGGCGCTCATCCAGTTCATCGGGGAATCCTGCAGGTGCCGCAAAGCGTGCACTGATCTCTTCGCAATTCTTCATAGTCATTCTCCGGCGCGCACCGTCCGGCGGTCGCGATTATGTTCCTGTTCGAGCAGGCGGCCGAGCAACACCCGGGAACGGTGTAGCCGGGACTTCAGCGTGCCTTCCTTGAGGCCGGTGGTTTCGGCCAGCTCTGCCAGTGTGTAACCTTCAATATCGTGCATCGACAGCAATACCCGGCGGTCACGGTCCATGCGAAGCCACGCTGCGTGCATCCGTCCGGCCGATTCACTGCGTTCAGCGAGATCGTCAGGGCCCGGTGCATCGCTGACGAGTTCCCCTATCGCCGGATCGTCCAGTGGATCGGCAAACCGGCGCTCGTGACGCCGGGTCACATCGACAAAAAGCCGGTACATAATGCGTATGATCCAGCTCACCGGACGCTCGAGTGCCTCGATTTCGTCCAGCCGGGCAAAGGCTCGGGTGCACGCTTCCTGAACGAGGTCTTCCGCGTCCTCGACCGAACGCGTCCAGCGCCAGGCCGTACGGTAAAGCGCCGGGTAGTGGCGCCAGACCAGCGCTTCGAAACGGCGCTCCTCGGCGCTCTGTCCCTTGACCCAACTCAGCAATTGCATGGAGTTAACACGTCCGGCGACCGATCAGGTTCCGGTGAATGTAGCGCAGCCGGGCGCAGGCGTCTGCCTGATCCCGGCTACGTAATTATGTCAAATAGATGGAACCCATATCTCCCCCGCCCGTGTAACTTCCGTAAGGACACTGAATCCGGGCGCGGTCTGCCACTGCGGACTGCACCGATTGCATCCAACAAAGGGAGTACGTTTCATGAACCGCATTCGCACCAGCCTGTTTCCGGCGGCCCTCGTCGCCGCAATCCTGGCTACTGGCTGTAGCAATAGTGGCGACGGGGAATCTCAGGTCGACGAAACCCGCACCGGCTCCATTTCAATCGGCATCACCGATGCGCCGGTCGATGACGCGGCGGCCGTGGTTGTTGCGATGACGGAATTCGAATTCAAGCCGGTTGATGAAGACGAACCGCCGTTTCGGGTGGATGTCGACGGCGCGCCCCGCCAGTTGAACCTGATTGATTTCACCAACGGTGCATCAGCAATCATCATTGACGGCGAGGAAGTCCCGGCGGGCGATTACGAGTGGATGCGCATCTACTTCGACGAAGATCTCTCGTACGTGCAGCTCGAGTCCGATGGCGCTACCTATCCGCTGTTCATACCAAGCGGCGCGCAAACCGGCTACAAGCTGGTCGATGGCTTTACCGTGCCGCTGAATGACAGCGTTACCTACATGATTGATTTCGATGTCCGGAAGTCCCTGATTGAACCGCCCGGACTTGGCATGGGCGGCGAACGGACGTTCCTGCTCAAGCCTGCCGCCAGGCTGATGAACGTCGAGGATACCGGCGCGGTATCGGGCACAGTGGCAATGGATCTTGTGGACATCAACAATGATCGCTGCCTTTCTGCCGAGCCGGATGCACTTACCGGTAACGCGGTATATGCATTCGAGGGCGCCGATGCCGAGGTCGATGATGTCGCCGAGGAAGACACCGACGGCCGCAGTGGTCCGCTGACGAGCGACGTCGTCACATTGAACGACGATACCGGCGAGTACGAGTATCACCTGATGTACATGCTGCCGGGTTCGTATACGCTGGCCTTTACGTGCTCGGGCATGGCTGACGGTGCAACGGATGACGACTACCCGACACCATCAGACAGCGGATTCGATTTCGACGCAATGATCAATGTCGAGGTCGTCAGCCAGGAAACGAAGATCTGCAACATTCCGGGCGACGAACAGCAAACCGATCCCTGCTGATAAATATCATCGCGAGCCGCGTAGCGGCGTGGTGATCTCGTAACGCTGTGACTCTGCCCGGCGGATCGAGATCGCCACGCCGCTTGCGCGGCACGCGATGACAGCGCACCTTCGCTGCGACAGCGCGGTTCGCGATGAACCCGGCACTGGCTGATCGACCCGCTGCTGTCAAAATCGTAGAATCGGTTGCATCCGGTCAGCAAAACGCGGTGCCGCCGTTCCATGCATCTCTCGGTAATCATTTCGACCTACAACTCGCCGGAGTGGCTCGAAAAGGTCCTGTGGGGCTACGGACAACAGACGCACCGGCACTTTGAAATTGTCATTGCCCACGACGGTTCGGATGAGCGCACCCGTGCACTGATTGATCGCATGCGAACCGAACTGGCCATTCCGATCACGCATGTCTGGCAGGAAGACCGCGGCTTCAGGAAATGCCGAATCCTGAACAAGGCAGTCCTGCAAGCCAGCCATGACTATATCGTCTTCACGGACGGTGACTGCATTCCCAGAAGCGATTTTCTCGCCGTGCACGCGGGGGCGGCCGAGACCGGCTTTTACCTGTCAGGCAGCTATTTCAAATTGCCGATGTCAACCAGCAATGCGATCACGAAGGACGACATAGTCAGCGGCCGCTGTTTCGATATGCATTGGTTGCGCCGGCACGGTCTCAGCCGGTCCCGTAAAAATATCAAGATCTCCGCCGGACCGCGCAGCGCGCGCTGGCTCAATCGGCTGACCACCGCCAAATGCAATTTCAAAGGATCGAACGCGTCTGCATGGAAGGAGGACATCCTCGCGGTCAATGGCTTTGCGGATCAGATGGCTCGAGATCGCTCGGTAGACGATAACGAGCACCTGCGTGACCACCTCGGGCCGTGTCGCCAGCAGGTACCGAAGCACGAACGGCAGCGACAGCGCCCATTGGCGAACCGGCTGCTGCGGCAAGACATTGTCCACGAGCAGTGCCGCCGTTTCGGCCATCCGTCTTGCACCGCAGCTCGGGCAGAAGCCGCGGCGCTTGCACGAGAATGCCACCAGCTTCTCGGCCCGACAGCTGTCGCACTTGACCCGAAGAAAACCATGCTCGAGCAACCCACACTGGAGATACGCCTCGAACTCATCTTCAACGTACCGCGGCAGCGGCCGCCCTTCGGCTGCTCGCCGATCCCGGAACCCGGCATAGTGCTCGGCCACGAACCGGTGCGGAATGCCGATGATGATGTCGACGTCCTCGCCACTAACTATATAGAAGATGATGTGGCTACCTTCAGCGATTCTCCGATAGTCAGGGTGAATGTCGTTTCATTTGCGGCCTGCGACAGGGTTTTGTGCTTCTAGCCTGGTAATTCAGCCGCCAGGGTGGCCAACCTTTGCCAGCGTTCCTGCATCGCCGGGCGGATTCGTACCGGAAGTGGCGAGTTGCTCAAGAGCCGCTCGAATTCACGCCGGTCGAATCCGCTGTCGTTCAAATCCAGTTCCGGCAGCTTCCCGAAGCGCCTGTTCTTGCGTGTCGAAATATACAAGACATCAAACAGTGCTTTCTCTCCGGTCGCTATGAGGTACGGCTGATGCGTCGTGCTCCACTCGACCCCTCCTCGCATCAGTTCCGGCTTAATTCTCAGGAACTCGAAACGTCCCACGGGTGAATTGATCACGCGGGGGCGCCCTGTCGTCGCAACCTGGATGGCCCCGGGAATCTGTGAAATGACATTGTGCAGATGCAGCGCTGTAAGAAATGACACATAGCCCTGCTCTTTTCCCAGCAAATAGGGCACACAGGCCAATGGCTGGAAATGCGGGTGACCTTCGTTCGCCCACACACCCCGCGTAATCCGGGTGAGGAATTTCTCGACGACCAGACGCCGAAGACGATGGGAAGCCGCGGACAGGCTCAGCTGATTCGCATTGGCGAAGTCGCGCGTTGTGAACACAACGAATTCAGCTTGCTTGAAGAGTTCAAGCATGGTCTTCGAGGACCTCGAATACGCTGGTCTGAAGCTCTTTCCACGCCGCCTGGTTGCCGAATTCGGCGCGACTGTCCGGATCGAGGAATTCTATAACCTGTCCCTCGTAATCCTCCCAGCCCAGTGCCACCAGGCACTCTAATGCCTGCTGCACTGGCGCGCCGGCCAGCAGCTCTTCACGCGCGGCGGCATCGACGTAGCCACCCCGCAGCAGGATACCGAGATCAAACACATCCCGCGCCTGGGTCAGGGCGCGTCCTGCCAGTGCTTCGACTTTCTGCACAACGGCCGCCACCCCTGAATAATGCCGGCATCTGTAAGCCAGCATTCGATATCGGCGGGCAATTTCTGTATTGATCGTCTCGAGCGGGGCCGCGGCATCCGGGTCCCTGGCCCGACGAGAAAACTCGACCTTCGTGGGCAGGCGCTGCCCGGCTTCCGTAATCAGGGAGCACCGAAATCGCTGCGTCGTCTCGGTGTGCTTGGCCTTGTCCGGGTCGTTGATTTCGATGCCATCAATCCCGTAGATGCGCAGGCTACGCCCGAAGGCAGCATCTTCGAGGATCTTGTACCCGTTCTTCTTGAGTGTCGCGACGCTGCCGGCCAGCACGTCCAGATCCATGTCCTCCGAATAGCGGGGGCTTAACAAGAAGAATCGCAGATTGACACCGCCCTTCAGAACATAGAGGTCCGGATCGGAGAGGCGTAGCAGCCGCTGCAAAAAGCAGAAATGAAAGAGCTCGCGGAGTTGAATGTGTGTCAACATGGATTAATTATGCGCTTTTGTTTACGAATACGTCAACAAAAGCGCATAATTCAATTGTTTCCGGCCCGAGCGCCGGAGCCGCGAGTCCATATCTCACCCCGTCCGGGATTCTCTTTATGCACTCAATCCCTTGGCAACGACACACTGGATTGCTGCTTTTTCCCGGAATCGTGATTGCCGGAATTTTGCCGGAACTCGAAACGTAGCCTTCAATTATCGCTGCACGCACCCCGGTTCGGAGCAGGAGTACCTGTAGACTATTTATCGACCGAAGGCGTCCGAATCGATTCGCCCGAGTCCACGATAGAAATCATCGAAGTTACGATTCGAACTTGTAGCCAGAATTGTGCCCGAAACGTCCAAGCTACTGTTTCTAAAAGTACAAAAAAATAATGCCCATGCACACGAAAAGTACGTTTATGGTTGAGGGATTATTCATACGTTTTTGTTTATCTTAATTTTTCTGTCCCGGCACACCTGCCGAAATCCTGGGGTATCCGACAAGGCTTGTAGCCGGAACTGTGCCCACAAGCGCGTTCCACAATTCACAAGATACCGGGTCCAATGCCCATCGACTTGTGCGGAATGCCAATGATGTCGACGTCCTCGCCACTGACAATATAGAAAATGATGTGGCTACCTTCAGGGAAACTCCGGTATCCAGGGTAAACGTCGTTTCGTTCCCGGCCTTCGAAAGGGTTTTGTGCCAGCCAGTCGAATCGCCTGTCCAGGGATCGCAGGTAGTCCCCCATCTGCGCCGGCCCCCACTGTTCCATCGTGTAGTCCGCAATTTCGTCGACGTCTGCAGCCGCTCTCGGTGTGAGCCGAAATTGGGCCGTCATGCCCGAGCTTTGGCTCGCACGATAACGGACTCGATGTCAAAGCCCTCTACAAAGTCTTTCCTGGCCGCCTGACCGGCCCCTTCGGCCAGGTGCGCCCGAAGCGCCTCGAGTCGCTTTCCTCGATCCTCGAGTTCACGAAGAGCGTCTCGCACAACTTCACTGGCAGTCGAATATCGACCGCTCTTGATCTCGCGCTTGATGAACTCTTCCCAATGCCCACCGAGGCTCAATGACGTGGTTGCCATGGCTAACGTATCCCTTGACTATTCAAAATGAATAATACGCCAACCGGCCTGGCAAAGCAATGGAACGAAGACTATGCCAATGATCCACTAAGAGGTGGGACTCTGAGGCTGAACGCCTGCGCTCAACAATAGCAGTCGATTGAATGGCTAGTCTTGACAGAGGTAAACAGTCGCTTAGCGGCCAGCTCCTGACCTTCACGAATTCGAGCGCTTCGTGCCGGTTTCAGCCAATTGCGATCATTTAACTGGCGTGATCTGTTGTAGTCCCTCGGTTATCAAATAGCTAATGAGTTCAACCGGCAGATCGTCCGTAAAGGCCGAGAAAGTCGCTTTGCTTGTGGAATCCCAGTAGAAAACTTCGGCCACTTGTTCGGCCCCTTCCCACGCTTCAAATCCCATGCCATCACGGACTACGTCACTGGCTCGATAAAACTGAAATGTCCGCCCACCAAATTCAATGCTTTTAGGCGTGTACGTCATAGCTCAGTATTGATGTTGGCGAACGGTGGTTCGGGTTGACTTTCTGCAGGACGCCAGTTTACCAGCCCAACGGCGACCCCCGGCCAATTGGAGCCGCTCAATGTCGAGCCCGATCATCAGTGATCAACTTTCCTTGCTCCCAGAAATCTTCGACTTTCGTCCACCAGTATTTCGTGTCTGGTAGCAAAAACTCCAGAAAGTCTTCTGGTCTCGTGCTTCCTGCGTGAAGGTTCAGGTTCTGCAAGTCTTCTAGGAATCCCACCGTAGCCGCCTCCTTGACATAAGGATCACCCTCCAGATGCCACGCTTCTACAACGCGGAACACGGCTTTCACGCCGTCGGTTTCGTTTCTCTCGAGCATCCCGATCACATGCCGAGCTAAGTCTGACAGCACGAGATAAAGCTGCAATCCATCTGGATCATTTTTCCACTCATCAACAAACTCGTCCCACGTCGCCTGAAAGGACGGGCAAACCTTCAGAATCGGCGACAACATTTCGTCTCTAGTGATCACAGAGTTACCAGCGAGCGAACGGCAGAAAAGGGTCAAAAGCCGACATCGTCGTGACACTCCCAGCCATGCCGGCTAACGACCAAGCTCAGCGGCAAAGGCAAGCTGGCGCGGCTCTTGCGAATGCAAGAGGCGTGACAGTTTGCCTTTGTCCGTCTGCAGCGCCTTGTGAGGCGGCATGGTCACTCGTCGTCACCGCACTCATTGCGGAAGATAATCCTGCTCATACCATACCAGTAGATACTGGTAGTCTGGATCGATTTTCCCTGCCTCTGGGTGCTTCCGGCTGTTCTTCTCCCACCCATCTGTGGAGCTGTCAGAGTTCTTATACAGGCGATATCCTCCTCCATTGCCCCGGAACAAATATCTGTTGCGGCTACCTCCGCGATTGGGGTCGGCCCGATCCGCTTGGCGATCCACGGAGTTTACGAGATGATGAGTAATCAAGACTGGCGGAATCGAGGCGTCGAACAGCTCGGATACTCTAGCATCGATTTGTGCCTTCCTAACGAACACATCTGCATCGGTTCTCGGATGAAGCAGGGACGCAACGGCCACCCACACCATGTCCATTTTCGTCATGAACCCTCCTATACCGCCTGACGGTCGCTGCATCTGGTTGTTAGGCGATACGCCACTGATACCTTAAAGAAAGGGAGCAAGAAGGCCGGCGACCTTGCCGATCTTCTCACCTAGCCCTAGCACGGTGTCGAGCTTCTTCACGCCCTCCCACGCGCCTTGAATCGAGGTAGAGTTGGGTTCTGCCTTTGCCAATTGGCTCTCGATACTGTCGATATCTGCAACAGCATCCAGCTTCTGAGATTCTTTGAGATTGTCTGTCTGTGACACTGCCTGCTTCAATTCGACTAAGGCGCGGGCAACATCTTCGTATTGGGCGTTGACTTGGTTTCCGTCGCCGACGGTAATTATGTTCTGGCCGGTGGCTTCGATCTTGATTCCCTTAAACTTGTCCATCGTGAACTCTCCAGGTCCTTCGATCTTGTCGATTCCAGCGGCCGTAATCTTATAGTAGGACGTCGCCTGGGGAATGACCGTACCGGAAGGAAGCGGAACGCTCTTCGCTACCTGTTCTTCTTCGATCCACCCTTGACTCATCAGGTAGTTGAGATTCGAGACAACCTCCTGCTGTGTCAGTTGGTGACTTGCCTTCAGCTCCTTCCGAACATCGCTGATCTTGACGGCAAAGCCCTTCTTGCCACGCGCGCTAGTAGCGTTCTTGTTCCGATCGTAGAAATACTGCAGCATAATTCCGCGGATCTCGTCTGTCGTTCGAGCCGGGTCAACGTTTTTTTTCTTGCGTTTGGCTACCACTTAGTACCTCTCCCGGTGGGCCGTCGGCTATCTTGCCACCATGGAACGACCCCGTGCCGGCTAACGACCAAGCTCATCGGCAAAGGCAAGCTGGCATGCCTTTTGCGGATGCAAAAGACAGCTTGCCTTTGTCCGTCTGCAGCGCCTTGTTAGACGGCGCCCTTCTCTGCGTTACGGAACCGGCCATCCTTTTTCTATGCCTTCTACGCTGATCTTGAAGAGATGGTCCTCGGTTAAGCCATGCCTTCGAGCCACCGCAGCCTTGTACTCCACTTTGAGCTCGCGCTCTAGTTCGATTTGCTTCATGATCTGAGAATCTGGCACTCGCGCCATCGCATCCCGTGTTGCGCGTTCTTCGGCGGTTGCGATCTCTCGGTACACTTCCTGTCGCTTTGCCTCGGAGAGGCCGAAACGATTCTCCGAGGCAGCCGAAAGGGCGGCGAAGCGCTCGTCATTGACGAGGACTTTGGGGGTGCCCTTATCGGAATAGCTCTTCGCAAGCATACCTACCCACAAACCTTGCCCCGCGCGGGCTTGCTCTTCGGAACCGTACACATAGATGTAGATGTTCGTAGCAGGATTGTGGTATCGGAACCCCCGGCGAGCGAGGGCTGCACGGTAGCGCGTCGATATCTCAGATTCGAGATTCGTCTTGGATGGAACACCTGAAACGACAATATGCTGCTCAATCTGAGTCTTGATCGGCTTGTCGTAAACCTCCTCGTCGATGAGGCTGTAGGTTACTTCTTCAGCGGCACCGATTTGGGGGGCGACGGGCACTAGGGCGGCTGCTGTGGCCGCAGCGTAAAGCACGCATCTCAAGCGTTCCCAAGTGATCATTCCCTTCTCCTCGAAATGGCGACAATTTCTCCGCACCGTCTAACGTCTAAGCTCACCCGCACTTGACGCAGACCGCCTGGAGCGGCAGCGCAAGGCGGGCTGGGTCAAGTGTCGGGTGCAGCGCATGGTTAGGCCGCTCCTTCGCTATTCTTTCGCCACGTCTCGAGCACAAACATTGTCACGGAGTGGGCCGCATTTACCGCCAGGCGAGCGTGTCGTGCCTCAAGTCTATATGCGCTGCGACCTTGGCCGTGAGCACTGCTTGCGTGAGTACGGAGATTCGCAATACCGTCCACGGTATTCAACATTCCGCTAACAATCTTTCTTAAGATCGTCGTCAATTAGATTTTTGGGATCAAATTTTAGGTTTTTTCGGACGACTGCCCATACCGACTTGAGATCTTTTTTCGCCGGCATTTCCAGCCCGTTGTCCTCTATGTAGATTTTGCAGGCCGATTCTAGAATATTGCCGGCGGCAGAAGCTGCTTCTCGGGGGTCCTTGTTTAAGTTTTCAAGCGCTCGTTGAAACTCTTCTTCCACTGCAGCGAAATTTCCGCCTCGAATCAGGTCTGCGAGGCCTATCGACGGCAGACTCCCACCAGCAGTAACGTGGCCTCCAACAACATAAACCAGATTGCAGCGGTTTAGTGCTTTTTCGAGCTTCGCTTTGGCCCCTGACAGCCATTCATTCTCAGTATCCGCCTCCATATAGCCTTCAATTAAGGGCCCTACAATACTCAAAGGATCACCAAGCACTTTGTTCGCCCGGCGAAGCCAAGCTTGTGTTTTGGCTTGCTTATTACCCTCCGGCGGGTCTCCAGGCGCATCCGCATGTAGAAATAGCGCATCCATTGAAGCATGGGTTTCATACTCAGGAATCACGTTGCTTAGTGCTGCGATTAGCGGTGCTGGAATGCGCATGCTTCGAGCGGCCTAACGCCGCAGTTCAGCGGCGACGCGCTGCCGTATGAAGCGCGCCGCAAGCGCACAATGAATTGACGCGCTCGCGGCGCGCTCGCGATGCCGCGTCACCGCCCGCTGCAACTGCTTGTTAGGGGGCTGGCACGACGAATGGAATAGCCTGCTGCCACTGACCATCAACTAACCACTCCAGTACACCACGGGTAGAATGTTTCTTATCCTCGTCGAAACGGAGATTGCGTTCCATCAACTGATTGACGAAGGCCGCTACTTCCTCAGCCATGTCCTTCTCGAGTTCTGAGACCGCCGTATCGTCGTAGCCCTCATAGTCACACCAATCGCTTGCCCGCGATCTAGAGGCGCGTCGCTCAACGTCAACAAACCACTCGAGAACTTCCTCGGGCACCACAACCCGCACCTCAATGTCCCCGCGCACAAGTTTGACCTCCAGCGCTTCGCCCTTCGGCGCGACAAATACGCCCGGACGCCCCTCGAACTGACGAAGACGATGAAAGGCCTCGGTCGCCACTAGCCGCCGCCTAACAGTTGAGCTGAGCGACGCGCGTACCGGTGTATGAGCTTAGCAATTTATTTCGCACGCGTCCGCTCCAGCAATCCATTAGTTGTCGCGCAGTTAGTATTCTTCAATCCCCCTACTCCAGGTGTATCCATCAAAGTGCCACGTAGAGTACGTAATGTCAGTCCCACTCAGTAACTCTATAACCATATACGAACTGGTGGCGTGGGCGTCGACGCGTGACCCTACCTCTTTGAAGTCGAGAGTAATTGCAAGACATGGATGGCCATTGTTCTGGGTATAAGTTACGGACCCTTTGTCGAGATCCATCAACCTAAACGCTGAATGTTCACAATACGCCATACGCACCCCTTCGAAATATCCGTTCGGTGCCCTTTCAAGAATCTCACTGGGTACATTTATGACTGTGTCATCGTATGAAACCGTGACCGCCCGGATCAAGTTGTGGTTGTTCTTAGCTTCGGGTCCAGCAAGAACCGTTACCGTTACAATTAAGCCTGAACCGCCTAATTGTGCTTCCAACTCAACTCGTCTCGTCTCTGCAGCAGTATACTGACTGGCACTCACTGGACATGTTGCAAAGAGTATGGCAAGAAAAGTGCACGAGCGAAGTACTTTCATTTCAACTGCTCCGTTGAGAAATCGACGTAACGACAAACGTGATTCTGCACTCACGTTCGAGGCCCGGCGATCCGTTCGTACAGATTGCTAGAGCCAACACATTGAGCGTTTATCGAGTCTCTATTGACCAATTTTATTGCATCTTCAAGCACCCTGGGGACTGAATTTCAGCACCGGTATCGGGTCCGCAGTCTTCGAACCGTCGGACTGCACCATCTGTACCTGATTTGTTAGGCAGCGTCTGCGACACTGTCAACCTTTAATGACTGACCTGCTGAATGTTTACACACATAGTCGATCGCGCCCGATTTACCTAGAAGCTCCATGCGATTTCCATCCGACCAGCGAATTTCATTCCGAATCTTATGGCCGGTTTCGTACGCTTTCTTCAGTAGTGCCGCAACTTCATTGTCATGCCCGGGATTGTCGGAGGGGTGCCAGCTTGATACAAGCACTTGTGCCATTTCTAGCACCAAAAAGCCCTCTTCGACCGACCAGAGGCCGTCGATGTGCAGAGATGTCCTGAAGCTTTCTCCATTTGAAGCCATTGATTGAAGTTTTACATCCGAGACGTACCAGCCTTCGCTAGAAAACTCGAATACCTCTTCCGCTTTCAAGATGAATGTGTCTTGTTTGATACTACTTCTAAGGCAACTCCACTGTCCGGCGATCAAAATTTGATCGCCGGTTGAAATTGTTGCGAAGAGCACTGCGATCCCGAAAACTGTGGCTTTCTTCGACAACCAGATGCGGCCCATTGCGCTGCCTAACGTCTAAGCTCACCCGCACTTGACGCAGACCGCCTGGAGCGGCAGCGCAAGGCGGGTTGGGTCCGGTGTCGGGTGCAGCGCATGGTTAGGCCGCGATCTGCTTCAATGCCAACGACCAAACCTCCGAAAACCGGACAATCGATCGAGGCGTCTAGCTTCAATTTATCAGCCTCCTATCGGCCAGGAACTGTCGGTCTTCAGCGCTACTTCAGGCTCTCCAGACGGCGACGCAAGCGCCGAATCTCCCGTGCTCGGCCTTCGTTTTCCGCTCGAGCTTCTAGCTTCGCGATTTCCTTTTCGAGATTGTGCTTGCCACGCACACTAACAGCGACTGCGTCCTCGAGAATTTTCCGCCGCTCGCCAAAGTATTGCTCGTGTAGTTGTCGCCACGCCTCGGATTTCGATTTCGGCGGAACTAAAATCTTGTACCCAATATTCCGGCATTCCTCTCCACAGGTCGGGCAAACCACAGCATCACCTGAATAGGGTTCTCGCCGGACGGCAACGCGACACTTAAAGCAGACAAAGTTCCTCTTGCTCATGTTTGCCACCCAGAACTTGAACTATGCGACCGGCTGGATTGGGTCAGTTCCTGTCGCCCAAGAATAGCAAAAAGCTGTCGCCCTTTCGTCTGGACTACGCGGGACAGCGGTCGCTCGAACGGCTGCTTTCAACTACCTATTCGCCAACACGGCTGCGATTTCGTTGCTGTAACGAACGAGTTCATCCTGATCCAACTCAATCAGAAACGCTTGCTACAGAACTTCTGAAACCGCGCTCCTTACCGAATACCCATGGAGTTCCATGGTCGACAGGATGTCCTGCGCTCCAACGTCATAGTCGCGAAGTCCGATCGACGTTATTAATGCCCATGCAGATGAAAAGTACGCTGACCTTCTTGTCTGAATCCATAACCAGATTTTTTTAATATATTTTACGTCCGAGTGCGTTCGGCTATTTCCGCGGACGTCACATACAAATTGTAGCCAGAACTGTAGCGGGACGGGCAAAAAATGCCATGCGGCAGATGTTAACAGCAATTACAAACAATACCGCGACGCGTACGTCCCTTCTATTCTCAGCGATCGACCTGCCGCGGCATTCCCGGCACTCCGATTTCGCATTCCAATCGAGCACGCTCCCACGCTCCGTTCGCCGCGGCTGCGTC
>CAZLNH010000016.1:0-5275 GCA_964560775.1 uncultured Woeseiaceae bacterium | reverse complement strand
GCGCGCGGGCGCGAGCCCGGGTCACTTGCAGTTCTACAGCGACGCGCGCGCCGACTCACCGAGGTGTTCCGCGAGGAATGCCTCCATCTGCTTCAGCATCTCGACCCGGTCGTTACTGACCATCGAGTGACCGCCGGATTCGTATTCGACATAGTCGAACGACTTGTTGGCCTTCTCCAGGGCATCGCGCATCAGCCTGCTCTGATAAATGTCAACGACGCGATCGTCGGCGGCATGCATGAGCAGTACGGGTACCTTGATACCGGCCGCGTTGTTTGCCGGCGAATTCTCTTCCAGCAGCTCGCCGTCTGACCAGAGCTTGCCGATATTGCGGCTCATGAATCTGCCGTTGTGATAGCGGCCCGCCGACCGCAGCAGCGCCTTGAGGTCGTAGACGCCGGCAATACCGACCGCACATCGATACAGGTCCGGGGTCTTCACGCTTCCCATCAGCGCGGCGTACGCGCCGTAGCTCCAGCCCACGGCGCAGATTCGCCCGGCATCCGCGTAACCCTGTTCAACCAGCCAGTTTACGCCGTCGGTAACGTCGTCCTGCATTGCCTGGCCCCACTCGCGGTGCCCGGCCAGTGCGAACGTCGTGCCGTAACCGGTGGAGCCACGAAAGTTCATCTGCAATACGCCATAGCCGCGCGAGGCGAGGAATTGCGCCAGGAAGTCGAAGCGCTTGAAGTCACGCGCGCTCGGGCCGCCGTGCGGCAGCGCGACGAACGGCAATCCGTGCGCGTCGGCAAGGGACGCAATGCCTGGCGGTAGCGTGATAAAAGCCGGGATTTCGACGTCGTCGCGTGCCTTGTACGACGTCACTTGCATGGGGGAGAGCATGCCGGCGCTGAGGTCCGGGTATTGCTGGCCGAACATCTTCAGGCTGCCGTCGGTTTTGTCGAGCAGGTAGTACTGGCGCGGCCGCGTATCCCCGCTTACCGATATGATCCAGCGGCTATTGTCATACGTGGTGCTGGTCAGTCGTACGTCCGCGCCACCGAAGTATTCCGATAATTGTTCCCGGATGCGGGCGTCAGCGTCCTCTTCGAGGTAGTGTACTTCGGGCTCTTCGCCGATATAACGCACACCGATCACATTGCGACCGGTGCTGTCGTATTCGAGGCCGGAGATATCCACGTCGTCACGTCCGTAAACGATGTCGAGAAACTCGTCCCTGGCGATGTCGTAGCGATATACCGAGGCGGTGTCCGACTCGTGGTTCGACAGGATGTACAGGATATTCGGATCGTTGTCGAAACCGAGCGGCTCGAATGTCACGCTGTCATCGAACTTGCGGGTTTCGGCATCCTGGAATCGGTAGGAGATGTCCTTCCAGTCGCTGTCCGCGCTGTCGCGCAGGATCATTCTCAGCTTGTCGTCATGGATGCCGAAGCCGATGCGTACGTTGCCGTCGCGATCCGTGTACCAGGTCGAAATGTGTTCCTGGCGGGTCTCCATGAGCTTGTTCTTGCCGGTGTGGACGTTCACCTTGCGAACTTCGGGCTCCAGGCTGTTGGACGCGTCAAAGCTGAACGCCATCACGATATGGTCCGGATCCTCGGGCAACATGTCGAGGACGTTGTCCTGGAACTGGTGCAGGCTCTGGGTCTTCGATTTCGGACGGCTCACCATGTTTTCGACGTCCGAACCGTCGTAGTTCATTGCTATCAGCCGCGTTTGCTTGATCGGTATCCCCTGCACACGATCGAGGAACTCCACAGACACCAGCAGCCGCTCATCATTCGCCCACTCGATCCAGCGTATCGTGCCGTTGTCGTACTTCCGGGCCCAGAAATTCGAGTCCGCGGTGATGGGAAGTTCGTAAACACCGACAACGTAACCCTCCCCCTGGTCCATTATCGCCGCAATATAACTGCCGCCGGTGGAGATATTGACGTCGGAGAATGCCGGCAGGCGGCCGTACGCTTCGACCCGCAGTGGCGCGGCCTGCGCATGCAGCGTGATGAGGCAGGCAAGGAGCAGGATTCGTCGCAAGGGTGTCATCTTCATTATGATGATCGCTTCTGTTGGGCGCAGGCCTGACCGTGTCTCCGGTCATTCCGCCGCAAGCCGGCAACGCCGGCAGACCGAGCAATAATATTAGCCAAAAATGATCCGCCACGTGAGCACAAATAATGTCACCCGAGTTTTTTGAATGGCTTCGCAATAATGTGCAATTTGTTCCGCGGGACCGAAAGGCTCAAAGAGAGCTTGCGAAGTGGCTCGCCGCAATAAACCCGCAACTTCGCTGGGAGGTCGGTTCGGGTTCGCGCGCCGAGTGGTTTCTCGCTTTTAGTCCAAATTTGCAAGAAAAGCTGCTCGACCTGACGAATGCACTTGCACGCGAAGCACCCGATGTCCCTGGATGGGAGTTTCTCCCGGCGAAGCCAAGAAAGGAGCTGCAAAGGCGAACGATTAAGATCACCGACGGCGATCGGACCAGGGAGTACAATTTCGAGGACTGGAGGTACTATCTGACGTCGTTCAACCAGGGTGAGTTCTATGATGTGAATATTATTCCGATTGGGTATGAGAGCGAGTGCGGCTCCGACCTCGAACACGCCGCAAGCCTCATTATTGAATCAGAGCTCGGCGAGGAACTTTTCATTACGGCCATTGATCGTGTGATCATCGATGCGTCGACAGCGAATCCAGACAAGAGCGATGTAGTACGCGACCTGCACGCTCACCTCTCTGCCGAAATTCGCTCGAAGTCGAACTAGTAGCGTTGGGGGTGGCAGATTGGAACAATTGCGTCGGCACCGCCTGCACCGTAAGACGTTGCAGCGCGCGCGACGGTCAGGACGGCAACTCGGCGCGCGCCGGATTGCAGGAGTACGCCTGCCAGGTGCCGGCACGTCTCGCCGGTGGTCATGACGTCGTCAATAATCAGTGGATAGCGGTACGTCAGGCGCGCTGGAACCTGGAAGGCGTCACGCAAGTTCTTTCGGCGCGCGTCCCGGTCAAGGCCACTTTGTGATGCCGTTTGCCGTACGCGTCTCGCCACATCCTGCACAGGCAGTCCCGTCGTTTTGCCGAGACTCGCGGCGATTTCGCGCGCCTGGTTGAAACCTCGCCGCGCCTGCCGCAGGCGGTGCAGCGGAACCGGTATCAGCGCATCGATGTCGTTGAAGTGCCGCGACACTATAGGGGCAAGCAATGCGGCGAACGCCGGGGCATAGTACAGGCAGGCGCGGAACTTCAGTGCTTTCAGGGCACTGTCGACCGGGAACGCATAATGCAACGCCGCGCGGCACGCGCTCCACGGTGGCGGGTGCTGCTGGCACGCCCCACAGCGAGCGCCGCCTGCCCCGGGCCCGCATTCGTCACTGATGGCCCGGGGCAACGGTTCGGCGCATCCCGGGCATGCCGCCTCGAGCCACGGCAGGTCGTCGTGGCAGGGCGCGCAGACGCGGCCAGCGTCGAGCCGTATGCCGCAAAAGACGCAGTGCGGCGGCGCCAGCATGTTCGCCGCCACTTGCAGGTAGCGCTGCATCGCCTGACTGTGTCTGGTTGTGCGGCGGACAGCAGCCGTCGTTTTCGGGAAAGTCCGGGGTAATTGAAGGTTGCTGGACTCGCTGCGTTGACGTTCGGGGACCGGTCGCGGCACGTCTGCAATGACCGTATGCTTCGAGGCCATGGATCACGGAACAGACATGCGGCCGCGGCACCGCGACGTCGAAAGGCGCTTTGCCCGCGCCGCCGCAGGGTTCGACAGCGCCGATTTCATTCATCGCATAGCCGGCGACGGTCTGCTGGAGCGCATGGCGCCGATGCAGGTTGGGCCAAAACGTATTCTCGACCTGGGTGCCGGCACCGGCACGCTGAGTCGCCGCCTCGCGAAGGTCTTTCGCCGCAGCCACGTGTTGAGCGTCGACCGGTCGCACGCCATGCTGCGGCGGGCTCGCAAGGGCCGCGGCTACTTCGCCCGTATCTCCGAGTTGCAGGCTGATGCGGCGGCACTGCCGCTGGCATCAATGAGCGTCGATGTCGTCGTCGCCAATCTGCTGTTGCCCCACGTACCAGATGCCGATGCGCTGTTCGCCGAAGTCGCCCGCGTGCTGCAAAAGGGGGGGTTGTTCGCGTTCGCGACGCTCGGCCCTGACAGCCTGCGCGAACTGCGGGAGGCCTGGGACGACGATGGTCACGTACAGCGTTTCCCCGACATGCATGATGTCGGCGATGCCCTCGTGCGTGCAGGCCTCCGTGATCCGGTTCTCGACGTCGACCACCTGGGCGTCGACTACCACAGCACCGGGCGCCTTTTCAGCGACCTTACGGCATGCGGCGCGCGTAATGCACTACCAGGCCGGCGCAAGTCGCTGACAGGCAAGTCGCGATTCCGTCGTGCCGAGTCACTACTGGCGGGCCGAATGCTTGAGGGCCCGCTCAAAGTGAGCATTGAGCTCGTATACGGTCACGCGTGGGGCGGCGGGCCGCGGCCCGATGTGGGCGAATTTCGTCTTGATATCGGGGACATAGGCAGACGCGGACGCCCTCGGTGAAGGTGCTTTGATGAGCTTAGACTGGATCAAAAGTTTCCGGCTAAGTGATTGTTACAAAAATGATTTAGACCGGAAGAGTCGGTCGCCAAGGTTTGCATGCCGGCAGCGCATTCAGTAAACTTCGCTGGCTTTTTCGCCGGCCGGGTCACCTGCCCGCAATTTGCGGGTGAAACGGCGGCAACAAAGCGATCAGACCGATGTTCGATGCGCGCCGGGCGGCGTGCATCGGTACCCTGATTTGCCACCCTGACAGAGACGAAGATTCAGGCTTTTAGCCAGGATCAGCGGGTTCGTTTCGCGAAACGTTCAGGATTGCGGCGGGGACGGACTGGAAAGCGACGGCGCTGCCTTCACGTTATTACCCGGGTGGTGACGGTGGCGACGCAAGGCGTCGTGCGTAACAGGAAACAGGTTGAATTGGGGTGGCAGGTAATGCCACCGGGTGAAGCTTCAATGATACGAAAACTGTGCCTGGGCCTGTCTGGTCTGCTGGCCGTCAACACGGCCGCCGCGGATTGGGCGCTCAACATGCCGAAAGGCGTCACCGCGCTGAGCGAGGAAACCTACCACCTGCATATGCAGGTATTCTGGTGGTGTGTCGCGATTGCCGTTGTCGTGTTCGGTGCGATGATCTACTCGCTGGTCAAGCACCGCAAATCGCAGGGCGCGGAACCGGCTCAATTTTCACACAGCATGTCAGCTGAAGTGATCTGGACGATAATCCCGATTGTCATCCTGCTGATCATGGCCGTGCCATCCGCCGAAAC
>CAZLNH010000015.1:0-6957 GCA_964560775.1 uncultured Woeseiaceae bacterium | reverse complement strand
ATCGGTGCCGGCCAGGTTCGCGTGCCGTCAAGAGCCGTTGCCGCGGAATTTACGCAGGAATACGACCTTCACTATGTGGACCTCGACAAGCAGTTGGGCGAGCGTATCCAGCGATCCAATGATCCTCGCCTTGTCACGCGCTCGATGCATCGCGACTACAATGTCACGAACGCGACCGCAGACTATTTCACGCTGAATGGACGCTCGTTTCCCTATACCTTCCGCGAGTCGCTGGTTGTCGCCGATGAGGGTGAAATCGTGCGCCTGCGAGTCGTCAACGGCGGCGCCAAAGGGATCGCCCTGCACACGCATGGCCACAAGTTCACCGTTATCGACCGCGACGGCGTGCCGTTGCCCGATGCCATGCGATCGCCACAGGATGTCGTGTGGCTGGCGACGTCACAGCGCGTGGACCTGGCGCTGAGCCTGGTCAACGACGGGCGGCGGTCCTACGGCCCGGGCATCTGGCTGTTTCACGATCACCAGAATGCCGGCGTGACGACGGACGGCATAGGCCCGGGCGGCAACGTCAGCGCCATAGTCTACGGCGAGTACCTGGACGAATCGGGCTGGCCGAAGACACAGGGCGTATCCCTCGACCCGTACTTCACCGCGGAATACTACCGGCGTGAGGTGCCGATATGGGAAAGCTATGCGCCCGGCCTGTTTGCCGACCCGGGCAGCGACTGGCGGTTGCTGGCACGGCTCCTGATCGTGGCATTGTGTGCGGGCGCGCTCGGCGCAATGCTGTTCGCCGGCTTGCTTCGGAGAGACACGCGATGATGCCGCGATCCCTGGTGTCGTGCTTGCTGTTTACCGCGCCACTCGCGGTGTTCGCCCAGCACGAGCATCACGATGATGCGATGCATATGGACCAGGGTGGCGTTGTCATGAATGCCAACACTGACCGGTTGCCGCGCGGTTGCGAACAGATCAGTGACGATCTCGAATTCACGATTTTTGCAGGCAGCGCCTATGCCGGCGAACGGCCCGGTGTCATTTTCGGCATGAGCGAGCATGAAGTGCGCGTCCCGCCATGCAGCCGCCTGACGATTCATTTTGTCAACGAGGATGCCGTGCGTCACCAATGGATGGTGCATGGCCTGCCGCGGTACCTTTACCCGGCGGGCATGTTTCATATCGAGGCTATGGGCGGGCAGCGGCAATCCGGCACGTTCATCGTCCCGCCGGAAGACCGCACCTATTTAATCCACTGCGACATGGCGCAGCACATGGAAAAGGGCATGCGTGGCCAGCTTATCGTCGGTGACGGCAGTGGCACGCTCTGGGGCGTCACCGGCATCAGTGATGCCTTCTACCGGTCATCCTACCTGCCGTCGACGGCCGCAGCGCTGGTCGCGGCGTTGGCGGTCATCGCGTTTGCCGCGACGACCGGCTGGAAAGCATGGCGGCTACGCCGGGCTGGTAACGCGCCAGGCCACTGAATTCAAGACTGGCCCTGCCGTCCTGCCGCGGCGCCTGCCTGATGACCATCTCGCCTGTCTCCGGGAGTCCGTCCCGGTCCGGGATGCGTCGCCGGGGAGCGTCCGTTGCGGCCATCGCGCGGGGTTGGCCGTGCGGTCGGTGACCTTCCTTTAGCGCACCGCGCCTTTTGACCCCATGAACGGCGGTACACGAGTTCTCTAAAACGCATTAAAAAACAACTGCTTGCAACTTGACAAATTGCCAAATAAATCACTTGACTTCAAAGGAAATAAGATTATCTTCGCGTCGAAAACCGTTCAATTCGTGGAGATCAGCATGCCTTCACAAACTGGATTGACCCCAGAGCCGGAGTGGATTCCGGACGAAGCGGAGACGGAACTTGAAATGAGTGACGAAGACGATTTTGAATTTGACGAAGAAGCTGCCGATGACGAAGTGGCGGTTGTTGCGGACGTTGAAATCCGTCCTGCCGGTGACAGCAATGTCCCGGTGTGGCGCCTGATCGAAATGTCGCGCGAGGACCGCTTTCTGAAACGGGAACTGGCGGATTTCGAAGACTACGATTCTTTTGACAATTACGCCGACGATTACGCCGGCGTAACGCATTAGCCCGGCTATTCGGCCGGACCAGAACTCCGGAGGAGATACTGGCGTGAGTACAAGGCACTTCCGCACCGATATTGACGATGTCGATGACGCGATGTTCGACATGCTGGACAGCCGCTTCTGCAAGGTTGCGATGCATGGCCAGCGGCATGAACCGTTGCGTCACCGGCGCCGCCACGACCAGCCCGACACGGCCGGCACGGCGCACAAGGTCAAGCGTGTGCGGGAACGCGACCTTTACGAATAGGCGCGTGACAGCACGACGGCGCAATCTTTGGGTTGCGCCGTTTTTATCGGTGAGAGGTCCGGGCTCGCATAGCCTCAGGCAAACCATTCCGGCGCATTGCCGGGCTTCCACTTGATATTGCAACCGATACTCGGCTTGTGCGGCTCAGCCACCTGCTCGCCGCGCAGCGTCGAATCGAGTGCGTTCCGGAGATCGGCTCCGGTCACCGGCTGGTCGTTCGACGGACGGCTGTTGTCGAGTTGTCCGCGGTAGGTCAGCCTGAGATTGTCGTCGAAGACGAAGAAGTCCGGCGTACATGCTGCCTGGTACTCCTTCGCTACGGACTGGTCCGCATCGATCAGGTAAGGGAAGCTGTATCCGTGTGCGGCCGCCTCGTCTTTCATGGGTTGGGGGCCATCGTCGGGATACTTGTCCGCGTCATTGCTGTTAATGGCAAAGATGGCTACGTTGCGGCTGCCATAATCACGGCCAAGCGCGGCAAGTTCGTGCCGCACGTGCTTGACGAACGGACAGTGATTGCAAATAAACATAACCAGCACGGCATCGGCGTCTGCGCGATCTGACAGGGAATGCAGGGTCCCGTCCGGGTCCGGCAACGAAAACGCCGGTGCCCTGGTGCCGAGTTCGAGCATGCGTGATTCTGTTCGGGCCATCTGTGTCTCCTGTCGGTTTGGTGCTCGGTGGCGTCACCCAGTGCGGCGTGACGCCCTTCTCGACTGCAGTATTATCAAAAAAACGAGCATGGTGCAGGCGACGCCGGTCAGCAGCGTTACCTGCTGCAGCCCGTAAAGACTGGCCAGCGACCCGATCAGCAGGCCCCCGAGCGCGGTGCCGCCGAAAGCAATCATGCCCCAGAAACTGCTGACGCGGCCGCGCAAGCGGTCCTCGACGATAGTTTGCAGCAGGATCTGCGAGCCGATGCCGGTGATCGACAGCATGAAGCCGAGCATTGCGACGACCGTGACGGCCAGCCAGAACGCGTCGCTCAAGCCCAACAGCATCAGCAGTACGCCGCCCGCCAGGACGCCACCGGCGACGACCTGCAGCCCGAGCCAGGCTGTGCCGCGCATCAGAATCAGGCCTGCGAGTATCGCACCTGCACCGATGGCCGAGGTCAGAATAGCGAGTCCCGCGCTTCCTCGCGCAAAGACGGCATCGGCAAATGCCGGCAGCATTTCGAGCGGTCCGCGTCCCAGTACCGATGCCACGGCGATGATCGCCAAAAGCGGCCGGATTTCACGATGCGTGAATGCGTAGCGCATGCCCTCCGTCATTTCGCGCCAGACGTCATTGCGCGGTTCGCGGTCGTAGCAAGCCGGGTTGAGCTTGACGACGAGCAATGCCGAGAGGATCGCAACGTACGAAAGTGCGTTGAACGCGAAGGCGGACGATACGCCCAGCGTTGCGATCAGGAGACCGGAGATAGCCGGCCCTACAAAGCGCGACAGGTTGAAGGAGATCGAGTTGGTCGCCAGTGCGCTTTGCAGTTGCGCCCGGGTCACGAGATTCGGCACCAGTGACATGCGTACCGGCATATGGGCGCCATCCAGCGTGCCCTGCATCAAGGCCAGCAGGCACAGGACATAGATATCAGTTTTACCAAGTATCGTCAGAAGCGCCAGCACGGACATGTTGAGTGTGCTTAGCGAGTTGATCAGCAGCGATGCCGCGCGGCGGTCGAAGCGGTCAGCCAGCACACCGAAGATCGGCCCGAACAGTACCGCCGGCGCAAACTGCGTAAACGCCACGGCACCGACCCAGAACTCGGATTCCGTCAGTTGCCACGCGAGCCAGCCGAGTGCGACCCGGTAGACCCACAACCCGTGCAATGACACGGTATTGCCGATGAAGTAGATCAGGTAGTTACGATTGCGTAGGGCTGCAGTCTGCATGACGCCGGTCAGGGGAACATTGAGCGGATACCGTCAGTATCATGCATCGCGGGACGCGGGCGGGCGCGCCGTGCCTCGGCGATGGATGTCAGGCGGCGGCGAGTTTATGCCGTTCACTGGCAATTGCCGCGGCGACCCGGCCGGCATGATCGGCGGTGTTATAGACATGCGGCGACATTCTCAGGCCGCCGACGGCAGCCGTGATCACGCCGGAACGATCGAGTATCTGTTGAGGCAACTCCCGCAAGAATTCCGGTTTGGCGGCCAGGATGACGACATTGCTCGTGAAGTCCGGATGCTTGCTTGAAATGAATGGCAACTCGTAATCGGTCAACGCGGCGCGCAACGCATCGGCGACGGCAGTGGCTCGCTGCTGCACCCCGGCCGGCGTCAACGCATCGTGGAAGGCGACGGTTTCAGCCAGGGCCCCGATCGCCGCGTCATCACGCTGTCCGAGCGCCTCGAATTTACGGGCACCGGAAACGGCCGGCGCCACCTCGTTGCCCCACGGAATGCTGACGACTGTCGCCGACAACTCCGCGATACGTGCCTCGCGCACATACAAAAGGCCGGTCTCGCGCGGACCCATGAACCATTTGTGCGCGCTGCCGCTGAAACTGTCGCAGTCGAGTTCGCGTAGATTGACATCGCGCACGCCCCAGGTCTGCGCGCCGTCGACATGAATGAAGATATCGTCGCGCTGCTGCCGCAATGCGGCACAGATCTCTGTTGCCGGCAGGCGAAAACCGGTGACATTGGAGATATGCGTAAAGGACACGACGCGGGTCTTCGAACTCAAGGCGCCCGCAACTTGCGCGACGGCCTCGTCGACAGAGGCCGTGTCAACCGGCACCGCGAAGCGGCGCACCGAAAATCCCTCGCGCTTCGCCCGCACGTCCCACGCGAGCAGATTGGACGGGTGGTTCTGGTCCCACAGCAGCACCTCGTCACCGGCTTGCAAAGGCACGCCCTGCACCACAATGCTGTTTGCTTCGGACGTGTTGCGGACGATTGCGAGTTCGTTCGGGTTCACCCCGAGCTGTCGTGCGATACCCTCACGCGCCGACTCCTTCAGGCTCTCGATGCGGCCGCGATTGGCGGCGCTCATGTCCCTTTGCAGTTCCCCGGTAAAGCGCGCGACGGCATCACCAATGGCGCCGGGCATCGGACACAGGTTGGCCGCGTTCATCGGGACGCGGTCGTCGGCAAACCGGAAAGCTGTCGCCGGGGACGGCCCGGTTGCCTCGGCCACGGCGGTTCGCCAGCCGCCTGCCGTGCCGGCCAATGACAGGGCGCCCACGGTTTTCAGGAAATCACGGCGTGCAAGGGTCATGACGGAGTCCTTTTGTCGATTGCAAGGGGCGCGCAAGGTCGTTGACCGACGCTGGAATAAGTCTAATATTGATAATATACAATTGCCATTGCTACCATGCCGGGGAACGCGCGGACATCGCAGCCGCCATTTTTCAGCCGATACGCACTACATGCGGGCGAAGAGTACTACAGGCACAACGCGGCAGCGTGCCGCGGCCGGGCTATCAACGTGGAGCATTGCATTGGCCGTCAACGTAACGGATTTCCGACCGCTGCGTGGCATGACGATCTCGAGCCAGATCGTCGGCCGGATTCGCGATGCGCTGTTCGCCGGAGAGCTTTCGACCGGTGACGTGCTCGGTTCGGAAGCGGATCTCGTCAAGCAGTTTGGCGTCAGCCGCATGAGCGTGCGGGATGCGTTGCGCAGCCTCGAGGCCATGGGCATCGTCGAGATCCGGATGGGCGCCAAGGGCGGCGCCACCATCGCAGCCGGCAGCAGCGATCGTTTCGCGGATGCGCTGGCGATTCAGCTTGTGCTGCTGGGCGTGACCCGCGATGAAATACTGCAGGCACGTGCAGCACTGGAAAGCATGACGGCGGCGCTCGCGGCGGCGCACGCCAGCGAGAGCGACCTCGCGTCGATGCGCGCTTTGCTGGACGAAGCCGGGCGCCACCTGGATGATCCGCAGCTCTCGGCCGCGCTCGGCGAGAAATTCCACATGGCGGTGGCGCGCGCCGCCGGCAATGCCGTGCTGATTGCTCAAATGAAGGCCATGCGCGAGGTCCTGTGCCGTCCGGCAGAGCCGCTGGCCCGTTCGCGTGCAATGCGCATGCTGGAGATACATGCCGAAATCTACGATCTGATTGCAGCAGGCGATGTCGAGCGGGCACGAAACAGCATGGAGTCCCATGTCCGGCAATGGATCAGCTGACGAATTCCGCGCTTTCATGCCACGGAGGCTAAAACCCCATGTTTACGATTGACTATCCGACGCTTGCCGTTGCCGGCGGCACGGAGCGATTTCCGGTGCACCGGATTTATTGCGTCGGGCAGAATTACGCGGCGCACGCGCGTGAAATGGGCAACGACCCCGACCGTGAAGCGCCGGTCTGGTTTACCAAGGTTGCCGATTCAGTCGTGCCCGGCGGCGGCAGGATCATTTACCCGCCGCGAACGAACAACCTCCATCACGAGGTTGAGCTGGTCGTCGCATTGCACGCCGGCGGGAGCAATCTGTCGCCTGACGCCGCACGTGAACGCATATTCGGCTACGCCGTCGGCATCGACCTGACGCGCCGTGACCTGCAGGCGGAATCCCGCAAGGCCGGCCGGCCGTGGGATACGGCCAAGAGCTTTGAACAGGCGGCACCGGTCAGCGCCATTCATCGTGTTTCCGATATCGGACATCCGGCTGCCGGCCGCATCTGGCTCGCTGTCAACGATGTGCCGCG
>CAZLNH010000014.1:0-13237 GCA_964560775.1 uncultured Woeseiaceae bacterium | reverse complement strand
CACTGAAATGCTCGACGTCGGCTTCAACGCGATGCTGGCGAGTATGTCCTGGCCGGATGAAATCCCGCCAAGGGTACCGCCCGCATCGTTCTTTTTAAACCCGCCCGGCGTCATTTCGTCGCGATGCTCGCTGCCCTTCTGGCGGACGGCCGCGAAACCGGCGCCCAGCTCGACGCCCTTGACCGCGTTGATACTCATCAGTCCATGGGCCAGGTCCGCCTCGAGCTTGTCGAAAACCGGCTCGCCAAGGCCCACCGGCACGTTTTGCACCAGCACGCTGATCTTAGCGCCGATCGAGTCGCCCGCTTCACGAAGTTCGTCCATATAGACCTCAAGTTCGCCGATCCTGTCGGGATCTGCGCAGAAGAACGGGTTTTTATCGACTTCGCCGAGGTCCTTGCAGGCCAACTCGATCGGGCCAAGCTGGGCGAGGAAGCCGCGTATTTCGACCCCGGCCTTTATTTTCAGGTACTTGCGCGCGATCGCGCCGGCCGCGACGCGCATCGTCGTCTCGCGCGCCGACGAGCGCCCGCCGCCGCGATAGTCCCGGATGCCGTACTTCTGCTGGTAGCTGTAGTCGGCGTGGCCGGGCCGGAACTTGTCCTTGATGTCACTGTAGTCGTGCGAACGCTGGTCGGTATTTTCAATCAGCAGCGCGATGGGTGTGCCCGTCGTCAGTCCTTCGAATACGCCGGACAGGATGCGGACGCGGTCGGCTTCGCTTCGTTGCGTCGTGTGTCTTGAGCGCCCCGGGCGGCGCCGTTCGAGATCCGCCTGGATGTCGTCTTCCGCGAGCGGCATGCCCGGCGGGCAACCGTCGACGATGCAACCAAGCGCCGGCCCGTGGCTTTCGCCGAAGGTTGTTACCGTGAAACTCAAGCCAAACGTATTACCCGGCATTGCGTCGTTCCCGTGCGGCGGCCGCGAAAGCCTCATGGTGGCGGTCGAGTTCGTCCCTGTACAGCAGGAACACGCCCTGGCCGCCATATTCAAATTCAAGCCAGGTGAACGGCACGGATGGGAAGCGCTCTTCCAATGCCGGCTGGCTGTTGCCGACTTCCACCACCAGCAAGCCGCCAGCGGCAAGAAACCGGCTCGCATCATGCAGTATCGCTATCACCGAATCCAGACCGTCCGTGCCCGCGGACAGGCCCAGTTCAGGCTCGTGGCGGTATTCGCCGGACAGCGCGGCCATGTCAGCCGCATCGACATAGGGCGGGTTGCTGACGATCAGGTCATAGCTGCCATCGAGATTGTCGTAGTAGGACGATTGCTTCAGGTGGACCCGGCCCGCCATGCCGTGCCGCTCGACATTGATTGCGGCCACCGCCAGCGCATCGGCGGAAATATCGGCCGCATCGACGACCGCCTCCGGAAACGCGGCGGCAATGGCGATGGCGATGCAACCGCTGCCGGTGCCGAGGTCCAGCACGCGTTGCACGGCCTTGCCACCGAGCCAGGGTTCGAAGCGCGATGTAATCAGCTCGGCGAGCGGCGAGCGCGGTATCAGCGCGCGTTCGTCGACATGAAACTCGAGCCCGGCAAACCATGCGCGGCCGACGAGGTAGGCAACCGGCACCCGTTCGCGGACGCGCCGGCCGGCAAGCGTCGCGATCTCCTGCTGCTCACCGGCGGTCAGCGGGCGCCGGTAATGCCGGGCAGCAGACGCATGATCGAGCCCGAGGTGTGCGAATACCAGATACGCGGCTTCATCGAGTGCGTTGTCCGTGCCGTGACCGTAAGAAAGGCCCGCCGCGTCGAATTGCACGGCAATCTCGCGAATGGATTGTTCGACCGTGGGGGTCGGCGGCGATGTCGGCATGTGCTGCGGGACTTGATCGGCAAGACAATCCGGAAATTTACCACGCGCGCGGCGACGATGGGTTGTTGTGCCCGTTCGGCTTCTACCGCGCAGACTCCTGGCCCGGACTACACATGAACGGCACGGCGATAGGGGCGGAGGTGTGCCCCGGGGTGCGCCTCCGCCTGCCACGGAAGTCAAACGTTCATGAATAATCCGGGCTAGTGTCGGTTAGAATCCCGGCCCATGAGATCGCCGAGTTTCCTGATTGTCGCGCTGGTGCTCGCGGCCGGCATAGCCGGCGGTGCCTGGTTCCTGTCCGGGGGCCTGCCCTTCGGGAGTGGCGAGCCGGAGGTAGCGACGGTACTGCCGATACCCTTGCCGCTTACGGAGTTCACGCTGGCCGACCACAACGGCGACCCATTCACCCGGGCGTCGCTGCAAGGTGGCTGGCACCTTCTGTTCTTCGGTTTCACACACTGCCCCGACATCTGTCCCGCCACATTGCAGCAGCTATCCATTGCACGAAAAAGGCTCGCGGAAGAAGGACACGCCCCGTTGCCCGATATCGTCATGGTCAGCGTCGATCCGGAACGTGATACGACGGAAACGCTGGCCCGATACGTGTCGAATTTCGGCGATGGCATCAAAGGAGTGACCGGACGCTACGACCAGTTGCAGGCGCTGGCCAAGCCGCTCGGCATTTTCTACGAGTACGAACCGCCCGAGGACGACGGCGATTACAACATCAGTCATTCGGTTGCCGTGATGGTCATCAACCCGCAGGCGGAACTGAAAGCACTGTTCAGCGCGCCGCACGATGTGTCCTCGTTTGTCAGCGATCTCCCGCTGATCGTGTCCGCGCAATGAAGAGGCGCGTACTTTGCATCATGCCGTTCTGGTTTCTGGCGGGAGGCTGCACGCCCGGCGACGGGCCACCACTCGTTGCCACGGATATCGTGGCGTATGCACCGCTGCCTGGGGCCGAAAGCGCGGTCGCCTATCTCGAGTTGAACAACGAATCAGATACCGCGGTCACCATTGCCCACGTCAGCAGCCCCGACTTTGCCAGCGCTGAATGGCACGAAACGATTATTGAGAACGGTGTCAGCCGGATGGTGCGGCTGGACAACCTGCAAATCGATGCCGGCGGCAGCCTGCTGTTGCAGCAGGGAGGCAAGCACCTGATGCTGATGGAGCCAACCCGCCCGATGACCGCAGGTGTAACGCTTACGCTGCGCATCGCCTATGACGGCGACCGACTGCTTGAACTGACGACATCGCTGAAAGACCGTACTGCACCATGAGCGCGTTGCGTGCACGACTCTTTATTGTCCTTCAGCACATGTTGCCGCGGTATGCACTTACGGCAGCTGTGTACCGGCTCGCGCGAATTCGCACAACCTGGTTCAAGAATGCGATGATCCGGGGCTTCGTGCGCCTTTACCGGGTCGACGTCGGCGAGGTCGACGGGACGGTGCCGGATGATTTTTCCTGCTTCAATGATTTCTTTACACGCGAACTGAAAAGCGAGGCACGCCCGATTGACGGAGCGCGGCGTTCAGTCATTGCGCCGGTAGACGGCACGGTCAGTGCGGCGGGTGGAATTGAACACAACCGCCTGTTACAGGCGAAAGGTTGCGACTACACGCTGGAAGAACTGCTTTCGAGCGACGTTGACGATGCCAGGCTTTTTCACGACGGCACGTTCATCACGATCTATCTTGCGCCGCATAATTATCATCGTGTGCATGTACCGTGGTCCGGCACTCTCACCGCAGCCCGTTACGTGCCCGGCGACCTATATAGCGTGAATGATGCGACGGTGCAGCGCATACCGAAGCTGTTTGCCCGCAACGAAAGGCTTGTCTGTCACTTCACGACGGATGCCGGACCGATGATCCTGATACTGGTCGGGGCACTGAATGTCGGCAGCATCACGACACCGTGGACCGGGGAAATCCGTCCACGCCGCCGCGGCGTCGTCGAAGAACTCGATGTGCAGCGCTCCGGTCACGGCCGGCAGGTCGCGACCGGAGACCTGGTCGGCTGGTTCAATATGGGTTCAACCATCGTCATGCTGATGCCGCCGGGTGCGTGCTCGCTGCGCGATGACCTTGGCGGCGGCACTGAGGTCGTCATGGGCCAGGTCGTTGCCACGATCAAGAGCCCGTCATCGTGAATGCGCCGCAGGCATCACTTGCCTGCTGGCGCCCGGCGGGCAGCCTCGCAGCATCACGACGCCGGGCAACGATGCTTGGGTGCGCGCGGCAGTTTTTCGCCAGTCACAATATTCTTGAAGTGGACACGCCCGCGCTGTCACGCAGTGCCGTCACGGACCCGGCGATCGAGAGCATTTCCGCATCGCTCGCAGCGGACCCGGGCCAGGATGTCTTTCTGCACACATCGCCCGAGTTTGCGATGAAGCGGCTGCTTTGCGCCGGCTGGCCCGACATTTTCCAGGTCTGCAAGGTATTCCGGGATGGAGAAATCGGGCGACAGCACCAACCCGAGTTCACGATGGTCGAGTGGTACCGCCTGAACGTGAACTTGTGGCAGATGATGCAGCATACGGCAGACTTTATTGCCGGCCTGCTGCCGCGGGAAAAACTCGCGGTATCGCCGGATTACCTGAGCTACCAGGAAGCGTTTATTCAGCACGCAGGCGTCGACCCGCTATGTGCAACGGTCGCGGAGCTGCGCGAGGCCGCCGGCGCGGACCGCGACCTTGCCGCGTCGCTGGGTAAGAACCGCGACCACTGGCTGGACCTGCTGATGAGCAGTCGTGTTGCCGCCGGGTTTCGACGCGACCGGCTGACCGTCCTGCATCACTACCCGGCATCGCAGGCAGCGCTGGCGCGCCTGTGTCCCGATTCCGAAAAGCTCGCCGAGCGCTTCGAGATTTTTTTTGGCGAACTCGAACTCGCAAACGGTTATCGCGAGCTGACCGATGCATCGCAACAACGGCAGCGGTTTCTTGATGACCAGGCAACGCGGCGGGAAAACCGGCAGCCGGTGCGGCCCCTGGACGAAGCGTTGCTCGCCGCAATGGCGCATGGCCTGCCGGACTGCTGCGGTGTTGCCGTGGGGCTGGACCGACTGCTGATGATCGCGCTCGATACCGATGACATTCGCACCGTGCAAACTTTCTGCTATCCGGAACCGACGTAATGACAACCACTGACACAACCGATTTCCGTCTGCTCGCGGCCCAGCTGGAGGCACTCACCGGGTCGGAGACCGACGCACTCGCCAATACCGCAAACTTCGTCGGACTGCTGTTCAACGCGATGCCGGATATCAACTGGCTCGGCGTCTACGTGCTGCGCGGCGATGCCCTTGTATTGGGGCCGTTCCAGGGCAATCCGGCGTGCGTACGCATCGCAATCGGCGATGGTGTATGCGGCACTGCCGCGAACGAGCGGAAAACGCAGCGTGTCGCGGATGTCCAGGAGTTTCCGGGGCACATCGCCTGCGACCCGGCGTCGCGCTCCGAGCTGGTCGTGCCATTGATTGCCGGCGGCACGCTGCTCGGTGTACTCGATATCGACAGTCCGTCGCCCGGCCGCTTCAGCGCGGATGACCAGGCGGGTGTCGAGGCGTTATGCGAGGATTTTGTCCGGGTGCTGATGCGCGACGGGCCGCCCGCCGCACCGTTTATTTGACGCGCGAGACGTATTCGCCGGAGCGGGTATCAACTCGAACCATTTCGCCCTGCTCGACAAACAGCGGTACCTTGACGACAGCGCCCGTCGACAGCTTCGCCGGCTTGACGCCGCCACTCGCCGTATCGCCCCGCACGCCGGGATCCGTTTCCACGATTTCCAGTTCAACGAAGTTTGGCGGAAAAACAATCAGCGGCGTGTTGTTCCACAACGTGATCTGGCACTTGTCCTGCTCTTTCAGCCAGTCTTTGGCGTCCGATACGGCATTGGCATCGGCGGCGTACTGCTCGAACGTGTCGGGCACCATGAAATGCCAGAACTCGCCGTCGCTGTAAAGATACTGCATGTCGGTGTCGACGACGTCGGCGGCCTCGACGGTATCCCCGGACTTGAACGTCTTGTCGACGGTCTTGCCGGTCTTCAGATTACGGATGCGTACCCGGCTGAAGGCCTGGCCCTTGCCGGGCTTGACGAACTCATTTTCGACAATGATGCACGGATCACGATCAATAATGATGCGCAGGCCGGAACGGAATTCACTGGTGTTGTAACTGGCCATGATTGTATCCAGAGCCGGTGGTCGCGCCACCGTCCTAATCGAGGGCTGCAGTCGCCCGTGTTTCCTGAAAATAGTGCCGCATTCGTCATCGCGAGGAGCGCAGCGACGTGGCGATCTCGCACGGACACCGACTCTGCCGATCTGTGCGAGATTGCCACGCCGCTTCGCGGCTCGCAACGACGGGCGTCCGCGTGCGACAGCGGGCCGGATGATACCCTGTCACCGGCACGCACGAAACAGCGGTCCGGACCTGGCCTGACATCGACCAGGCACCGAGGGCCGGAGTCCCCGGGGCCGCCAGGGCCTCCCAATCGTGCCGGATGGCCGCCAGCTTGTTACCATAGCTTGATACCCGTCACGGAATGGGCACCGTGCCGGACGCTACCCTCGTCGGACAACATTGAAAGTCCGCAAAATCCGCTATTCTGGCAGGCCTGCACCGGCCCGGAGCAGGCAGGGACCCGATCTTGAACGAGCGCAACGGCATCTCCATTGCCGTCCTGACCGACAATCAGGACGACGTCGAACTGGTCAACGCAACATTACGTGACGCCGGGCATGCGGCACATTGCGAATGGATCCAGAATCCCGCCCGCTTCGATGAGGCGCTGGCACGGGATGATATCGAGCTGATCATGCTCTGCACCGAACACTATGCCGATGGCATTCGTCCCGCCGTCCGGCAGAAAGATGCCTACCGGCCCGAACTGCCGGTCATTGCGCTCGCCACCGATGTCACTGAACAGGCGATCCAGGATGCCCTGAACGGTGGCGCAAAAGACCTCGTTTCAACCGGCAGCAAGACGCGCTGGCTTAAAGTCGTCGAGCGCGAACTGCGCACGCTGCGCATCGAGCGCGCACTCAATTCGGCCGTACTCTCCGCGAACGAATACAAGCGGCAGCTGCATGATTACATGCAGCGCTCCGACAATGCCATTGCCTATGCACAGGAAGGGATCATTACGAAAGCCAACAGTGCGTGGCTCGCGCTGTTTCGGGTTGCCAATGAGGATGACCTGATTGGCATGCCGTTAATGGACAGCTTTGACAGCGGCAGCCAGGCAGCCGTCAAGGGTGCGCTCGTCGCGACGATCAAGGGCAAATGGCAGGCCACCGAGAAACTCAAGGTACGTACCCAGCTTGACAAGGGCGAAGTGTCACAGCTTGAACTGACATTCCAGCTGGTCGAGTTCGACGACGGCGAGCACGTCCAGGTGCAGATTTCCGCACCGGACGAAAAAGAAGAGGAACCCACCAAGCTGGTACACGACGCGTTGCAACGGGACCCGACAACGCTGTTCTTTAACCGCGACCAGTTCATTGAACGTGTCGGCAAGCGCATGGCGAAAAAGCCGGACTCCGGCCTGCACCTGCTGACCTGCATCAAGCCGGACAATTTCACGGCCGTGCAGAAACAGGTCGGCATCGTTCAGTCAGAGGAAATACTCGCGCAGCTTGCAGAAGTTTTGCGGTCGCGCCTGCAGCCGCGCGACATTGCCGGCCGTTTCGAAGGCACGATGATCATGGCGCTGCTCGAGCGCGGCAGCGAGCGCGATGCTGAAGTCTGGGGCCAGCAGCTCGTCGAAATGATCCACGACCATGAGTTCCGCATTGGCGACACAATCGTACATCTGTCCTGCACCGTGGGTATTGTCTCCGTCAGCGGCGTGTACGGCAGTTTCGAGGAACTGGTTTCCGCCGTCAGTGCCGCCCGCGCACAGGGGCGCAAGGACGGTGGCAATGCCGTGCGCCTCAGCGATTCTTCCGATGAAGACACCCGCCTGAAGCGCTTCGACGCCATCTGGGTCAAGCACATCAAGGCGGCGTTGATGGACAACCGCTTCCGCCTGGCCCAGTTGCCCATTGCCGGACTGCGGCGCGACGGATCGGCCATGTACGACATGCTGGTCCGCATGCTGGATGAGCAGGGTAACTCGGTGCTGCCGTCCGAGTTCCTGCCGGCCGCCGAACGAAATAACCTGATGAAAACGATCGACCGCTGGATACTGACCGCGTCGATGGATTTTTGCCGCGACGAAAATGCCCAGCACATCTTCGTGCGCCTGTCGCAGCAGTCGCTGCGGGATGCGTCATTGCTGGAATGGGTCGAACAGGAAATCAGCAAGCGCAAGGTGGACCCGACCCGCATTTGTATCCAGATACCCGAGCGGGAAGCAGCGAAGGACCTGAAGCCCACCAAAAAGATCGTCGAAGGCTTTCGCAACCTCGGTGTGGGCTTTGCGCTCGAGCACTACGGTATTGACGTGTCCGGCTTCCAGCTGCTCGATATTCTCAAGCCGAACTTCATCAAGATTGACGGCGAGCTGATGCACACACTGACGGCCGACATCGTCATGCAGCAGAAAATCGGCGAACTGGCCGCGGCCGCGGACCAACGGGGCATCGAGACCATCGCCGAGCGGGTCGAGAATGCCAACGCAATGGCGGTTCTGTTCCAGCTGGGCGTGCATTATATGCAGGGCCATTATGTCCACGAGCCGGAGGTGGTGCTGCAGGAACGCGTGAGTGTGGCGACGACCAGCCTCGAGGCGATTACCAGCAACTGACGTCGCGTCATTGCGAGCCCGCAGGGCGTGGCAATCCGTCGTTGCGAGCCCGCAGGGCGTGGCAATCCGTCGTTGCGAGCCCGCAGGGCGTGGCAATCCCGGTCAGATTGGCAGAGTCATTATCCGTGCGAGATCGCCACGGCGCTGCGCGCCTCGCGATGACGCCGCCGACGACGCCGTCGTCGGCGGCGTCAGTGTGACGCACGTCACAAAACCGGTGTTTGCCACACCTTAACAGGCCCTGCTTTTACAGAATCTTGATCGGTTCCATAGTCGGTATTCTTGCATCCGCCTACTCTGCGGGAACAGCCGCTGCCGTGCCAGGCGCACGCGGACAGAAAAACGGACAACGGCTGACCGGAAAAAGCAGTGTGGAGAGCCAAGGCGCGTGAACAAAACAGCGAATTCAACCATCTATCGGCGGGACGGCAGCAACGTACGGCCTGACCGGCCGTTGCGAGCATTGCTCGCTGCCAGCGGCATACTGCTGGCCGGCCCGGGCGCCGCACTGGAACTCGGCGACATCGACGTGCAATCGACGCTGGGACAGCCGTTGCGGGCCAGCATCGCGTATGCGCTGGCACCGAACGAGCAATTGTCCGCCTACTGCATTTATGTGCGGGGCAGCAATGCCGGCAGCCTGCCCGAAATCACGCGCTCGGCAATCACCGTAGCGAACGGGCGCATCCTGCTCCGCGGCAACATGCCGCTGCGCGAACCGATGATGTCGCTGCAGTTGGCGGTTGAATGCAACTACACGCCCCACCTGACACGCAATTACCTGCTGATGCTGGATCCGGCGCCGTTTGCGCCGGCAGCGGCTGACGTACCGGCTGTAACGCCGCAACGGAACACTGCGCCGCAAGTCGCGGCAACGCCTGCCCGGCGCCAGGCCGCCGGCAGCAATCGCCGCACGGCGAGCCCGGTAGCGCGCCCGACCGCTCCCATCGCCCACAACCGCGATTACGTCGTGCAACCCGGCGATACGCTGTCGACAATAGCCGCGCGCATTCCGGACCGGAAACTGCCAATCTGGCCGACCGCCGAGGCCCTGTTTGATGCCAATCCCGCCGCATTCATCGATGGCAACATCGACCAGCTGCGGGCAGGCGCGACGCTCTCGATACCGGGCGACATTGTTGCGCCGGCCGCGACTGCGGCAACCGGTACCGCCTTCGATGCGGTGCCGCGCACCGACACACGAACCAGCCGCGAACCGGCACGCGCCGATGCATCACCGCGTGCCGCTACCAGGGACCCGGCCGTCAGCGAACCGGTGGTCCGCCCGGGCACTGCTGCTCCAGCCACGGCTGCACCAGCCACGGCAGCACCAGCCACGACCGCACGGGAATCGGCAAGCCCGTTTGTCGAGCCCGAAATCGTGCCACTGACCGACAATGACATGGCGCCACCCGTTCAACCAGCAGCGGCCGCGCCAGCAACGCCGGCACGTTCATCCGGGAATGCCTCGCCGGTACCGATCGTCGGCAACCGCGTCAGCAGCGACGGCATTGACGCCAGCAGTACGACGTCATGGATGTTGTGGTTTGGCGGCGCCGGCATCGCCATCATCCTGGGCCTGCTGCTTTTCGGTCGTTCCCTGCGCGAGCGCATTGGCGGCGTGCTAACGGTGACACAACACGGACGCCGGCGTACCGACCACGGCCTGGCATCGAGAGAAGAGTCTGACGAAATTCTCGATATGCAGGACACATTGTCCCGTGCAGAACTGTTCTCGCTCGACGCCAACCTCGGCGACGGCACCGGGTTTGATCCGACGGCTGATATCGATGTTGCAGAAGACTATTCGTTTGCATCGTCGGGCGACTTTGAGTCACCGCTTGGCCGCAAGCTCGACCTCGAATTCTCAGGGGCTTCCGGGCCGGAGCATGACGACCAGCCAACGGACATGATTCCGCCCCTGTCGCATCGGATACATGCGGAGTCCACGGTCATTGTCGACAAGGAAGTCCTGCCGGGCCACGATGACGGCACCCAAACCAACTACGACATGTCGATGATTCTCGATGCGACCAAACAGAACTTTGGTGATGCCGGTGCAAGCACCCATGACCTGCGTGCCGTTGCAATCGAAGCCGTTGACAAGAATGCGCAGGAAACCGGCAGCTACACGTTGAATGACGACCTCGGTTACCAGATTCTTGAGCAGGACTATGAAGAGGAACTGACCGCCACGCAGGCACTGAACCGCGAGATCAGCGACGCTGCACGGAAGCTGTCTGAAAGTCTCGGCGAGGAAACGGCGGAGGTCACGGCCGTGACGCCCACGTCTCCTTTGGATGAGGCTGCAACGGTCGAAACGCCTGTACAGGTCGACAGGGAAGCCGAAACGGCTGAAATGCCGGCCCTGCAATCGGAAGACGCCGCGACCGCGGAAATGCCGGGACCGGTCGACAGGGAAGCCGAAACGACTGAAATGCCCGTCCTGCAACTGGAGGACGCCGTGACATCGGAAATGCCGGCCGCTGATGCATTGTCCATTGCGGCTACGGCCGAGCTGCCGGCATCGTCAGTGAATCGCAACGCGGACAGCACAGCGCCGGACTCGATGGCACGCGACCTTGATGAGTCGGCCGAACTGACAACTGAAATGCCGCTTGACCGGAAAGCCGGTAACGACGACGGCGATGCGGAATTCAGCACGCTGGAACTGGCCGCCGACCAGGACGACGAGACGGTGGAAATGGAAAACAAGACCAGCCGCCGCAACCAGCGCAAGGCAAAAGCCTCGTAGCCCGGATTATTCATGAACGAATTGCACTGACTTAACCCGCATATCTCATCGATTCGCTGGTTAAGTATTGCGCGAACCCTGGGGAACGACTCCCGTCATCGCGTGGCGCGCAGCGCCGTGGCGACCTCGCACAAACATTGACTCTGCCAATTATCACGAGATTGCCACGCGCTACGCGCTCGCGATGACGTCAGGCCGCGCTAAGGCGCTCCACGCTCCGCCAGCCCTTCGGCAACAGGCTGCCGCGCAACGCGCGTTCGCCGTAGTAGGTATCGACGTCGTTCCATTTGATCGTCATCGTGCGCGTCCCGGTGTGCACCTGCAGGTTGCCCTCTTCCGGCACAACGGCAACGGCGATCAGCTTCTCGTCGCCTGACTGGTATTTCTTTCCGGGGATGTTGATGAGCTTGTTGCCCTTGCCCTTTGCGAGTTCCGGCAGTTCGTCCATTTCGAACATCAGCAGGCGGCCAATCGAGCTGACGGCTGCAATCAGGCATTCGGCGTCGGGCGGAATCGGTGCCGGTACCACTGCGCGGCCGCCCGCCGGCACGCGCAGTACGGCCTTGCCGGCCTTGTTGCGGGTTGCCAGTTCATCGAGCGTTGCGATAAAGCCGAAACCTGCATCACTCGCGAGCAACCATTTCGACGCCGGATCACCGATCATCGTGCCGCAAAAAACCGCGCCATCCGGCGGCTTGAAGCGCCCGGACAGCGGTTCGCCCTGCCCGCGCGCGGACGGCAGTGTATGCGCGGCCAGGCTGTAGACACGGCCCGTGCTGTCAATAAACATGGCTTGCTGGTTACTGCGGCCAGGTGCCGCGGCGAGGAAACCGTCGCCGGACTTGTAACTCAGAGCCAGCGGATCGATGTCGTGCCCCTTGGCCGCGCGCGCCCAGCCGCGCTGTGACAACACGACAGTCACCGGCTCGCTGGCCACCAACTGCGTTTCATCGAGTGCCTGCGCCGCATCGCGCTCGATGATTTTCGTGCGTCGGTTATCTCCATACGCGTCAGCATCTTCGAGCAGTTCGTCCTTGATCAATGTCTTTAGTCGCGCCGCGCTCTTCAGCGTCCTTTCAATACCCTCGCGCTCGGCATTCAGTTCGTCCTGTTCGCCGCGAATCTTCATTTCCTCGAGTTTGGCGAGATTCCGCAGGCGCAGATTCAGGATTGCCTCGGCCTGGATGTCCGACAGGTCGAAGCGCTTCATCAAAACCGGTTTTGGCTTGTCCTCCTGCCGGATGATCGCAATGACCTCGTCAATGTCCAGGTAGGCCACGAGCAGGCCGTCGAGGATGTGCAGGCGGTCGCTGACGATCTGCAGCCGGTGGCGCAACCGGCGCTTGACGGTGTCAGTACGGAATTCGAGCCACTCTTTCAGCAGGTCCGGAAGGTTAAATGCACGCGGACGTCCATCGAGCGCGATGATGTTCATATTGACGCGCACGGTGCGCTCGAGCGATGTCGTCGAAAACAGGTGAGACATCAATTCATCGACATCGACCTTCTTTGATTTCGGCGTAATAACCAGCCTTATCGGCTCTTCATGGTCCGACTCGTCGCGCAGGTCCTCGACCAGCGGCAACTTCTTGTTGCGCATCTGTGCCGCGATCTGCTCGAGTACCTTGCTGCCGGAAATCTGGTACGGCAGTGACGTGATGACGATATCGTCGTTTTCAACTTTCCATGACGCGCGCAGGCGCAGCGTGCCGGTGCCATTCTTGTAGATATCGCGAATATCGTTCTTCGGCGAAACCAGTTCGCCGGCGCTCGGGAAGTCCGGCCCCTTGATGTGCTTCATCAGTTGCGCGACGGTGGCATCCGGATTGTCGATCAGGTGCACGCAGGCGCTGGCGACTTCCCGCAAATTGTGCGGCGGTACATCCGTTG
>CAZLNH010000013.1:0-6991 GCA_964560775.1 uncultured Woeseiaceae bacterium | reverse complement strand
TAACGCCGGCGATCAGCTGCGGAGCAAGCTGGCGGCCAAATTGCGGAAGCAATTTGGGTGACAGGTTGGGCCGTCAGCTGCATCGCCCTTGTTAGGCGGCATCTGGCATATTGGCTTGAGCACCCGATCTTACTCATAGTTCATCACGGATATTCGGGCGACTTTCTCGTCAACAATACACAAAGCCGCGTACCCGTATTGCAGCCAGGTACACTCACTCCCTGCTCCCTCGCTATCCGGCTCACCTAGAGACCGTGCGACATCTGATCGGCTGGTTCCGACATCGATGTCGTGTTCATCGGATAGAGCCTTAAAGTGTCTCAGGTTGTTGGCCCTCGCTGCCTCATTCTTCGGATCTAGCATCACGGCCGCACGGGAGTGGGGCCAGCCCTCCTCAATTCTTCCGAGTTCGTATAGCGCGCTAGCGAGATTGTTGTGGTTCCGAGACAAGCTTGGATCTAGTTCAACCGCCTCCTCGAGAAGGGTGGCGGCGGTCTCATAGTCTCCACGCTCCAGTGCCTGGGTTCCCTCCGTGAACCTGGCGCTCGACGAAATAGTCGAGCAAGCGGAGAGCAGAACGACCACGAGTGATGCGAATAGTCTCATGGGGTCGTAAATCCTTGTGGATGGGCTGGGAATGGCAGAGAGAGCGGCAAGCGGATCGCCATGCCGCCTAACGTCTAAGCTCACCCGCACTTGACGCAGACTGCCTGGAGCGGCAGCGCAAGGCGGGCTGGGTCAAGTGTCGGGTGCAGCGATTGGTTAGCTGGCATAGACCTAGTTTCCGACGAACATTTCCGGATGCGCTCGTATGAAGGCAATACGGCGCTTGCTCAATTCCGCGGCGAGCTCGAAGAACTCAGAATCCGCCTCATTAAGTTTAGTGTGCTCATATGACTCCGAGAGTGCCTCCAGACTGCCAATCTCTCTGAAACGCCGATGAATCTGCTGTTCGCTCAGATAGATGTGTTGCGCCTTCTCCGCGTTTCGGGCCAGTCCATCTTCACCGAAAAGTTTAAACCCTTCTATAGCTTCGTCGATCCAGATGTGCGATGAATTCCAGAAGAACTGATTGTATCCACCGTTGTTTACTTCCGCCGCCAAAACCCACATCGCAAAGTATCCGCGAATTGGTGCAGGCAGACTGGAAACGACCCTCTCTACATTGTCCCAGCCCGCTTCTTCGATCTTAGCATCAATGTAGTCGTATAAAGCCTGTTCCAACAGATCGTCCGGAATAGAGTTGAGGGTATCGACATCGAGTGACCTATAGATTCTTCGGGCCTCAAACTCCCGCAATGACTGCTCGATGTCTTGCTCTATAGCCTCCCAGTCGTAGTCGTCTCCTTCATCGCATCCGCCCATGATCAGAACTGCGCCTATTATCGTGATGATCCAAAAGAGCTGTCGGAGCTTCATGCCAGCTAACGTCTAAGCTCACCCGCACTTGACGCAGACCGCCTGGAGCGGCAGCGAAAAGCGGGCTGGGTCAAGTGTCGGGTGCAGCGCGTGGTTAGACGGCATCTCCACTTTCCTACTAAGTTTCCTGTCGGCCACAAAGAGTGGTTTAACCTGCAGTATTTGGCATCTTGTACGACCGTCGCTTCCAATCTTTGGGAACTACAAGCCAAAATCCTGGAACTAGGCAGGGTGAGTATTCTGGCCTCCCTTGGATGCCGGTCTCGACGTACTCTCTTATTGCAGTGTTGTACTTGTTGATCAGATCCGCCGGGACAGCTTCGTCCGTGATCAGTTCGGGAATGGATTTAGCAGCATCAAAAGGGTCATGCTCACATATTTCACTGTAATAGCCCGACTCGTAGCTCGGGCCGCCATATCCATGTGGACAGCCATATTTGAGTTCATTGCCGGGTGTGCAGTCACACCATAACGTTACGATATTTATCGCGATTCCGAGATCACTCATCGACCCGATAAACGAATCGATGTTATCCGTCGGCGTAATAATGTCAATAAATCCGTCTCCAACCGGAGTCGTTCTAAAATTCTCAAGCAATCCTTCGATCTTGGCGACAAGTTTTGGTCCGCCTGCGCGAACTTCGTCCAAATACCTAACTATGGCTACGTTCCGCAACGAAAATACCCTGTCATCGTGGAAAAGTTAGGGGACGGCCGGGTTGGGTATAGAGCGAACATCGCCGTGTCATTGCCCAGCCATGCCGTCTAACAGTTATTAGCTGGAGAGCGCTGATATTGAATCGTTGGGCGCGCTTGGATATTGGCTGCTGGTGACATCGATTGGTCAGCCTGAACTGCCATGATTTCAACACTTTACTCTATATCTGCACTGTGAGCCAAGTAATATCGTTTCTTCCTGATTGACCGCAATCAATATACTGGTTCAGGTCTGTGGGCGCCGGGCGTTGCCATGAATTCCGATGTTCCACCGACCCGATTGCGGGATCAGGTTCGACATGTCATCCGTATGCGGCGATACAGTCGCCGTACCGAGAAATCGTATTGGCTATGGATTCGGCAGTACATTCACTTCCACGGTACGCGGCACCCTTCGACTATGGGCGCTAAGGAAGTGCGGGAGTTCCTGACGTGGCTTGCCGTACACCGTAACGTTGCGGCGTCAACACAGAACCAGGCGCTGAATGCGCTCGTCTTTCTGTACGACAGGGTACTGGAACAGCCGCTCGGAAATATAGGCGAAGCGGTTCGCGCAAGGTGCCCGCCTCGCTTGCCGGTGGTGCTTCAACACGACGAGGCGATGGCCATTATTCGCGAACTGCCAATGCCGTACAGGATGATGGCGTCGTTGATGTACGGTTCCGGATTGCGAGTCGTTGAATCAACTCGAATTCGGGTCAAGGACGTAGATTTTTCGCAGCGGGTCGTCACCGTCCGTAACGGCAAGGGAGGAAAGGACCGGACAACGGTATTGCCTGATGCCATTTACAATCCATTGCGCAATCACATTGCGACTATCCGGCAGTGCTTGCAAGGCGAACCCGTTGCCCGACGAATCCCCGTTACATTGCCTTATGCCCTCGCTCGTAAGGACCCCGACGCTGCAACTTCGCTGGCCTGGCAATGGCTCTTTCCTTCGTCCAGTGTATGCCGCCGCACGGTGCAAGAGCTGCTCGGCCACAGGGACCTCCGCACGACGCAGATTTACACCCACGTGCTGGGGCAAGGTTATGCCGGCGTACGGAGTCCGCTCGGTCAATCCTGATTGTCGCCGAAAGAAATAGATTGGCGCAGATTATCGCGGGCGGTATTCATGCGTCTCACCGCCCAAAATCTTGTTCAAATATCCGAAAGATTTTTGCAGATTTCATCCGCCGATTGCAGGAATTCCAACCGAAATTCGGCGCAGGTTTGTGTTCTGTGAAATCCTCAAACTGAACGCAAGCGCCAGGGCGTGTCGACGTAGCTCGTAGTGCATCGCGGGGACGGTCACATACTGTCGCACCCTCGTACGTGCTCGAACTTTTCGAAAGGTATTTCGATTGGCTATAGCGACATTTCGATAATGCCCGCTTAGCCACGTTTTGCGTGAAAATTTTTCAGCAAAAGCGTCTGCCGGCGCGGATACGCTGAGAGACTTGCTGAAACGCGGCGGGCGAGGCATTATCGGGCAAAGAGTCAGTTACGCCCATGACTGCGCACGAAGTCCGCCGAGACAAGCAAGAAAAACAACAAGAAAATAGAAGACGGACGTGCGGCGAACAGGCATGGCAAGGGCAGCAGACGTGGTGACTCGGCGCTTGCACCATATTTTTTGGCATAGGGGATAAGACAATGCGGAAATTCGAGCGTTCGGTTTCGGGACGGGGTGCCATGCCCCGCTTGAAGCCGCTGGCAGCAGCGGTATTTACGGCCTTGCATCCGGTGGGATCGGCGTTGGCACAGGAGACCGGCGAGGCCGACGAGGCTACTGGAATTGAGGAGGTGGTAGTAACCGGCTCGCGGATCCGCAAGGATACCTTTTCGAGTGCGGCGCCGATGGACGTCGTGCTGACAGAAGCCGCGAAAGTCCGCGGCATATCCGATGTCGCGACGATGCTGCAAACCACTACCGTAGCGGCGGGGTCTCCCCAGGTCACGCCCGCAATTTCCTCGGTTAATGTGGTCAATGGCGGTCTCGGCACATCGACCCTGTCGTTGCGAGGTCTCGGCGCCAATCGCACGCTTGTGCTGCTGAATGGCAGGCGGGCAGGACCGTCGGGCGTCCAGGGCGCGGTATCCTCGTTTGACCTGAACAATATCCCGCTTGCGGCCATTGATCGCGTAGAGATCCTGAAAGACGGCGCATCGTCGATATATGGTTCTGACGCCATCGCCGGCGTCGTCAACATCTTCACGCGCAAGGATGACGGCGCCGAATTCACTGCTTTCTACTCACAACCGGGTGAAGCCGGCGGCGAGCAATTGCGTGTCAGCGGATCGTGGGGCAAGTCGTTTGACCGGGGCTATTTCCGGGTAACCGGCGACTACAGCGATCAGACAATCCTGCAGCGCGGCGACCGCGACTTCTTCGACTGCAATGAGTGGGGCGTCTATGATCAGGATACCGGTCAGCGCGCCGACTTGATCGACCCGCGTACGAACGAGTACTACTGCGACGATTTGCCGTGGGGTCACGTCTGGGTCTACGACTACGCGGCAGATTACGGCGACGGCACGACCAACGCCGGGCCGCCTGTGTTCCTGATGCAGTACGATCGCGACGGCGCGCTGGCAGCAAACGGCGTCCCGCCGCTCGCCACCGGACCAAACCCCAATTGGCTCAACGCGCCGGCTGGCTGGTTCCCGGTCGGCCGCAACGATCCGCTCACGGATTCCCTCGTCGATTCCGAACCAGCAATACAGGACCTGACCACGCTCGTCCCGGAAGCCAAGATCGTGACAGCTTTCCTGGAGGGCGAGTACCAGCTGACGGACGAAATCACCGCCTACGGCGAGGCATTACTGAGCCAGCGCAAGACCACGGACGTCGGCTGGCGCCAGGTCTGGACTTACGTGTACAACTACGATTCGGCAGATCTCGGCTATTCAAGCGACCCCTTCAGCGAGGGCTGGACAGGTGCCCAGTGGCTGAGCCCGCTGACACTCACACAACACTCCGGACAGCGGGTCACGATCGACTACCAACGCTTCGTCGCCGGTCTGCGCGGCGAGATGGACACGTTCCTGCCGGACTGGAACTGGGAAGTGTCCTTTCAATACAGCGTTTCGGACGGCGAATACGAGGACGACCAGATCCTGACTGACGCTCTGGAGCTGCCATATTTTCGCACGGGGTCGTGCGTCGGCGAGACTACTCTGACGTCCGAGCGGGCGTGCGTTGATATCAACTGGTTCGACCCGGGATTCCTGGCGGGTGACATTCCGCAAGATGTCCAGAATTATCTGTACGCCGTCGAGACCGGCAATACCGAGTACACGCAATGGTCCGCCGAAGCCTTCATTTCCGGCGACGTGATAGAGCTGCCAGCGGGGCCGTTGCTCTTCGCGGCCGGCATGCTCTACCAGGAAGACGAACTCGTCGATACGCCGGGACCCATCACGGAGGCCGGCAATGCCTGGGGCGCATCGACCGCCGGGGTCACCGCCGGTGACGATGCGACGGTAGCGGTTTACGGCGAGGTGAACGTCCCCATACTTTCCGACCTGCCGCTCGTTGACTTCCTCGAGCTAACGAGCTCCGTACGCTACACGGATGTGGACTCCTACGGCAGCGACACAACGTACAAGGTCGGCATGAACTGGGGGATAACGGATGAATTCCGTGTGCGCAGCACCTACGGCACGTCGTTCCGCACGCCGGCTCTCTACGAACTGTACCTGGCGCGGCAGACGAGTTTCCCGCTCTCGGCACGCAATTCCGATCCGTGCATCGAATGGGGTACCAAGCTGGCGGATGGCGATATATCGCAGCGCACCGCCGACAACTGTGCCGCCGACGGACTGCCCCCGGATTTCCTGTTCACCGTCTCACCCACCGTCGTTACCGGCGGCGGGCTCGGCGTGCTGCAGGCCGAGACGTCCGACGCGTTAACGGCCGGTTTTGTCTGGCAGCCATCGTTTGCGAATCTGAGCGTCTCGGTTGATTATTTCGAGATCGAGGTCACGGACGAAGTGGACGTTATCGGCGCGCAAAACATCGTGTTCGGCTGCTACTCCTCGGCATTCTTCCCGGATGAGCCGTTGTGCGACCTGTTCGATCGCAGCTCGGATCCAAGCGAAGGCATTGTGGGATCGATCACCGAGATTCGCGACAGTTACATCAACATCTCCCGGCAGGTCAACCGGGGTATGGACGTCGCACTGAGCTGGACCAAGGAATTGGGTCTCGGCACATTCGTACTTGATACGCAGCACACCTTCAATTTCGAGGATACGATTGGGCTGTTCGACAACACTGAAGAGGATCATTCCGGGGAAGCGGGCCATCCGGACTGGGTGGGCAATCTCAATCTCACCCTGATGCGCGACCAGTGGTCTTTCTACTGGGGCGTTTCCTATTTTTCAGAGACGAACAATTACGCGAGCTTCGGCACGTCGACTGCCGGATGGTACGGCGATGAGGAAGTCAACCTCGACCTCACCGCGGAGGCGCGAACCTATCACACGTTGTCAGTAAGCCGAGAATTCGACGTAGGCGTTACTGCAAGGTTGGGTGTGGCCAACGTTCTCAATGAGGAGCCGCCGGGTATGAGCAGCTACACGACGGGCGGAGAAGTGGACGTACTCGGTGGTGTCGCTTTCTATTCCCAGTACGACTGGTACGGGCGCCGCTACTTCCTCGACGTCACCATGGCGTTCTAGCAGAGCGTCAGCGCAAGTTAAAAAAGGGCCCATCGGGCCCTTTTTTTTGATTCGTGGTGGTGATGGGTGGAATTGAACCACCGACCTGCGGGTTATGAGTCCGCCGCTCTGACCATCTGAGCTACATCACCAAATTCGGGAAGCGGGCGGCCGTCGGGGCCGCGGGGGGCGCAAATTGTCCGACGGGCAC
>CAZLNH010000012.1:0-13988 GCA_964560775.1 uncultured Woeseiaceae bacterium | reverse complement strand
GCACTGGGCAATACCGATTTCTACGAAGTCGTCGGCTTCGCGGATCATCGCTCGTCCGCCGCGGTCTGGTACCGGCTCTTGAACTGCGGCATGCGCATGGCGGCCGCCGGAGGCACGGATGCGATGGCGAACTATGCGTCGCTGCGCGGCCCCGTCGGCATCAACCGCACGTATGTAGCCGTCGAGGGCAATCCGCGCACGCCGGCAGCGCGTGAGGCCGCCTGGCTGTCCGCGCTTCGTGACGGCCGCTCGCTGGCCACCAACGGGCCGTTATTGGGGCTCAGCGTCAACGGCAACGGGCCGGGGCAGGACGTGGCGCTGCCCGAGGCCGGACAGACGGTAACGTTCCGTGGCTTCATGCGCTCGATCGTGCCGGTTGACCACCTGGAGCTCGTGCAAAACGGCCGTGTCGTCAAAACCTTCGATACCGGGCCGTCCGGCGTGCGCGTGGATATTGACGGCACTGTGACGATCGACGAAGACGGTTGGCTGTTGCTGCGCGCATGGAACGACAACTCGTCACCCGATGTTTTCGACCTGTATCCGTATGCGACAACCAACCCGGTGTTTTTCGATGTAGCTGGCGACACGCTGCAGTGTGGCGCGGACGCGGATTACTTCCTCGCGTGGATCGACCGTATCCGCGAAAGCGCGGCCAGCCACCCGGACTACAACACGGACAGGGAACGGCAGATCATTCTCGACAACCTGGACCGCGCCAGCGCCGTCTTCGAGTCACGCCGCTAAAGAACGCCACTTACTTTTTGGGTCCGCACCGCTACCCCCTGCGGGGAGTCCTTTGGGGGAATGGCTCCCGTCGGTCCGCTTTATTTCCCCCAAAGGACTCCCCGCAGGGAGTACCGGTGCTCCTCAGAGTCCTTCCGCCACGTAACCAGTAGCTGCCCTACGGCTGGTCCACGCTGATCGTTATCGTGACGCCGTTCGTAAACGCGTCGATCGCTTCCAGAACGTCTTTTGTTTCTACGCCGGCGAGGCGGGCCTCGAGCGCTTCCGGCGACAGCAACTCGCCGTACCAGAGCCAGTCCGACGTCATCGCATCGGCGAGTTCGCGATTGCTCTGGTTCGCGCTGACGTCGCGGCCCAGGCGGTGCGCCAGTGCTTCGCGGACTTCGTCGGCAGTCGGCGGCTCGTCACGCAGGCGCTGCAACTCGCTCTGCAGCAGGTCGCGCATTTCTTCGAGCTTCGCCGGGTCGACGCCGGTTGACAACGTTACCCATGCGTTGCGCCCATCGGAGCGGTACGAGCTGCCGATGTAATAAACCAGGCCACGGTCTGAGATTGCCCGCTTGCCGAGACGGCCTTCGTAGTCGTGACTGAGGATATACAGCAGCGCGCGCCAGGCATCCGCGGTTGGTTTGGCAGGCGACGGTGCCGGCACGAGGTAGGCGAGTCGCGCCTGGGCCCTCGGTTGCGCGATATGTTCGTCGACCGTTTCCGGCAGTTCATGCGGCGACACGCGGACCTCGCGTTCGGCAGGGTCCATTGAACCGAAACGATCCTGCAGCATCGCCAGTGCCCGTTCTTTCCGGAAGTCGCCGGCCAGCGAAATAACCAGCGGTGCGGGCTCCGCCGCTACCGTCGGGGCGCCCATCAGGCGGGACAGTACCTGTTGTGTGCGAACATAAGGATTGGTCGACGGTGTGGCGTCGGCGCTCGCCGTCTGCGCCTGCATGACGGCCTCGACTGCACGATCGATGACGGCCTGCAGGTCATCACCGGGCACGGTTTCGCTGAAGGACGTTACGCCGTCGACCGGTTCATCGATAGTTAGCAGCCCCGCGGGGCTATCCATTGCGCCGGGCATGGCCACCTGCAAATGCACGGTGGGCGACAGTGACGACGGCTGCAACAGCACGGCTATACCGTTGTCCAGTTCATAGGCTTCTGCCGGCGGTGCAGGCTGCGACGGGGTGGCAGTGTCCGTGCGGGATACCGCCTCAGTTGCTGGCGGCGCGGCAGGTGGCGGAACTTCCGGCGGATCACCCGGTACCGTCCAGCCAACCGTGCGCTTGTGCGGCGCGAGGTAACGGGCTGCAGCCTGCTGTACATCCGCCGGCGTCAGTGCGCGAATACGTTTGGACAGTCGCAGCATCGGCTGGAGTGCGTCAATGCCGCTGAAAAACGCAAGCTGGTGCGCGGCATCCTCGGTCGTTTGCACATCAAGTATCAGTTCGTCGAGCAACCGTTGCCGGGCAGCGTCAAACTGCTTCGCATCGGCAGGTGCATTGGCAATCTGCCGCACGGCGGCAGCGACGGCATCCTCGATCGCCTGCTCAACGTCATTGCCGCCGATACTACCTTTGACGACAAAAACGTAGGGCTGTGCGGTCGGCATCGTCCAGCTGGCGATATCGCCGCTGATGCCATGGAGCGGCGTACCGGCCCGAGCGGGCGTGCCCCAGTCGTTCTGCCGGAAGTTGATGCCGGCACTGCCGGACAGCAGTTCCTGCAGCAGCAGGAAGGCGGCGTAATCGGGCGCACTGGCAGCCGGGGCCGGCCAGGCGAATTGGAACCACTTCCGTTCGACGGCGCTTTGCAGGCGTATGCGCCGCTCGCCGGTCTGTTCCGGCTCGGGCGTAATAGGCAGCGGATTGGCCTCCCGGCCGTCGAGCTCGCCGAAAAGCTCGTTGACGCGTTCCAAAACCACGTCTTCATCAATGTCGCCGACTATCGCCAGTACTGCATTGCCGGGGTGGTAATAACGCTCGTAAAAATCGACGACATCATCGTAGGTTATTGCACGAATATCGGAATCCCAGCCGATCGTGTTATTGCGATACGGATGCGCCAGCAGCGACACGAACACCGTGGCGTCGTGGAGTACCGCCGCCGGGTCGTTTTCGTAGCCGTCCATTTCCGCGAGTACCGCACCGATCTCGGGTTCTATGTCGTCCGGGGAAATTGCCAGCCGCGACATGCGGTCCGCCTCGATGCGGAGCAGCAGCCCGAGCTCATCTGCCGGCACGGTCGAGAAGTACGTCGTCTGGTCAATGTATGTATAACCGTGCCATTCACCTCCGGCCGCATAGACGGAGCTGACGAGCCCGGTGTCCGGAAAATTTTCCGAACCGCGAAACGCAATATGCTCGACAAAGTGAGCCAGCCCGGTGCGGCCGATATTCTCGTCGCGGGCACCGACGCGGTAGACGGTCTGCACGCTGACAATGGGAAAGGTTCGATCCTTGAGCAACAGCAGCGTCAGGCCGTTGTCCAGCGTGTGGACGCTTGCGTTGCGCAGATCGAGAGCGCCGTTGGCGTTAGCGGCAAGCAGCAGGCCGGCAAGGCAGCCAACGTACAGAATGAATTTCTTCATGCTTCCCCAATCCGCGGTGGCGCGCTGTCCTCGCCGGTCAGCTCGACCAGCGTGTCGGGATAAAACCCGTTGAAATGTGTACGGTTGCTGAGGCTGTACGCGCCAATCGTGCCGAATTCGATCCAGTCACCCGCGCGTATTGCTGATGGCATCGGAAACGGTGCGGGAATTCGGTCCATCGAATCGCAGGTAGGGCCGAACAGCGTAAACTGCATTTCGTCTCCGCCAATCTCATCCGTACCGTGAAAGGCGCGAGTCGGGTACCGCACTTCGCCCTTGGACAGCATCGTCTCTATCATGCTGCCCCATATACCGTCATTCAGGAACAACCGGTCATTGTTTCGGTGCAGTACCTGGACGAGCAGCGAGACACCGCCTGCAATAAGCGCGCGCCCCGGTTCCGCCAGCAATTGCACATCGCGCAGCGGCTCGAGACGTTTGCGCGTTTCGCGGATGGCCGCGAAGAACTCCGCGAGCGGAGCACTCCGCATCCCGGGATAGTCACTGGGAAAGCCACCACCGACGTCCAGCATGCTGACGGCGACACCCGACGTTTCAATGGCGCGCGCACAATGCTCCAGCGCCGTGACATAAGCGTCCGGCCGTCGCACCAGTGAACCAACATTGAACGCCAGCGCAGGCTCCATGCCGATTTCAACGACTTCGCGCAGCAATGCCACCGTGTCAACCATCGTCGCGCCGAATTTTTCGGACAGATCGTAGGTGGCGTCCAGGTTGTTCGCGGCCATGCGCACAAATATCGTCGCATCATTCGTCGGCAGTTCGTCGACAACGCGCCTCAGCTCGTCGATGTGGTCGACGACGTAGTGGCGCACGCCGTGCTCCGTGTATGCCCGGCGTACGGCGCCCCGGAATCGTACCGGCGCCATGAAAAACAGGCGCGCCGCCGTATCAATGCCATGCACCAGTTGCATCTCCTCGACCGAGGCCGTGTCGTAGTCCGTAATGCCGGCCGCATTGACGAAATGCACAACACGCGGATGCGGGTTCGCCTTGACGGCATACATGACGCGCCCCGGAAATCCGGTCCTGAATTTTTCAACATCTGCCTGCAGCAGGTGCGGGTAAATGCAGTAAACAGGCTCGCGGGGAGCAAGCTTTGCAATGACGTCGGTGACGTCGTTAAAGTTCATGATTGGCAACTGCATGTTCTGGCGCGACTTGTGGCTGGTTTCCGGACGCACAGGATAGTGTATGCGGCCGGAATGTCGATAGATTGGCAACCGCTATACCTGTCAGAACGTCCGCGAATGACGGTGGTTCAGATCATGTGCTCGCATGGACGCCATCGACGGCAACGACATACACTACGTTGCCTCGCATCACGGAGTCTCGCCAAATGCTGTTATGCCGCATCCTCATCGTCGCCCTATTCATCGCGCTTGCCGTGCCGGCCGCAGAAGCTGATCAACGTCTTGCACAGCAGATATTCAAGGAACTCGTTGACACCAATACCGCACCGAGCGGCGGAAGTGACACGTCGGAGGCCGTAGCGGGCCTGGTTGACCATTTGCGGGATGCCGGCTTTACTGACGACGATATCGGGGTCGTGGCACTCGATGACAAGCTCGTCAACCTGGTGGTCCGGTACCGGAGTCCGCGCGCGACCGAAAAGCCGATCCTGATGATGGCGCACCTTGATGTAGTTGAGGCGTTACCCGAAGACTGGTCGGTCGCGCCGTTCAACATGATAGAGCGGGATGGCTATTTCTACGGCCGCGGCACGGTCGACAACAAGGCGGGTGCAGCGATCATCGTTGCGAACCTGATCCGCCTGAAGCGAGAGGGGTTCAGGCCGAATCGCGACCTGATTGTCATGCTGACCGCGGATGAAGAGACGACCGGTGCCAGCGCGTACCACCTGGCCAATGATCGCCGCGACCTCATTGATGCCGAATTCGCGCTCAACACCGATGGCGGCATGGTCATACTCGAAGAAGGCGAGCCGAAGACCTTCGTCATGCAGACGAGTGAAAAGGTTTATGTCAGCTTCCGGTTGCAGGCGCTCGACCCGGGCGGCCACAGTTCGCTGCCGCGGCCGGACAACCCGATTTACCGGATCGCCCGTTATCTCGAAGAGCAGCAGCGCCATCCGTTTCCGATTGACCTGAACGCCACATCCCGGGCCTTCTTCGCCGAGCGTGCCGGCCAGGCGCCGGAGTCGGAAAAGCCACTGCTGGAAGCGCTGGCCAATGGCGATCTGGATGATGCGGTGCTCGATACGTTGCCGCAGTACACTTACTACAACGCGCTCGCACGCACGACCTGCGTTCCTACGCAGATCGATGGCGGTCATGCGGAAAATGCCCTGCCGCAAACGGCAACGGTTGTCATCAATTGCCGGATTGTCCCGCAAACCCCGGTCGAGGAGGTCATGCAGATACTCGGCGACATGGCCGCCCCGTACGACATCAGCATCGAGCAGGTTGCCGAGGCCTACCCGAGCCCGCCATCGCCGCTGACGCCGTCGATCGTTGAGCCGATCCGGGACGTCGCCACGGAAATGTGGCCCGGCATCGAGGTGGTGCCGGAGATGAGCACCGGTGCAACCGACGGCCTGTTCATGCGCAATGTCGGCATTCCGGTCTATGCGGTGTCAGCGATTGCGGAAGACCCGAACGAGAACCGCATCCACGGCAAGGACGAACGAATTCGTGTCGAGTCCTTCAACGATTCGCTGCAGTACTGGTACCGGCTTGTGAAACGTCTTTCGGGCGGTTGAGAAGGCTCCCCTTCACCAACCACTGCGTAAGACGTTCATGTGCAATCCGGTTCAGGCCGGCTGGTTGCCCGACCACCGCAACAGGTTCAGAAACTCGCGGCGCGTTTTCGGGCCGTATGTCAGGTACCCCGGGTCCGGATCATTCAGGTAATTCTGCTTGCGCCGCGAGATGCTGTCGCTGCTCGCACGCAAGTGGATTTCATCGGCATCGATGCCGTAAGGCACTGCGGCATTCAGGCCGAATACCTTCGCCCGCAGTTCCGGAGTGATCCCGGTGTAACCCCAGCGTTCCTGGAATTCAGTTGAGATCTGGAACGTGCGGAAAGCCTGGATCTGGTCCTGGGGAGAGCCGTACCAGATCGAATCGGTGCCCCACAATACATTGTCTTCGCCGCAGTACCTGAACAACTTGCCGAGCGCATGCGCTGCGCTGTCCGGATCGCGCATCAGGAAGCGCCATGTGCTACCGAGTTCGGCGTAGACGTTGCTGTTCGGGGCTATGCCATTGTCCAGCAAAGACTTGACCAGCGTGTCGATGCCATCGCCGCTGCCGTCACCTTCGTAGGGTCCTTCGGCCTTACCCGGTACGAACCCGGAGTGGTAAATGAGGAAGTCGACATCCGGATACATGCGGGCGACTACGCCGATATCGTCGCACTTGCTGTGCTCGTATGACTGCTGCCCGAAGGGTATGCCTTTGTGCACGCAGATCAGGCGTACATCAAGTTTGCGCGCCTTTTCGATAAAAGGTATGCCGGTGTCTTCGTCGGACAGGAAAAACCCTTTGCCGTCGGGGCCGAACTGCGTATAGGTTTTCCACGCCGAGACGTTCCAGCGCTCCGCCAGTTCGTCCATGCCCTCGAGGTCGCCGTCCTGGTTCGGGTTGACGCGGCCGTGCAACATCAGCCGGTGGTTGCCTTCGAGATCCGCCACGATCTGCCGTGTGTTGTCGGCTTCCTCGATCGTCAGCGGTTCGGCCTCGCGCGACGAGGGCACGAATGACAGCACCATCATGTCCGTGTCGCTGTCCAGGAATACGTCCTTGACGAACTCATCCGGCCCGAGGCACGCGAGGTGGGCATTCGGTTCCGGTCCGTCGGCCAGGTCGCAGGACGCTTTCTCGAATGACCGGAAGCCGCGGCCGCGCTCGGGATTGTCGCGTACCCAGGTACCGTTCGGGTCGACGAAATGGCCCTGCACATCGAATATGAATTCATTGCCGCCCAGTTGTTCGGCAGCCAGAGCTTCATCCATCGCAGCATCCGCCGCCACCGCATACGCACCGCCCGTTTTGCCGGCGAGCGCATGGACTTCGTTGAACGCGAGCAGCGTCGTTGCGGCGCCGCACGACGACATAAGGAACGTGCGCCGGTCAAGGCCGCGTCGCCTCGCGTTATGCCAGGCCTTGTCCCTCGCAAGCCGATTGGCTTCAGTACCGCATTTATCCAGTGCGATAGGGGTGTATTCGCCGTTGGATGTACTGTCGAGTTTGATCGGCAGGCGCATACCGTCGGGATCGTGGCGGGGCATCGGGGTTCTCCACGGCAATTGACAATATCAGTCTGGCGAATTTCTGAGCGCACTTCAATTGTTGCCGATTGTTTTGCTTTGAGAGCACTGATCGCAACAGAGCCCGTTGAATCCTGCAGCAACCTCGGAGGAGCACCGGTACCCCTTGCCGGGAGCCCTTTGGTGGAAATAAAGCGGATCGAAGGGAGCCATTCCTCCACAGGGCTCCCGGCAAGGGGTACCGGTCCGGCCGGGTCCCACACGGAAGGCGGTGCGCAAGTGCCATCAGGGCTAACCACATGGATTCGTCACAAATACCCGATTGCGGGCCGGCCCAACACGCGCCTAGTCTGGCAACGATCCCGTGTAGCACACAGGCAGGAGCCGGATTTTGAGTCAGCCGCTGTTTCGCGAAGAAGCCGTCCAGTCGCGCACCGACCGCCTGTTTGGCCGGCCGGGACTGGCGGCGCCGGTGAGCCACAGGGTGCTGTCGGCGCTGTCGGCAGGTGTTGCCATCCTTGTGGCTGGCATGCTGTTTTTCGGGCAGTACACGCGGAAGGACACGGTGCCGGGTTTTGTAACTACGACGAGCGGCAATGTCCGGGTGTACGCGCCGCGCGCCGGTACCGTGACAAAGGTCGCGGTTACCGATGGCGGGGAAGTAACCAGGGGCCAGCTGCTGGTAAGTATGTCCGTGGGCCGCGCGAGCGCCGGCACCACCGCGGAGGCGCAAATGCTCACGGCGCTCAGGGCTGAACTCAACAGCGTGGGCGCGCAGATGGAGCAGGCCGATCGGATACATGCGGCGCGCGTCGCGGCGACGAAACGGCACCTTGCTGCCACAGGCGTGCAGCAATCGCTAATCGCCCGGCAGCTCGTGGTTGCGGCCGAGCGTCTCGCGCTGCGTGAAGCCGAGCTGGAGCGGTTGACCGCCATTGCCGCCCAGGGCCACCTGGCGCCGGCCGACGTGCAACGCGCTCGTGCTTCTTATCTGGATGAAACGCTGGCGTACACGACACTCGAGCGAGAGCAGGCCCGGAGCGCAACTGCGCTGTCCAGGCTTGCCGACGAACTCGACGAGCTGCCGCTCGTTTTCAAACAGCAAAAGGCGGTGCTGGACGCCGCGCGGCAGCAACTGTTGCAGCGGCTGGCCGATGCGCGCGGCAATAATGCCCTCGCGATCACGGCGCCGGTCAACGGAAGAATCAGCGGCCTCCGGGCCAGGGTTGGCGATACCCTTGTCCCCGGCCGCCCGGTCCTAACCCTGCTGCCGAAGCACGCCCGCTACTACGTCGAACTGCTCGTGCCAAGCCGGGCGATCGGCTTTATCCGCACCGGTGCGCCAGTCGATTTGCGGGTCGATGCGTACCCGCACCAGAAGTACGGCGCGCTGCACGGCAGGGTTGCGGCAATCTCCGGGACCGTGGTGCAGCCAGCTGATTATCCGGTACCGATCGCGGCGCAGGTTCCTTCGTTTGTCGTCAAGGTTTCACTGCAGTCCCAGGCGATCGAAGCATACGGCAGTTCCCTTCCGTTGCAACCGGGCATGACGGTGCTGGCCGATGTCGCGCGCGACCGGCGCCGGATTATTGAATGGATCTTTGCGCCGGTGATCAGTGCCGGCCGCCGGATTCAGTAATGTTTTCCGGCGCGTTCAGCCCCCGATTCAGAAGTCGACGGCGTGGCCCCGTTATCCTGCAGACCGAGGCGGGCGAATGCGGTCCTGCGTGTCTTGCGATGGTCGCATCGGCACACGGTTTCCGGACCGACCTGGCCGGGCTGCGCCGGCGCTGGGCAATTTCGCAGAAGGGCGCGACGTTCGCCGACCTGATGCAGTTTGCGCAATCACTCGATCTTGCGCCGCGTGCAGTTCGTCTCGAGCCTGACGAATTGAACTGCCTCAACCTGCCCTGCATTCTCCACTGGAACATGGACCACTATGTCGTTCTGGAGCGAGTCCGGTCCGCCACCGCCGTCATCGTTGATCCGGCAGTGGGCCGGACAACACTGCCATTGCGGCAACTGCGCCGGTTATTTACCGGTGTTGCGCTGGAACTCGTTCCGACCGCCCGTTTCACCCGGGGTGACGATCGCATGCGGCTGCGACTGCGTGACATCACCGCCAACACCCGCGGACTGGCTCACACCCTCGCCATCGTTTTTGCCGTGTCAGTGAGTTTGCAGGTTATTGCGCTTGTCCTGCCGTTCTACAGCCAGCTCGTTATCGACGACGTCGTTATCAGCAGCGATCGCGACCTGTTGAACCTGCTGGCGCTGTCGTTCGCGTTGCTGGTATGCATCAACAGCCTGGTCTCGATGCTGCGATCGTGGATCGTCGTGACGCTGTCAACCCGGCTGAACCTGCAATGGACTGTCAGGGTTTTTCACCACCTCACGCGCCTGCCGCTCGATTATTTTGAAAAGCGGCATCTTGGTGACGTGCAGTCGCGTTTCGGTTCGGTAACAGCGCTGCAGAGACTCATTACTACGCAGTTCGTCGAGGCCGTGCTCGACGGCCTGATGGCACTGACCACACTGGTGGTCATGGTTTTGTACAGCATTACGCTTGCAACGACCGTCGCGTCATCGGTGATTATTTATTTCCTCGTCAGGCTTTCGCTTTTTCCGCTTTTGCACGCGGCGTCGCAGGAAGTGCTGGTCAACGGCGCCAGGAAAGACAGTTTCTTCCTGGAGTCCGTTCGCGGCATCCTGGCGATCAAGAATTTTGGCAAGGAGTCCCAGCGCGAGCTGGTGTTCCAGAACTACCTGGTCGATACGCTGGGCGCGACCGTTCGTGCCAGCCGGCTCCAGGTCTGGCAGTCGGGCTGCAACCGGCTGGTATTTGGCCTGCAACAGATCATCGTCATCTGGCTGGGCGCAATCGCCATTTTTGACACGCATTTGACGATCGGCATGCTGGTTGCTTTCCTTGCCTACCGCGCCCAGTTTACAGAACGCGCATCCGCCCTCATCGACAGGTGCTTCGAATTTCGCCTGGCTCGCGTGCAGCTGGATCGCCTCGCGGACATCGTGCAGGCCGATCCGGAACCGGCTTTCTCGCAGGAAGTCGTTGTACCGGAAACAAGCGGGACGTGCCTGCCAGTTGCGACGGAGGGGTTGGCGTATCGCTATGCCGACAACGACAGGCTGGTGTTCAACAATGTCGACATTGCCATCGCACCGGGTGAGCACGTTGCGATCACGGGACCGTCCGGCTGTGGCAAGACCACACTGCTAAAGATCATGATGGGGCTGTTGCAGCCAAGCCGGGGTGCTGTACTCGTGGATGGCACCCCGCTGGCCCGGTATGGATTGTTGCGCTACCGGCAGCAAATTGCATCGGTCATGCAGGACGACCGGCTTTTTGCGGGCACGCTGATCGACAATATCAGCTTCTTTGACCCGGACGCGGATATCCGGCGGGTCGAGGCCTGCGCCCGAATCGCCGATATTGCAGGGGTCATCGAGCGTATGCCGATGAAGTACTTTACGCTGGTTGGCGATATGGGCGCGGCGCTGTCGGGCGGGCAGAAGCAGCGACTTCTGCTGGCGCGGGCCCTGTATCGCCGCCCGAAGCTGCTGTTTCTGGATGAATCTACCAGCCACCTCGATGCGCAAAGCGAACGCGACGTCAATGAACGTTTGTCGCGCCTGAGCATGACGCTCATCGTCGTGGCGCATCGCCGTGAAACGATACGGCACGCGGATCGTGTTGTTCGGATCGGTCCATCGGATAACGGCATGGATTTCCAAAAGGCCAGCGCCTGACCAGCCAGACCGGTTGCCTCGAGCCGGAACGTGCAATGCCAGCGGCCGGCGCGGGAGGCGTTGTGCTTTTGCGCGAAACGGCAGCGGTGTACGCTGGCGTTTCCATGCAGCTCCCACCAACATTCTTATCGCAGTTTATCAAGGCCCATTCGTTGCCGGCGGAGTTTTCAGTAACCGCGGAGCGTCACTACCTGCCATTGGCTGACTGGCTGTCCAGGCGCGCGCGCCGGGCAGCGCCATTCCTGCTCGGTATCAACGGTGCGCAGGGCACCGGCAAGTCGACGCTCGGACAGTTTCTGAAAGCCGCATTGCATGAGGCAGGCCAAAGCTCTGCCGTATTGTCCATTGACGACTTCTATCTCGGCAAGACGAGCCGCGAAGTGCTGGCTACCGAGATCCATCCGCTATTGAGTGTTCGCGGGGTGCCAGGAACCCACGATGCCGTGCTGATGCGCCAAACGCTAGGAGATCTGCGGTTGCTGAAAGCTGGTGAGACATCGCGTGTTCCGGTATTCGACAAGGCGATCGATGATCGTGTCGCGACAAGTGAATGGGCGAATATCGACGGGCCGCTGGACGCCGTCATACTCGAAGGTTGGTGCGTCGGCACGCCGCCGCAGCCGGATTCCGAACTGCAGCAACCGATCAACGGCCTCGAAGCAGCCGAAGACCGCGACGGCCGCTGGCGCAGCTACGTCAATGACTGCCTGCGCGAACGTTATGCGCCGATCTTTGCCGGGCTGGATGCATTGTGCTACCTGCAGATACCGGATTTCGGCGTAGTGACGTCATGGCGCGCCGAGCAGGAGCGCAAGCTCGCGGCACGCCGCCCGGGCCGAGGGATCATGAGTGACGCCGGAATCGTGCAATTTGTGCAGTACTTCGAGCGTTTAACGCGAGTGGCACTCGCGGCTTTGCCGCAAACGGCCGATGTCGTGCTGGAGCTCGCGCGGGACCACTCGGTAATCGCCACTCGGTACCGCGACGGTCACCAACATTGACAGGAAGCGGGCTCCAGCAGGGGGTGTGCGGTGCCCGAACAGGCGCCATTCCAACTAACGCGCCAGTACGTCCTCGAGGGCGACCTGTCGGTAATCCGGCGGAATTTCGAGCCGGGTAGCGTCAATGCCGATGGTCGTGATACTCGTCAGTTCCGACAGTTCGCCATACTCGATGTTTTCGCTGCGTACCGGGATGCCACCGAGCGCCGTGATATCGATAAAAGAATCGTCGTCCGGCGTCATCGAAGCGATTTCCGACAAGCGGTTCATGAATCCGGTCAACGCGTCAAAATCGGCGCTGGAAATGCCGAGTTCCTCCGCTGTCGCAATGCAGACAATTTCATTGATATCGCCCGCGCCGCCGGAGATCTCGGCTTCTTCGCAGTCAAAGCCGGCAACGACGTCACGCAACCCCGTGCGTTTAATCCGGAACGCCGGTGCTTCGGCGGGCACCGGTGCATATACCTCGGGAAGCGCATTCCGTACCTGCTGTCGTTCTTCCGGCGACAATCCGGCCAGGATTTCATCGAGTTGTGCTGCCTGGCGCCTGGCGACTTCGTCAGCGAAGCCCGGCTTCATCTCCATCCACGATTTTTCGTCGTTATTGAGAATGATCAGTCCATCGCGATCCGGCGCATACAGCACCGAATTGGACGGATCACCGAACAGTACGCGTCCGCCAGTGACGACAAACGCGGAGCCGTCGCTGAATTTCATCTCCACATCCGCCATGACACCAGACGGCACGGCGAGCATCAGTACAGCCTGCCACCAACGCATGTATACCTCCGGGAAAGACTCATTCCGCAACAACGCGACAATCAGGCCGATTGTCGCTCCGCAATACCCTGCTGAACCCGCCGAAACAGGTCATCGCGCAGGCCGAGCAGCTTGAACGCTTCAACAACGGTGAAAAAAGGTGCTGCAAGGTTGGCCTGAACAGGGTGCTTCAGGATTACCGGCGGCGACTTTTCGATCGCATGGCCGATGAACTGTGCAGCATACCCGCCTACGAAGGCGGCGGCGGCGATAGTCCCGGATACCTGCATGGGTTCCGCGGCGACTTGTTGCGCCAGCCACAACACGCCGGCCGAGAACACCAGGAAAACGACGGCGAACAGACTGTCCAGTGTGAAATAAAAGACAAATAATGCCAGCAACACGGCATGCGCCAGGGTGACACTGACTCCTGAAATTTCAAATGACAGCCACGACAGCGGAATCATGACGCCAAACATGATGACCGGGATACCGACCATGTGTACGGCAATATTGACCGGGTGCTGATGCGCGGCCGCGTAACCGGTCAGCATTTCCATGAGTCTGGATTCCTGCATAGCTGTCAACCCTCCCGCCCGTCGGGGTGATGCTGAATGTATCACGATCAGGTTGCTTCAGGTTTCCACGGCGGCCAAATCAGCTCTCGCGCAGGTAGCCCCAGGTGTGCAACTTGTCGTGGTCTTCGAACCACCGGTCACCGATATCCTTGCGGTAGTACATGTTCGGAATGAGGATATTTTTCACGCGCTGGTAGGCCTGCGCCTGTGCCTGTTTGACCGAAGCACCGAAGCCCGTGACGATCAGCACGACACCGGTATGGCCGGTTATCAGCCATTCACCGTTGACGAGCTTG
>CAZLNH010000011.1:0-18672 GCA_964560775.1 uncultured Woeseiaceae bacterium | reverse complement strand
GACTTCAAGGGTGCCGAAGACGCCTTCCTGCACGCGATCGACATCAACCCCAGCCTCGTTGACGCTCACTACCACTATGCGTGGCTGCTCGAGCTGCTTGGCCGGGACGTAGAAGCAATCGCCTTCGGCATACGGACGAAGGAACTCGACCCGTTAAGCTCCTTCTACACTGCCTGGCTCGGGGGCCAGTACCAGGACGTGGGACGCTTTGATAAAGCCCTGGCCGAAGCCCGCAGCGTGCTGGACCTTGATCCGGATTACCCGGTCGCCTGGCTCGTGCTCGGTATGACCTACGCGGACATGGGGGAAGTTGACCTCGCGCTGGAGGCACACGAGCACCTGCGAAACTCCTACTTCTTCTCGTACGCACTCGCTGCCACTCTCGCGTCTGCAGGGCGGGCGGACGAGGCGCTGACAATTGCACAGCGAATCGAAGAGCGGGCGCCGAGCGGCGTGCCACTATCGCTGATTTACGCTTCGCTCGGTGATCGGGAGCGCACATTTGAATGGCTGCGCTTCGCAAGGGAGCGCAAGGAGCCCTGGTATCCGTGGCTCGTGGCGTGGTTCCCGGTGATGAGCCGTTACTACGACGACCCGGAGTTGCAGGGATGTGCTGAGGAGCTCGGGTTGCCGTTGCGGCAGGTCGACTCAAGGCGGGCAGCAATCAGTCAATGAAGATATGCATCTCGCCGAATCGCGGCAAGACCCGATACAGGCGTCGCAGCTTGCAAGGCTCGACTCCCGTTCGCGCTAAATCAGACGGGATGGACGAGCGCCCTTTACCGGATTCGGGTACGCAACCCTCTCGTCATCCCGAAGGGCGCGCGGTTCGCGACCGCCGCGACATCGCTCGTTCGCATGCAGCGACACGTGTCAGGATCCGGCGTTCGATCGGCCGATGACACATCGCAGGCCAGCACGTACCGTCCTGGACAGTCAGGTGAGGGCTTGCCTGCGCGTTCAGCCGGCGCGTGCCCGGTGGCACAACCCGCAAGCAACACGGCAAACGCCACAACGGTATACCTGATCATGATGCACCCCCTGTTTGAGTGAACGGCAACCTCTGACATGCTGGGGAACCGCGGCCGGCTTGTCCTCAGGAAATCCGGCAGCTTTCATGAAGAAAAACTGCAGGTCCCGCTGTAGCGTCCCTTCAGGCAATTGAGTTATGTTGCGGGAACAACAGCGTCACCGAAGGCGCCCAATGGTTTCCGCATCACAACTGCCGGACGGATTCCGGCTCGACCCGTGGCAGGTCGAGCCGTCGAGGGGTGCAGTCACCGGACCTGACGGCTTGTCTCGCCACCTGGAACCGAAGGTTATGGAAGTGCTGGTCATACTGGCGCGGACACCGCACACGCTCGTGACCCGGGATCAATTGCTGGATGCGGTCTGGCCTGGCCAGCCGGGAGCCGATCAGCTCCTGACCCGCGCAATCAGCGAGCTCCGCCGTGCCCTGGACGACCGCCGCAACCACCCCGTATACATCGAGACCGTGCCCAAACGGGGCTACCGGCTTATCGGTGAGATTCGTCCGCTGGACGTTGGCGCAGCCCCGGCACCAGCCGCCCGCTCGTGGCGCGCCGTTCCAGCGTTTCGGTACGGGCCGGCCGTTGTCACAGTGGCGATGCTGGTCATCGCTGCGGTCTGGTTTGCACGCGGTGGTGATGACCCTCCGGAGAATGCTACCCACCCGGCAGCGCGATTCGATGCGCCAAGCTCGTCCATCGCGGTGCTGCCTTTCACCAACCTGAGCGGCGATCCCCGCAACGACTATTTCTCCGATGGGCTCTCGGAAGAGATTCGCAACTTGCTTGCCGAAGTACCTGGCCTCAAGGTCATCGGCCGCACATCTTCTTTTTCATTCAGGGACACGGCCCAGGGCCCGCAGGCCGTCGGCCGTGCGCTCGGCGTCGGGGCAATACTCGAAGGGTCCGTCCGGCAATCGAAAAGCCGGGTACGGATTAACGCCCGCCTGATCGACGTAAGGGACGGCTCCGACGTCTGGTCGGCGTCGTACGACAGGACGTTAAGTGACGTCTTCGAGCTGCAGGACGAGGTCGCCTCGGCCATCATCGACGCCTTGCGGATCCAGATCGGCTCGTACCCGGCGCGCGGGCGTCCGACGGACATCACGGATGCTTATGCGTTGTTTTTGAGAGCGCGGCGGGCGCTGCATGACAACGACGTGCAAACAGCAGAAACGGCGCTTCGCGAGTCGGTCACGCTGGACCCCGGATTCGGGGAAGCATATGAACTCCTGGCGCACACTTACTGGATGGACTACCTGCCCGAAACTGAAGCCACACTCCGCAAACTTGTTGAGGACAGCGCCGGTAAAGCACTGGCGCTCGATCCCGGACTTGATTTCGCCCGCGCCCTCTATCTGGAAGGCGACCCGGGCAACCCTGTCGCGGACGTCATTGACGCCTATGGCCGCGCCGCCAGCCGCCACCCGAACCGCCCCGAGATACTGCGAACGCTGTCGTGGGAATTGGCGATAGCCGGCTACCTTTCCGAGGCGCTCACTGTTACGGAGCGATTTGTTCAGCTCGATCCGCTGGCGCCCATGGCACACGCTCGTCACGCGGCGGTGCTCTCGGCACTCGGTCGCGACGAGGAGGCGATGGCGTCGGCAGCCGTCGCTGAACGCCTGAGCCCTGACGGGCTGAAGTGGGTAATCGGCGAAGCGCACCTGATTCGCGGCAATGACGCGGCGGCCGTCGCTTATTTCGAGGCTGACGTCGGGACGGGCGGCGGCGACACAACATGGGTAGGCGAGCTCGTGGCTGCTGCGCGCGCAGCCGGGCCGGCCGCCCTCGACGAGCGCATAGCTGCAGTCCTCGCGAACACGCCCGAGGCGGACATCGCGCTGAGACGCTTCCAGTTGAACTGCCTGTACCTGGTACTCGGCTATCTCGACCGCTACTTCGAGATCATTCTCGCTGAGGCAGCGTCACAGCCACGCGACCTAGAGGACTACGTCTGGTGGGGCACCCTTTACCGGCAATGGGGATTCACGGAGCACCCGAGGTACCCGGAGGTCGCCCGGCTGATGGGTTTCACAATGGCGTGGGAGCAGCGCGGCCCGCCGGACTTTTGTGAAGCAGTGTCGGGTGCGTGGGTTTGCCGTTGACGCGCGGGTCGCAACGAGCTCGTTTATCCGGCTGATTTACGGCGTAATGATTTGTCAGGGAAGCTCTGCGTTCACCGTGGGTGTACGTAATTTGCGCGGGCCCATCAACCCTTGAGCGTCCAGACGTTGCACCATCCGGCACCCGCTACAAGCTTGCCCGGAAACAGGTCACAACGCGCCCACTCTTCCTCCGCCGTTCCTTTGTAGTACACGCAATTGTGACAAAACTGGTCATCGCCGGGACGATCACTACTGGTAGTTGCGTCGTGTGTGTACTTAAGTGACTTTGCCGTTGGGTCATCTTCCGATACTTTCGGAAGGTCCTCTGCGCGCAGTCGGGAAGAAAACATGGCAGGACCCAGCCCGACGAATCCTGCAATGACAAGCATGGAGTTCTTGAGTACGCGGCGACGCGACTGGCGTTTTTTCATCATCATCTCACGACAACCTCATGGCTTAACTACGTCCAACTGCGGAAACGAAAGGCTGCGAGGAACAGTAATCGTTGAAGGTAACTCGCCGCTTCGGGCAATCTCGAGCCCGGAAGCGGCGAGCAGTGCGCTTCATACTGCCAACCGTATATGCGTCAGAAAGATACGTCCGCAGTAATCTGGAACGAATTTCCCGTAAGCACATCACGCCCCAGGGCAATACTCTGGTTATTGCTGTATTGAGCATAAATCAGGTAATTCTCGACCGGCTTGTACGCAAAAGTAAGCGACCAGCTTGTACTGGTATCAATATCGCGTACGAGTCCGGTGTTGTCCCGGAATTTGTAGTCGATATCACCCTGAATCAGCGGCTTGAAGTAGTAAGTGTGCTTATAGCCGATGACTGGCTGGAAACCCCACGAATTGCGTTCTGCTCCGGCACCGTCGATATAGTCCTCGTCGTTCCAGGTCAGGCGCCCGACCATCTCGAAGCTCCACGAACCAGCACCACGAGCGCCGAAGAATTTATCGACATTCTGCGCACCCCAACGCACCTCTACATCCACAGACGTATGGTCGTTCAGTTCCTCGGCAAGGTAGGAGCAACTTCCTTCGGGTCGACGACCGGCGACACCCGGACATGGGTCGCCAACAGCTCTGCGTGTGTCGCTGATGCCGCCGACCGCATCGCGATACTGCCACGACCGTGATGAATCCTGGGCACCTGCGGCAGTGACAAGCGGCAGCGCATCATCTCCTGTACGGAAGGCAACGTTCAGCCAAAGCTCATCATCGTTGCGGTTACGCAGCGCATAGCCAAAGAAGCCGATCACATTGTTATCGTCCCAGTCGTAGTTGGTATCTCCCGTTTCCAGGCCAACCGCGTATACCCACCGATCGTCCACCCAACCGTATTGATAGAACTGTGCGCGATTCGGGTGCGCATAGCCTCCAACTCCACCGCGACCGATATGACTGGGTAAGCCTGGGAACGGTCCGAAGCCGAAGAGCGAATAGATGTCCTGATTACTCAGAGCAAAGCCATAGATTGACGCGTCGCTGTCCGGATTGATGATGTAGCGGAAATCAAATTCCTCGTAGCTGGTATCTGCAATCGACCACTCTCCGTCATCGCTGGTAAAGGGGACGATGTAGAATTCCGTCCATATTCCCCAGTGCTTGCCGATCGGGCCGGTAAACGGAAAAAAGGCCAGGCGGGAAGTGGGATTCGTGACAATAGGGCCATAGTCGTCCGAGCCAGGAGGTTTGCTTCCACTGGCGGCTGTATATTGGAATCGGCCACTGTAAGTTACGGGAAGGAGTTTAAGATATTCGCCATCGTCCTCCGCTTCGCCCTGTTCGATACCTTCACTCAGAACAGTATGTATGCCCTTGGGTAAGCGGTAACCCAAAGCGTTGAATTTTTTGCCGGTAAACGTAAAGTTTGGCGTGGGAGCGCCATGCAAAGTGTGACATGAGTTGCAGCCCATTCCGGTCTGCCGCGCATAGCCCGCGACCGCGAAGGCGTCGTCAGGGACGGTGAGGCTCAACACAAAAAGCACCACGGCCATGCCGCTTCCGCCGGAATATTTTGCCATTTCGACCTTGGAATTAAGCATCACTCGTCCCCCTCTGCATTTTGCAGTTCGCCCTTCAGGTAACTGACCAGGGCCTCTGCTTCCCCACCACGAATGTAATGAAATGCCGGCATACCAACATATGCCAGGTGATTTCGTTCTTCGTAATTTCTTCCTTTTTGGATTACTTGAATAATTACCGAGGCCGGGGCGTTTTGCACAAATGCGTTGCCCTTGAGCGGGGGGCCGAAGGCGTAGACGCCTGACCCGTCGTCGTCGTGACAACCCGCGCAGGAAACGTAGTACCGCCATGCGCCATCGAAAGACTCATCGGCCGTGGATTGCGCCGAGACTAGCATTGGTGTTGCACCGATCAGTCCCGCAAATACAAGGGCTGCCAGTGATCCTGTCAGTGCTCTCATGCCGTTCTCCCCCTAGTTTTCGCCCGTGTGGTTCTTACGAAACGAACAGCAAAAATTCGGAAACATTTTCGCTAATGATCTATTACTACATTCGGTCAGGCGTAGTCAATCACTGAACTGACGAGACTCATTGTTTCTAATGAAATGGTCTAGTCGAAAGAACTCACTCGCATACTAAAATTCACTGTCGTGAAAGCGGGGGAGCAAGCGCCAGGAGTTGCGCAGCGGAAGCAGAAAGGGATGCGACTGACCACCCTTCGAGTCCGGTTGCGCTGGAGTCGGAGCGCAATTTGGCGATACAGCAACGAGGAAGATTTAATGACCTGTCCCAGAGTGGGGAGCCCTCGCCTCGATCGAATCTACCGTGCAGACTCCTCGCGGCACTGCAATGTCAACTCAGTCCTGTCCTGACCGTACATCGGAGATTTCACCAGGGATTGTTCGCCATTTGTGCAGGTCCAATACACACTCAGCAGGTTCGCGCGTCCGGAATAGGAATTCTTACAAAAAGCCTCGGCATTTATCGCCAGCTCGCAAGATGCCTCGCCGTTACAACGTTGCATCACAAAAGGCGAGGCATCGCAGGTATGCCCATCACGCCCGTACGTGGCCCATAAAACCTTTATCACCAATCCACGACCTGCGCCAGGACTAGCGCCTGGCAGCGTTTCGTGAGAAGGCGCAACTGCTACACTTTCGTCATCGTCACCGATCGCCTTGTCCGGGTTTGCCGGTTGCTTCGAAGCCGCTACAGAAGCGTCTTCCCCGGTCTTGTAGCCGCGCGACCCGGCATCAACAGGGTTGTTGTGTTTCGTTTCGCCGTCAATCCCATTGGCGGGGATGTCGCACTGCTGCTCCATCGAGACCCATGAGGGCTCTCCTTCCTCACTAGCCTGGCACTGCATTCTGAGACCCGCCTGACAAAGTACGGTGCCGTTTGAGTATCTATCTGATCCGTAATAGCATTCCGCGATTACAGCGCCACTAAAACTCTGCCCCGCCATTGCCAGAGCGATAAGGGATAGCTTACGCAACGTGTTCATTTCTTCGGCTCCCCCACTCGGGCGAAAGATCGAACGCCTGTTGGCTCATACTTCCACACTTCGGCGGGCATGGGAAGATTCGGCGCACGGAGTGTGTACGGTCACTGTACCTGCTTGTCGATGACCAGATTGACGAGATCACTATTCGGGAAAAAAATTTGCCGCTCGCCATACCAATCCCCAACTTTCGCCATGGGTTCGTTGGACAAGGATATTCTTCCAACTATTTCCAGCTCGTCGTACCCGGACAACGAGCGGCCTTGCAACATCGCATCGGCATCGCTGATCGTTATACGCTCATCCAATTCCGCAACAGTTCGCCTTGCGACAGCGATTGGTGGTGCGGGGTGGCTCGGATCTCGAGCGATGATGAATACAGTGTCATCGGGAGCGACGGCTCCTTCTGCATCGGCGCTTAATGACACGGTTATTTCCAGAACGCGGCCACGCATCTCCGGTGCCTGCGCCGCCAACTCGCCCTGCTTCCGCCAGGTGGAAATTCCCTCAAGCAGTATTTGTTGCAATTCAGGCGATGGCGTAATCGCCAGCAGTGTCTCCCATCGATTTGCAGCCAACAGGCTTTCCCCCCTTTCGCTCGCTGCGATGCCGCCATAAAACAATGCAGTCTGGTTTGTCGGCTCAAGCGTCAGTGCAGATTCAAACAACGAGTTGGCACGCTCGGATCCTTCAGGTCCCGCCACCATAAGTAGCGCTTCACCGAGTTCCGCAAGGGACTGCCCACTCGGCGCCTCCTCAAGTGCCACCACACGCTCGAACGCCAAAGCGGCGGCCGCATAATCTTCTTTTTGCGCTTGAAATCGCCCGAGCAATCTCCAGCCTTCAATATCTTCTGGGCTTGTTTGCAGGCGCTCATTGAGAGCTTCGATCGTCCTTTCCGTACCGTCCATCGATTCTGGTGTCGATGGCATTCCGATTGCCGTGTAGACGATTACAGGCACAGCGATCATTGTAAATATCGCCGACGCGAGATCTGGCGACCAGCGCCTCGTTACTCTGTACATTGGCAACGCGACAACCAAGGCAGCAGTAAGCAACATGACACCAAACCAGAACCAAAGCATGATTCGAATCTCCGAGTGTTTTCGACGCTCAGCGTTCCTCCACTGGCTACCAGCGCTACCGGCAGCGGCACTCATATAAAGGAGGCTACGCGACTTCCCCAACCGACGCGATAGAATTTTCGGAGGATTCCAATTCGTCGAAGGTGATAACCTGCAACCCGGTCAGGGCATTCGTGTGACCTCAAATTTGGACTAGCCGCCGCAATAATCAGTGCACTGGGCCTTGCGTTTGCGGCCTGCGAACCGTCCGTCATCCAGGTTTGCAATGGGAGCGCCTTGGGAGCAGTTGCTCTGGCTGCTGCGAGTGCCAAACCGCGGTTATATGTGCGTTATCGAACAGACCGAAAGAAGCCTCTTCGCCTAGTTTTCGCTTTCCTTTCGCACGCAGTTTTTTCAGGAAAGCAGGGTCATGAGCAGCTCCGGCGTTGCCACGCGAAAGCGGTTTTTTCGCGCGGTTGTGATGTTATATGTCGCGCTGCTTCACCCGGCAGCTGTCTTCGCCTCCGTACAGTTCGACGACCTCGCCCGTTTCGCCGGTGTGGACGAGGCTACCGAGAGCTATGGCGCGTCGTGGGGCGATTTGAACGGCGATGGCTACCCCGACCTGTTCGTCAGCAATCACCGCAAGCAACCGACCGTGTACGTCAATATGCGCGACGGTACCTTTCAATCCGTCGACCAGCAGGTCGTCCCGTGGGTAAACCGCTCCTTTGCCGATACACACGGCGGGACCTGGTCGGATTTCGATAACGACGGCGACCAGGACCTGCTTGTCACGACCGGCACGGGCAATGACATGCAGTTTCTGGTCAACGAGCGTGGCGACCTCGTTGATCGCACGGCGGCGCTGGGCGTCGCGGTCAACAACGTCGGCGGTCGGCTGCCAATGTGGCTCGACTACGACCGCGATTCGCGCATGGACTTCATCGCCATCCAGTTCGGCGGCGTTGCACAGCTGTTCCGGCAAACGTCGACAGGCTTCGTCAATACGACAATCGGGTCGAATGTGGTCTGCGACCGGGTGCAGTACGGACATCTCCTCGACGTCAACGGCGATCGCCAGCTCGACATAGTCTGTGCGCACGATGCGAGGTTCCCGCGCAGGATCTACAGCGCGTCCTCCTATCCGTTGATCAACATCACCTCGGCATTCCCCGTGGTCCAGTCGGTCGCGGACTCGATCGTGGCGGACTTCGACAATAACGGGGAAATGGACGTGTTCCTGATCAGCGGCACGCAGCTACGTCCTTCCGGCGCCACCCAGGCCTCTGCACGAAGCGTCGAGGCCCTGCTGTCCAACGGAAACAAGGGCTTGAATTTTGTCAGCGCCGGTTCCGTCACCGTCAACCTGGACTGGAACCGCAGTGGGACCTCGGAGGATAGCCCGACCCGGTTCGATCGCATATATGTCGGTGCGAACGGGCAGAATCTCGTGTCCACCAATCCGTTTACCCTCGACCACAACAATCCGGCCGTACGGGGCGTCCCGCCGTCTAACCCATCGCTGAATCCTGCGCTTCGCATTGGCTATGACGTTTCTTCGAATACGCCGCGCTGGGTGTTCATCATCGATTCCGTCGACGGGAACGGCAAGCAGGTGTTCAGCGAGGCGTACCTGCAGATCGCAGCTAACCAGCGGGACATCACCGGCCTGAAGACCACCGGCATGTGGGCCGGCGACAAAGGCGGTATGCCCACGCTGAAGATGAACGACGGCAGTTCGTTCAACGAGGCGACGGCAGGCTCCGGTCTGGACGAGACGATGTCGTGCGTGAGTGCCGTTGCCGGCGACTTCGACAACGACATGGACATGGACCTCTACATCGCCTGCCGCACCGGCGCGTCCAACATCATCAATCGCTACTACGACAATGACGGAACCGGGCGCTTCACGCTCGTGCCCAATGCCGGCGGCGCGGGAGGGCCGATCGGTACGAATGTTGCCGATGGCGCCGGAACCGCCGACAGTGTTGTCACTGCGGACTACAACAATGACGGCTTTCTCGATCTGTTCGTAAACAACGGCTTCAACCTGCGTCCGAAGGATTTCGGCGGCCCGAGCAATCTCTTTCGCAACCGCGGCAATAATAATCGCTGGCTGCAATTGGACCTCGTGGGCACACGCGGCACCCGGGAGGCCGTCGGTGCCCGCGTCCAGGTCACGGCGAACGGTGTCACGCAGACGCGTGTCGTTGATGGTGGCTACCATCGCTGGTCGCAAAACCATGGCCGGATTCACTTCGGGCTCGGCGGCGCCAATGTGGCGAACGTGTCGATCCGGTGGCCGGACGGCTCCATCGAGAATCACAGCAATGTCGCCGCGAATGCCTTTTACACAGCGACCGAAACCGGCAGCCTGGTTGCAACGGCGCCAGGTCGCGGAGTGCCTTACGCCTGCGGCCAGCCTTCGATAAACGCGGCAGTGGACCGCGGTGTGTTCGCATGGAGGGAATGCTACCAGGGTGTTTGGCGGGTCCGATTCTCCGCAGGCGGAAATAGCGAGCGATTCGAGGGCCGGGTCGCGGCGGATGCGCCCATCGACACTGTGAACAGTGTGGGTTGGGGCAACGTGCTTGACCTTTCCGATCCAAAGACACTCGTCTTCCAGGTCAATGAGGCCAATGCGCGCCTGAAGGGCTTCAACCTGATCCCGGGCGCCGGATCCACGCGTCACTGCCTGACGCTGCAGTCCCCCGCCGGGACGCCTGTTTTCTACGGTCCCCTGAAAGAGCGGGTACCGTCGTCGAATCTGCTTCTCGAGAGCGGACTGTCGTGCTCGGATGTTCCGGAGGAACCGCCTCCGGCGGATGCGGCGTGTGGTGACCCGGGCCTCAACCCGTCGACGGAAGCAGGCGTCGCCCTGTGGAAGAACTGTCCAGGCAGCCAGTGGCAGATGCGCGTTACGGCAGGCGGCAACGGCTGGACAGCTTATGACGGCAGGATCGACAGCTCAACCGGCTTCGCATCCTGGGCCGGCGATGGCCTGGAGCCTTCCGATACGCTGCAGCTCTCTTCATCAACGCGTCTTGTGTTTCGACTGGGTGTGGTGCCGCCGGGCATCGATGGCCTGAAATTTATTCCGAACGTCAACGCGAATGCCTGCTTCACACTGGATCTCCCGGCCGGCTCTGACATCGTGGTCGGGGCGAACCGCGCTCGGCCTGGCAGGAGCTTCTCACTGACGACACTCGGCGCATGCTAGCCCGCAGCGCGCCAATGGCGGGGACGGCGCGAAGCAGCTACCCCGCGACGACATAAAGTTTCGCAAGGGTCGTGCCCGGCCGATCCCAGTTCCGACAACCCGGAGATCGGCGTGGGTAGAAGTTCAAGGACCCGCGGGCTCTACCGTCGCTGGATCGACCGCAGCCGGTCTGTCGACGCCGGACCCGTGATCACCAGCGCGGCAGCGCCTGCCGCGGATGCGCCATTGCGCGCGGAGCTGTTCAGCGCGGATCAGATGGAACAGCATGGCGCGCGCCTGGCCTCGATCCATCACGTGAGCACGGGGCGCGTGCCTGAGAAACTGCTGTCACGCCTGGCCGCGAATGAGAGCGTGCTGCTCACCACCTGCCGGACGTTGACCGCCGCGGTCGCCGTCCATCATCGCATTACCCCGGCGGGCGAATGGCTGCTCGACAACTTCTATCTTGTCGAAGAGCAGATTCGTACTGCAAGACGCCACTTGCCGAAGGGCTATAGCCGGGAGCTGCCAAGCCTCGTGGATGGGCCGTCCGCCTGCTTGCCACGAGTTTACGACATCGCCCTCGAAGCTATTGCGCACGGCGACGGACGTGTGGACCCGGAGATCCTGAGCCGGTTCGTCGCCGCGTACCAGGCGGGCGCGACCCTCCGCCTTGGTGAGCTCTGGGCCATTCCCATCATGCTGCGGCTGGCATTGATCGAGAACCTGCGCCGTGTCGCCACCAGAATTGCGGACGGAAGAGTTGACCAGGAACTGGCGCTGGACTGGTCTGACAAGCTCATGGACATGGCGCGGAGCGATCCGAAGAACCTGATCCTGGTGATCGCCGATATGGCGCGATCCGGCCCGCCGATGAGCACACCCTTCGTGGCGGAACTCACTCGTCAGTTGCAGGGACATGGCCCGGCGCTGGCCCTGCCGCTCACGTGGATTGAGCAGCGGCTGGCCGAGTCCGGCCAGAACATCGAGCAACTTGTGCGCGCCGGCAATCAGCAACAGGCCGCCGACCAGGTCTCGGTAAGCAACAGCATCGGCAGCCTGCGCGCCATCGGCACCATAGACTGGCAGGAGTTCGTCGAGTCGCTGAGCCTGGTCGAGAAAGAGCTCGGGAAGGACCCGGGCGGAACATACCTGGCCATGGATTTCTCCAGCCGTGATGGCTACCGCCACGTCGTTGAAAACGTGGCCAGGACCGGCGCCTTGGGCGAGGTCGACGTAGCACGCTGCGCCGTCGAACTGGCGCGCAAAGGAGCCGGCCGTTGTGGAGCCACCGACAGGACAGCTCATGTCGGCTACTACCTGGTCGATCGGGGGCTTACCGACCTGGAGCAGTCGGCGCGCGTCAGCCGTTCGCCAGCGGCAACTTTGTGGCGCTGGCCCGGCAGGCATCCGGTCACAGTGTACCTGGGGTCCATCCTGCTGATTACCGTACTGTTGAGCGGTGGCCTTTTGTACCGCTCATGGGCAGATGGCGTGGACACGTGGGCGCTGCCGGGCCTGGGCCTGCTGTTCCTGCTGGTAGCGGGCCAGCTGGCCGTCAGCACCGTCAACTGGCTTGCAACGCTGCTGGCGACGCCGCGTCCATTGCCCCGCATGGATTTTTCGAGGGGCATACCGCCGGCGTCACGCGCTCTGGTCGTGATTCCGACTCTGTTCACCAGCACCGACGACGTCGACAAGCTGGTCGATGCGCTGGAGGTGCGCTATCTCGCGAATCGTGAGCCGAACCTGCACTTTGGGTTGCTCACGGACTTTCGCGACGCGCGCGAGGAAACGCTGCCAGGCGATGCGCCGCTGCTGGCCCATGCACGCAATCGGATCGAGGGATTAAACAATCATTACGCCGCTAACGGCCACGACGTATTTTTTCTTTTTCACCGTCCGCGGCGCTGGAATGCTCACGATAAGATCTGGATGGGGCACGAGCGTAAACGCGGCAAGCTCGCTGACCTTAACCTGCTGCTGCGGGAAGGCAACAGCAAAGGCTTCTCACTGGTGGTCGGCACCACCGCGGTGTTGGCGAACGTACGCTATGTCATCACGATCGACACCGACACCCAGCTGCCACGCGATGCGGCGCGGCGGTTCGTCGCGACCATGGCCCATCCGCTCAATCGTCCGGTCTACGATTCCGATCTTGGGAGGGTGTTGTCGGGTTACGGCATCCTGCAGCCGCGCGTCAGTACCAGCCTGCCCGATGGAAGTCCATCGCGCTATGCACGCCTGTTCGGTGGTGATACGGGCATCGACCCCTACACCCGGGTGGTATCGGACGTCTACCAGGACGTATTCGGGGAAGGATCGTTCATCGGCAAGGGCATCTACGACGTAGATGCCTTCGAGCGGGCATTAAAGGACCGTTTCCCGGAGAACCGGATCCTGAGTCACGACCTGCTGGAGGGGTGTTACGCGCGAGCCGGCCTGTTGAGCGACGTGCAGCTGTACGAAGAGCATCCGGTCAGCTACGCCGACGACGTAGCCCGGCGTCACCGCTGGATTCGCGGCGACTGGCAGGTCGCCGCCTGGCTGCTGCCCTGGGTGCCGGGTTCCGGGGGGCAGCTGCAGAAAAACCCGCTGTCGGCGCATTCGCGCTGGAAGCTTCTGGACAATCTTCGCCGCAGTCTCGTGCCGGCGGCGCTCACCCTGCTGCTGCTGCTCGGCTGGGCCGTGCTGCCCTCGACCTGGCTGTGGACGCCGGTAGTGCTTGGCGTTGTCCTGATCCCTTCGCTGCTGGCGCTGCTGCTCGACCTGTTTCGCAAGCCAAACACGATGCACCTCGGGCAGCATCTGCGCGCCACCGCTATGGCGGCCCGGTTGCGGCTCGCCCAGGCCGGGCTATACCTGACGACGCTGCCATACGAAGCGTATTACAGTCTTGATGCCATCCTGCGCACGCTGGTGCGGCTGCTGGTGACCCGGAGGCGGCTGCTGGCCTGGAACCCGTCCGGCGACCGGGAGCGGCTAAAGCGCCATGGCATCGCAGCCTCCTTCGGCATTATGTGGTTCGCGCCGGTGCTGGCGATTGGCACCACAGTATTGCTCGCGTACGTGAATCCGCCGGCGCTGCTGGCGGCCGGACCGCTACTCGTACTCTGGCTGGTGTCACCCGCGGTCACGTGGTGGTTAAGTCGGCCGGTGCGCCGCCGCGAGGCGCTCCCGACCGACGAGCAAAAGCGCTTTCTCGCCAGGATCGCGCGGAAGACATGGGCGTTTTTCGAGGACTGCGTTGGCGCCGACGATAACTGGCTGCCCCCGGACAACTACCAGCAGGATCGCGATCCCGTACTCGCGCACCGCACCTCACCCACCAACATCGGGATGGCTCTGCTGGCGAACCTCGCGGCGTGGGACTTCGGCTATATCCCTGCCGGGACGCTGATCGCACGCTCGAGCCGGACGTTCGAATCGATGTTAAAACTCGAGCGCTATCGGGGCCACTTCTACAACTGGTATGACACGCAGTCGCTTCAGCCACTCCCACCGATATACGTCTCGACCGTCGACAGCGGAAACCTCGCCGGCCACCTGCTGACATTGCGCCCCGGGCTGCTGGAACTCATCGATGCGCCGGTGCTGGATAAGCGCTGGCTCGACGGACTCGACGACACCGCGGATGTTCTGGCGCAGATCCGGGGCGCCGGCTCCCCAGGTGCCATGGCGCGTTTTCAGGATGCCGTGGCGGCTGCCCTTGAGGCGCCCCCCGCCGATGTGACGGCCTGGCTGGCGCTGCTTACGGAGCTCGTGCAATCCGCCGAAGCACTGGCAGAGACTACCGTTGCCGAATCCGAGGCCGCCTGGTGGGCACAAGCGCTTTGCCGCCAGGTTGCGACGCTGCTCGATGAGCTTGCTTTTCTCGTGCCGTGGGCGGCGCTGGAGGAGGAACCGCCTGTTTCCGGCCTGAATGCCGTCCCAACCCTGCGTGAACTATCGGTGCTGGACAAAAGCCTTGAAGAGGTTGCCGTGCTGCAGCATGACTTGGCGGATCAGCGGGTATCGACGCAATCGCAGTTGCGCCTCGGTGCCAGGCGTGCCCGGCAGCGCATTGCCGACCTGCAGCGCCTGGCGCGGACGTGCGATGAGTTGTCCGGCATGGAATTCGGCTTTCTCTATGACGCGAAGGCGCGTCTGCTCTGCATCGGCTACAGCGTCGACGAGCGACGCCGCGATGCCGGCCGCTACGATTTGCTGGCTTCCGAGGCCCGCCTTGGCGTATTCGTCGCCATTGCGCAGCGGCAGCTGCCCCAGGAGAGCTGGTTCGCGCTGGGAAGATCGCTGACCACCGCCGGCGGCGCGCCGGTGTTGCTGTCCTGGAGCGGCTCGATGTTCGAATACCTGATGCCGCAGCTCGTGATGCCGGTGTACGAGGATACCCTGCTCGACCAGACCTCCCGGGCGGTGGTGGCGCGGCAGATCGAGCACGGCCAGCAGCATGACGTGCCCTGGGGCATGTCAGAGTCCGGCTACAGCACCCGGGATCTGAATCTCAACTACCAGTACCGGGCATTCGGCGTGCCCGCGCTGGGCCTGAAACGCGGACTCGACCAGGACCTGGTCATCGCACCTTACGCCTCGGCCATGGCATTGATGGTGGCTCCGGCGGAAGCAAGCCAAAACCTGCAACGCTTGAGCGCCGCGGGTGCGGAGGGCCGCTACGGGTTCTACGAAGCGCTCGACTTCACCCCGTTGCGGCAACGGCGCGGTAACGACTATGTACTGGTGCGATCCTACATGGCGCATCACCAGGGTATGAGCTTGCTCGCCCTGCTGTCCCGGCTGCGAAATCGTCCCATGCAGCGGCGTTTCATGTCGGATCCTCTGTTCAAAGCCACGCTGTTGTTGTTGCAGGAACGGATTCCGAGGGCGTCGGCGATTTATGCCCACCTCGAAGCGACGAGTAGCGTCGAATCCGAAGAGCGAGCAATGCACACGCCGATCCGGGTGGTCAGTGATCCGGCAACGCCGGTCCCGGAGGTGCAGTTGCTGTCGAATGGCCGTTATCACGTGATGGTGACCCAGGCAGGCGGCGGCTACAGCCGATGGAACGAGCTCGCCCTGACCCGGTGGCGCGAAGACGTTACCCGCGACCACTGGGGAACGTTTTGCTATCTGCAGGAGGCCGGGAAGAGCGGCGCCCTCTGGAGCAGCGCCCACCAGCCCACGCTGAAAAAGGCCGGTGCTTACGAGGCCATTTTCTCCGAAGGCCGGGCCGAGTTTCGCCGGCGCGACGGCAACTTCGATACCCACACCGAGATCGTCATTTCCCCGGAAGACGATATCGAATTGCGTCGTGTGCGTATCACCAATCGTTCGACGCGGTTGCAGAAGATTGCACTCACCAGTTATGCCGAGGTCGTTCTGGCACCTCCGGACGCCGATGCCCAGCATCCGGCATTCAGCAACCTCTTCGTGCAGACCGAGATTGTCGACTCGCACCGCGCCATTCTCTGCTCGCGGCGCCCGCGATCCCGTGACGAGCCCGTCGCCCTGATGTTTCACGGGTTGGCCGTGCACGACGCCCGCTCCGGCGACGTGTCCTACGAAACCGACAGGTCGCGCTTCATCGGCCGGGGCCGGTCGGCGGCAAATCCACTGGCCCTCGATGATGCTTCACCGCTGTCAGGAACGCAGGGCGCCGTGCTGGACCCGGCGGTTGCCATGCGCTGTCCGATCGTCCTCGAAGCGGACCAGTCCGTCACCGTCGACCTGGTGTTCGGAGTGGCACAGTCGCGCGACGCCGCCCTGGTGCTGGTTGACAAGTACCAGGATCGCCATCTCGCTGACCGCGTCTTCGACCTGGCATGGACCCACGCGCAGGTGGTATTGCGCCAGATTAACGCCAGCGACGCGGAGGCGCAGCTGTATGGACGCCTTGCGAACTCGATCCTTTATGCACATGGCTCGATGCGCGCGGACAGCGAAGTACTGCTGCAGAACCGGCGCGGACAGTCGGGGCTATGGGGTTATGCAATTTCCGGTGACCTGCCGATCGTGCTGGTGCGAATCGGCGACATGGCCAACATTGAGCTGGTCAGGCAGCTGATCCAGGCGCATGCCTACTGGCGGTTGAAAGGGCTGGCGGTGGATCTCGTGATCTGGAACGAAGACCGGGCCGGATATCGCCAGGAGCTGCAGGAAAGAATTCACGACCTGGTCGCGATCGGTCTTGAAACCCAGACCTTTGATCGGTCGGGCGGCATCTTCGTGCGTTCCGCCGAGCAGATATCCGAGGAGGATCGGATACTGTTCGCGAGCGTTGCCCGCATCGTCCTCAACGACCGCCACGGGTTACTGGCCGAGCAGGTCAACCGCGCGGTCTCACCGAAGGTACGGGTCAAACCGTTCGTGCCGACGAAGCCCAACGACGACAGCACGCCCGTCGACCCGCCCTCCCGCGAGCTGATCCTGTCGAACGGCACCGGTGGTTTCACGCCCGGTGGACGTGAGTACGTCATCACCACTACTGCCAACCAGGTGACGCCAGCCCCGTGGGTAAATGTGCTCGCGAATCCGCAGTTCGGCAGCGTGATCTCGGAGAGCGGCCAGAGCTACACCTGGGGTGAAAACGCGCACGAGTTCCGCCTGACTCCGTGGCACAACGATCCCGTTGGCGATCCGAGCGGCGAAGCGATGTACCTGCGCGACGAGGAGAGCGGGCAATGCTGGTCACCGACCCCCCTGCCACGGCGCGGGGCGTCGCCCTACGTCAGCCGGCACGGCTTTGGCTACAGCGTCTTCGAGCACAGCGAGGCCGGCATTGCCTCGGAGCTCCTGGTCTACGTGGCCCACGATGCGGCCGTGAAGTACTCCGTGCTCAAAGTACGCAACCTCTCGGGCCGGGCCCGTCGTCTCTCCACGATCGGTTACGTGGAATGGGTGCTCGGCGACTTGCGGCCCCGGTCGGCCATGCACGTGGTCACCCAGGTTGACCCATCGAGCGGAGCACTCTACGCGCGCGCGCATTACAACACCGGGTTTTCCGGGCGGGTCGCGTTTTTCGATGTGGACGAAGTCAACCGCACGTTTACCTGCGACCGCACCGAGTTCATCGGCCGCAACGGCACTCTTTCGAATCCTGCCGCGCTGGGGCGCAAGCACTTGTCCGGTCGCGTTGGTGCAGGGCTTGATCCGTGTGCCGCGATTCAGGTTCCGTTCGATCTGGCCGCCGGCGAGGAACGCGAAATCATATTCAGGCTCGGCCTGGGCGGCGTCCCCGGCGGCGGCGATGTCAGCCACCTGGTGCAGCGATCCCGCAGCGCCGAAGGGGCTCGACGGGTGCTGCAAGCGGTGTCGGAACACTGGAAGGAAATCCTCGGGGCTGTCCAGGTTTGCACGCCAGATCCGTCGGTCAACGTGCTCTGCAACGGCTGGCTGATATACCAGGTTATTGCCAGCCGGCTTGAGGGTCGCAGCGGCTACTACCAGTCCGGCGGTGCCATCGGCTTCCGCGATCAGCTCCAGGACGTTATGGCACTGGTGCATACCGAACCCAAGCTGCTGCGCGACCAGCTGCTGCTGTGTGCGAGCCGCCAGTTCCAGGCCGGGGATGTTCAGCACTGGTGGCATCCGCCATCGGGGCGGGGCGTGCGTACCCGTTGTTCCGATGATTACCTGTGGCTGCCGCTCGCCGCGAGCCGTTACGTGATGACTACCGGCGATACCGGCGTGCTGGACGAGCGGGTGGCTTTCCTCGAGGGGCGGCCTCTCAATCCGGAGGAGGATTCCTACTATGACCTGCCCGAGCGTTCGACTGTCGATGACACGCTGTACGGACACTGTCTG
>CAZLNH010000010.1:0-9736 GCA_964560775.1 uncultured Woeseiaceae bacterium | reverse complement strand
GAAAGACCTGCTGGTCGACATCGGCATCGACACCGACAAGTTCTACGACGCCTATCACCAGGAACTCTATTCATCGATGGGACTCGGCAAGGGCATTCTTTTCGACCGGCACAGCTTCAGCGAACAGAAACTCGTCACCGGCTACGGCAAGATTCCGTGGCAGGCGTTCGCGGACCAGGCGCCTATGTCGGATCAGGCAAGGCGCGACTTTGTTCGTGTACAGACCGAGGAACGCGACTACCTCCCCGGGCTCACGTTCGACGAAAAGTACGAGAAGCTCAAGAAAACGAGTTATTACACATATCTGAAGGATATCGTCGGTGTCGACCAGCAGGTGCTGGAAATCTACCGTCGCTGGGGCATGAGCTTCTGGTGCGTCGGCATCGATGAAATTCCGGCAACGTCGGTCCAGTCGTACGACGGCGGCATGCCCGGCTTGACGCACACGCTGCCGCGCACCGGATATCGGGGAGATGAGCCCTATATTTTCCACTTCCCTGACGGCAATGCATCGGTGGCACGTCTGCTCGTTCGCGCGCTTCTGCCTCAGGCCGTGCCCGGCGAAACGATGGAAGACGTCGTGACAACGCGCGTCGATTACTCAAAGCTTGACCTGCGCGGTCAGGACACGCGCATTCGGCTGAACAGCACGGTGGTTCACGCCGGCCATACACCCGACGGGGGCGCCGTCGACGTCACCTACGTGCATCGCGGCGTTACGCGCACCGTGCGCGCCAGGTGTTGCATCATGGCATGTTACAACAGCGCAGTGCCGTACCTGTGTCCCGAGTTGCCAGCAGCGCAAAAAGAAGGCCTCGCCTACAACGTCAAGGTGCCGCTGACCTACACCAAGGTGCTGGTGCCGAACTGGCGGCCGTTTGCCGAGTTGGGGCTCGATTTCGTCTATTACACCAACGACTTCTACAAGCAGGTCGAACTGGATTACCCGGTCTCCATTGGCGACTATGCATTCGGCCGCTCACCGGACGACCCGATGGTGCTCCACATGTGTCATGTGCACCACTCGCCGGACATCACCGGCCCGGAACAATGGCGCGAAGGCCGCCGCCGCCTGCTTGGCACGCCATTCTCCGTGTACGAGGAGCATGTACGCGACCAGCTCGACCAGGCCCTGTCCGGCGCCGGCTTCGATGCCGAACGCGACATCCACGCCATCACCGTCAATCGCTGGGCGCACGGCTATTCGTACAGCAACGACCTGCTGTGGGAGCCTGATTGGCCGGACCCGGAAAAGACGCCGTGGGCGAGGGCACGGCGCCCGCACGGACGCATCACGATTGCCAACTCGGACGCCGGCGTCGAGGCGACGACGAATTCGGCCATCACCCAGGCGCACCGCGCCGTACAGGAAGCGGTTCGCGGCTGACCGCGGCGGAACCGCCGTCGCGAGGAGCGCAGCACCCCGTCATCGCGAGGAGCGCAGCACCCCGTCATCGCGAGGCGGGTAGCACCCCGTCATCGCGAGGAGCGCAGCACCCCGTCATCGCGAGGCGGGTAGCACCCCGTCATTGCGAGGAGCGCAGCACCCCGTCATCGCGAGGCGGGTAGCACCCCGTCATCGCGAGGAGCGCAGCGACGTGGCGATCTCGCACGGACAATGACTCTGCCAAGCGGCACGAGATAGCCACGCCCTTCGGGCTCGCAATGACTGATGGTCACGCCCCTCGCGCGAGAATGTCCGTCATCAGGCCGGGTATGTATAGCTCGACTGCAGTCCCAGCGGCAGGCCGATTGCCCAGTAAATCAGCAGGAATATCGTCCACGTAACGATGAATGTCACTGAGTAGGGCAACATCATTGCAGTCACGGTGCCGATACCCGTGCTTTTCACGTAGCGCTGGCAGAACACGACGACCAGCGGGAAGTACGGCATCAGCGGCGTGATGATATTGGTGCTCGAGTCGCCGACCCGGTACGCAGCCTGTGCAAGATCGGGCGAGATGCCGAGTTGCATCAGCATTGGAACAAAGATCGGCGCAAGCAATGCCCATTTGGCTGATGCGGAGCCCACGAACAGGTTGATGAACCCGGTCAGCAACACGATGCCGGTGATCGTAATTGCTCCAGGCAGAGCCAGGGCCTGCAATACCGCGGCCCCTTCCAGTGCGAGCAAGACGCCGAGGTTCGACTGGCTGAATGCATAAATGAATTGCGCGATAAAGAACATGATGACGAGGTAATACCCCATCCCGGTCATCGCCTTTGTCATGCCCTGAATAATGTCGCGCGAGCTCTTCACGGTGCCAGCCGAGATGCCGTAAACAACACCCGGCAGCAAGAACATCAGGAAGATCAGCGGCACGATCGATTGCATCAGCGGTGCCGCACCGGCTGTCAGGTCGCCGTCCGGCGAACGCCACGCGGACCCGGAAGGAATCGCCGTGACGACCAGCAGGACGATACCGACCAACATCGCGATCAGCGCCATGCGAAGACCCTTGCGCTCGGTACCTTCCAGCGCTTCCATCGTGGGCAGGTCTTCGAGGTTGCCGTCAAGTTCATTGCTTTGCAGTCGCGGCTCGACGACTTTTTCGGTCAGGTACCAGCCGAGCCCGATGATCAGCAGCGACGAGATCGTCGTGAAAAAATAGTTGTTCAGCGGGTTCAGCTGCACGGCTGGGTCGAGTATCTGCGCGCCCGCTTGCGAAATGCCCTGCAGCATGGGATCGAGCGCAGACGGTACAAAATTGGCCGAGAATCCGCCCGACACGCCGGCGAAGGCAGCCGCGATGCCGGCCAGCGGATGGCGGCCGGCGGCATAGAAAATGACGCCGCCGAGCGGAATGACGAGGACATAGCCCGCGTCCACGGCGGTGTGGCTGACGATGCCGACGAGTATCACCATCGGCGTCAACGCCCGGGCCGGCGTTACAGCCATCATCGCGCGCAGGCCCGCATTAATGAAGCCGGTATGTTCCGCAACGCCTATGCCGAGCATGGCGACGAGGACCACACCGACCGGGTGGAATCCGGTGAAATTGGTCACCATGACGGTCAGGAACTGCGTCAGCGACGTCGCCGACAGCTGGTTCAGGATCTTTAAGGGCTCGCCGGTCCGGGGATCGACGACATCAAAGCTGATACCGGATAACGCCCACGACAAAAGCCAGACGATGATGAGCAATCCGACAAAGAGCATAGCCGGGTCCGGCAACTTGTTGCCGACGCGCTCGACCGCCGAGAGGGCGCGCTGTATCCGGCCCGGGCCCTTGACTTTCCTGGATTCAGCTTCCGATTCCGCCATTGGAATAATCCCCCGATTGTTATTGTGGGCCCGAGTCTACGCAATTTGAACGGTGCCGTCCCGCCCTCGGCGCTTGCCGTCACCTGCCGGCCAAGCGGTCATTGCGGCGCCTTCAGCCCCCGGTACAGCGTTTCGGTCATGCGCTCCGTCGTAATAAAGTCCCAGTTCCAGGCGTCGTGATAATCGGCGAGCGGATTTGCGGCAACCACTGCCTCAAGTGACAGGCCATCGTCGACCAGCTTGCCGACCCGCGCCTTCGCATCGGCCATCATGTCGCGTGCAGCGATCAGGTCATCACGGCTGGCCAGCGGCCCATGACCGGGGATGATCTGCGTGTCGTCATCGGCCAGCTCGATGATGCGTGTCTGTGCTGCGATAAAGCCATCCACGCTGCCGCCGGAATCGAGATCGATAAACGGGAACAGGCCGTTGAACATCGTATCCCCGGTGTGTATGACGTTGGCATCGGGAAAATGAATGATCGAGTCGCCATCCGTGTGCGCGCTGTGCACGTGCATGACTTCGGCGCGATGGCCATTTATGTGAAACGTCATCTGATCCGAGAACGTCAGCTCGGGCAGAGCATCATCCGCTGCGCCGGACTCTGTCATACGATGCCGGATGTTGTCGTGCGCGACGATCCGGGCGCCATGCCGGTGCATCGCGGCATTGCCGCCGATATGGTCGCCGTGGACATGCGTGTTGATGACGAAGTCGACGGGCGCGCCAGCCGTGTCCTGCACCGCGGCGAGCATCGTTTCCGCCAGGGGCTCAAGGCCGTTGTCGATCAGTATGACGCCGTCCTCGCCCGTCAGCAGGCCGAGATTGCCGCCGGCGAAGCCGCCTTCGCCATGAAGCATGAAGAGTCCGGGTGCCAGTGCGGTTGACCGGAAAGAAACAGACTCATCTTGCGCGAACGTACTGGCTGGCAACAGCAGTGCCAGCAAAAGGGTTCCTGTCCAACGAAATTGCATCGCCTGTCTCCTCTACGAAGTTACGTCTTTGACCCGGGCAAGTGAGCCCTGTTTTACCCCAATGGCATGCCGTTTGCCACGGTTACGGAGCGTTGCACAGGTCTCAGTTTCGAAAAAAATCGGCGCATCCGGGCGTTTGCCGCGACGCCGATCACAGCCGGCAGGGCACCGGTTCGCGGAATATCGCCGGCAGGAGAAATCATGCCAGCGACCGCCGATAACATTATCCCGTTCCCGCTTAGCCGCCGCCGCGATCTGCGATGCTGCCCGCAGTGCGGAACACACCGTGATGTGTTGCAGATAGGGCGGTTGTTATGGGGCTATTGCGATGCGCACGAATTGCGCTGGGTTGTCGCCGATTTCCATGGCGTTACGCCGCAAGCCATGGACCGGCAGCAGCTGCGTCGCGGTCTCGAATTCCTGTCGGCGTTTGTCGAGATTTCACGATAACGGCTTCGAAAAGCCAACGCAAAACCTGTTATAACTCCGACTTGCTCTCGTTGGTCTGACAGGTCCGGGTTTGGCATCGATACGCTGCATCATCGCCTTTGCTCTGCTGTTGTGCGGTTGCGGCAATGGCGGCGGCGAAGCGGAACCAGCGTTGTCCCCGCCGGTTGGGCCGGACGGCACAGTGCGTATACACGACATCCAGGGCAGTGGCGAGGTTAGTCCGCTGGCGGGCGAAGTTGTGACAGTAACCGGCATCGTCAGCGCCGATCTTCAGAACGACGACGGCGACGAACTGAACAGTATCGGGGGGTTTTTCCTGCAGTCTGAAACGCCCGATACGGACCCGCGGACTTCCGAGGGTGTTTTCGTTTTTGACCGTAACCTTGTCCTGGCCGATATCAGCGTCGGCGATCGTGTCGAGGTCGTTGGTAACGTCACCGAGCACTTCGGGGAGACGCAACTTGTCGCGGACAGCGTCCGGATAGTCGGCAATGGTGCGGTCCGCGTGACTGACCTTGCGCTGCCCTCGGCGCGGGTTGCTTTCAACAGCGATGGCGAGCCCATTGCCGACCTCGAACACTACGAGGGCATGCGTGTTCGTGTGCCGGCGGATCTGTATGTCCAGGACCTCTATGGGCTGGAGCGCTACGGTGAGGTACTCCTTGCAACCGCGCAGCGGCAGTCTCAATTCACGAATGTCGAGGCGCCCGACGCCACTGCATTCGCAGCGTGGCAACAGCGCCTTGCGGCGGAACGCCTGATGCTCGACGACGGCGGTCTCGAGCAGAACCGGTCCCCGATACGCTATCTGTCGGCACAACGGCCGACGCGCGCAGGCGACCGCGTAACCGCCATCAATGGCGTGTTGCGCTACAGTCGCGGCAGCGCCGCCAACGGCATGGAAACCTGGCGCCTGTTGCCGGTCGAGGCACCACATTTCGAATCACTGAATCCCCGCGAAGCGCCGCCTGTCGTTGGCGGCAACGTCGTCGTTGCGAGTTTCAACCTGCTCAATTATTTCTCGACGATCGACACCGGCAGCGATCGATGCGGGCCGGATGCATCGGACAGCTGCCGCGGCGCGGACTCGGTGCAGGAGTTCAGCCGCCAGCGGGACAAGATCGTGCAAACCCTCCTGCAACTCGATGCCGATATCGTCGGCGTCATGGAACTGGAAAACGATGGCGCCATCAGCACACTGGTTGATGCCCTGAATGCGCGTTCGGGCGGAAGCGTCTGGTCATTTATCGATACCGGCACGATTGGCAGCGACGTGATTCGAGTTGGCCTGTTGTACAAGGCGGATCGTGTCTCCGCGTCCGGGCCGTTCGCGATACTGGATCAAGGTGTCGACCCCAACTTTAATGATGACCGCAATCGGCCGGTGCTCGCGCAGACTTTCCGCTTACTGGCGAACGGCGGCCTTTTTACGGTTTCCGTCAGTCATCTCAAATCGAAGGGTTCGCCCTGCGACGATATCAATGATCCGGATCGCGGCGACGGTCAAGCGAACTGCAACCGGACACGGGTTGCCGCCGCGCAATCGCTGGCTGCCTGGCTGGCGAGTGATCCGACGGGCAGCGGTGACCCGGATCACCTGATCATCGGCGACTTGAACGCCTATTTGCGTGAAGATCCGGTTCGCGCGCTCGAAACAGCAGGATTTAACAACCTGCTGAGGCGTAATGCGGGCGACGCTGCCTATACGTTTGTCTATCGCGGGCAGTCCGGAGCGCTCGATCATGCGCTGGCATCCGTTACGCTGGAACCACAGGTGCAACGCGCCGCTGTCTGGCATATCAACGCTGACGAAGCACCGGTGATGGATTACAACCTGGAGTTTGGACGGGACGCCGGATTGTTCGACGCCAGTGTGCCGTGGCGGGCCTCGGACCACGACCCGGTTGTTGTCGGCCTGCGCCTTGAAGCGGGACAGTAACGCGCGGTGAGTGCGACGTTGCGGTTGCCGCCGCACTGTGATCAATGTCAGGCTTGCGCCGGACTTGCCATGATACAAAGGGGGGCACAATGGCGCCGGCACTCTCGGCACACCTGAAGTGGGATACTGTTCCACTGGAAACCGTCAATGCATCCATGCAGCGCCGCATCATCACCGGCGAACTGATGACCGTGGCGCGTATCTGGTTCAAGGATGGCTTTTTAGTGCCGATGCATAGTCACCATAATGAGCAGATCACGCAGGTTGTCTCCGGCGTGCTGCGCTTCCGCTTCGGCGAAGACAGCAGCGAAACGGTCGATGTCGGTGCCGGAGAGGTCATCGTCATACCCGCGAACCTGCCGCACGAAGCGCTTTGCGTCGGTGATGTCGAGGAAATGGACATGTGGGCGCCGCGCCGCGACGACTGGCTGGACAAAAGTGACGACTATCTGCGCGGGCCGGCCGTCGAGGCTCAATGCGAAAGTCGATAACATCCCGGGTTGGTTCGTGCGATAGGGTGGTGACACGAGTGAATAACGGCTTCCGTAGGTCATTGGCGTTACGAGATTGCCACGCCCGGTGGGCTCGCAATGACGGGTTATCGACGCACTCCCCCCCGTCATCGCGAGGAGCGAAGCGACGTGGCGACGTCCCAAAATCTACCGCCACAACCAACCGCATCGCCCCGCTTGCCGCGCTGTTGTTGCTGTCCGCCTGCCAGCCCGGAGCGGAGTCCTTCCTGCCGCAGTACGAGCGCATCGACCTCCTGATCGAAAACGGGCGCGTGCTGGATGGTCTCGGGAACGAGGCGGTCGATGCTGATGTTGCCGTCGTCGGCGACACAATCGTGTTCGTCGGCGATGCACAACTTGGCGCCACCGATGCCCGCGACCGCGTAAAGCGGCGCATCGATGCTGCCGGGCGCGTTGTAACGCCGGGTTTCATAGACCTGCATTCACACGGCGACCCGCTCGAAACACCGGGTTTCGAGAATTTCCTCGCGATGGGTGTCACGACGATATCACTGGGCCAGGACGGGTCCAGTCCGGAAGTTGCAGTCCTGTCCGGGTGGCTTTCGCAGGTTGCTGAACAGAACCTCGGTCCGAATCTCGCGATGTTCGTCGGCCACGGCACGCTGCGGACGCTGTCCGGAATCGGGCGCGCGCCGGACCCGGCGCCGGAAGACATGTCGCGCATGCTGTCGATGCTGGACGAGACGCTCGGATACACATTCGGCCTGACGACAGGGCTCGAGTACAACCCCGGCCTCAACGCCGGTGAGGGCGAACTGCGCGCAGTCGCCGAGGTCGTTGGCCGGCACGACCGCCTGATCATGAGCCACATGCGCAATGAGGACGATGACCAGATCGAGGTGTCGATCGCCGAACTGCTGGACCAGGGCGCGCATGCGAAGGTCCACATCTCGCACCTGAAATCGGTCTACGGGAAGGGCGCCGCGCGCGCCGACGAATTGCTGTCTTTGATTGCACAGGCACGTGAGTCGGGCATCGATGTGACGGCCGATATGTACCCGTACACGGCAAGTTACACCGGCATCGGCATCGTATTCCCGGTCTGGGCGAAAACGCGCGAGCAGTTCGAGGTGGCCAAGCGCGAGCGCCGTGAAGAACTCGAAGACTACCTGCGCGAGCGCATCATGCGCCGCAACGGGCCGGAAGCAACGCTGCTCGGTACCGGGCCGTACACCGGCAAGACACTCGCGGAACTCGCGCACGCTGTCGAAAAACCGTTTGAAGATGTACTAATTGATGACATAGGACCCGACGGTGCGTCCGGCGCATATTTCGTCATGAACGAGGACCTGCAGTCACGCCTGCTGCAAAGTCCGTGGGTCGGCGTCTGTTCCGACGGCAGCCCGACGGGCTTTCATCCGCGCGGTCACGGCACCCATGCAAAAATAATTGAACAATATGTGATGCAGGATCGCGTGCTGACGCTTGCAGAAGCCGTACGGAAGATGACTTCGTTTGCAGCCCGTGTAATCGGTATTGTTGATCGTGGAGTGATCCGGGAAGGGATGCGCGCGGACCTGCTCGTCTTCGACCCGGCCCGCGTTCGCGAAACCGCGACGTTTCCGGAGCCGCTCAGCCTTGCCGAGGGCTTCGATATTGTTATCGTCAACGGCACCGTCGCACGCGAGAACGGCGTACTGGCCAGCGGACTGAACGGCCGCGTACTTGAGCCATCCAATTGAGTCCCGAACGGCAATGACCCGCCATCCGGAAGCGCGCGTGGCCGAGCGGTTGGCAAGATATGGTGCCGGGGAGCCTGTTGTCGATTCAGCACCACGGGTGCAGGCGTACCTCGCGAGCACCGCCTTGACACCAGCGCCGGTCATCGAAAGTAACGGCCGGCCCATTGTGCTCGATCTCGGCGCCGGCAGCCGCGCGCTCGGTGCGGACCTCGATCATATTGATGTCGGCCGTTTTACCAGCCTGGTCGAGGACACCATGCGTAATGCTGGCAGCAGTATCGCGTTTGGCCGCTGGGGCGAGCAGCGCAACCTGTACCGCAATGAGCATTTTGCCGGCACGTCCGGTGAAAGCCGCACCGTGCACATGGGCATCGACGTGTTCTGTGCGGCAGGGACACCGGTAAATGCGCCGCTGGCGGGTGTCGTCGAGATTATCGCCAACAATACGCAAGAGCTCGATTACGGTCCGATGGTAATCCTGAAGCACCGGAGTCGCGATGGCGATGCGTTCTTTACGCTGTACGGGCATCTTGACCTCGCCAGTACCCGAGAACTGCGAATCGGACAAACAGTACAACCGGGCGATACCATCGCCGCCATAGGCCGGCCTCCGGAGAACGGCAACTGGCCGCCGCACCTGCACTTCCAGCTGATACACGACCTGCTCGGCATGGACGCCGATTTTCCGGGTGTTGCACCGGCGAGCCAGCGCGACTTCTGGCTGGCATTGTCACCGCTGCCGGCGGTGTTCTTTCCGGAAGTGGATCGTGACAAACTTGACGCGACAGTGGCGCAGACAATATGAAAACTTCCCGTCATCGTGACGAGCGCAGTCCCTTCGTCGTCGCGAGGAGCGCAGCGACGTGGCGACCTCGTTTCAACTGGCAGAGTCA
>CAZLNH010000009.1:0-4601 GCA_964560775.1 uncultured Woeseiaceae bacterium | reverse complement strand
GCGCGGAACTCGAGCTGTTGCAACAACGCTCCCCCACATGGGAAATCAACGTGACCGAACTGACGGTGCCAGGATTAGAAGCGCATTCGCGACATGCGATCGCGCTGACGCGTGCGGCGGAGACAATACAGTGACTCGCATCATCGCGGTTGCCAACCAGAAAGGCGGCGTCGGTAAGACGACGACGTGCGTCAACCTGGCGGCATCGCTCGCGGCAACGCACCGGCGCGTGCTGCTGGTCGATCTGGACCCGCAGGGCAATGCGACTATGGGCTGCGGCGTCGACAAGATGGATCTCGAGCGCTCCTCGTGCGACGTACTGCTGGGGGACGCAACTGCAGCTGACACGATTGTGTCGGTTCCCGAAGGGGATTTCGCCTTGCTGCCCGGCAACGAGGACCTGACGGTGGCGGAGGTCACGCTATTGCAGGAAATCGGCCGTGAACTCAAGTTGCGCAAAGCGCTGGCGCCGGTAGCCGGACTGTACGATTTCATCCTGATCGACTGCCCGCCGTCGATAAACATGCTGACCGTCAACGCGCTTACGGCGGCCGACGGCGTGCTGATCCCGATGCAGTGCGAGTACTACGCTCTCGAGGGTTTAAGCGCGCTGCTGAACACCATCGAAAAAGTGCGCACGACAGTGAACCCGGACCTCGAAGTGTTCGGCCTGTTGCGGACAATGGTCGACCCGCGCATCAACCTGTCGAACGAGGTCTCCGAGCAGCTCGTTGCGCATTTTGACGACAAGGTTTTCCGCACGGTCGTGCCGCGCAACGTGCGCCTTGCCGAGGCACCGAGCTTTGGCCGTCCGGTTCTATACCATGACCGGTCGTCGCGCGGTGCGCTCGCCTACCTGGCGCTGGCCGGTGAGGTGCTGCGGCGCGAGGACGAACGGACATCGGCCGTACAGCGGCCAAGCGCCGCCGAGGCATGACGGCAGGCGCGCAGTTGATGGTCCATAACAATGCACACCGGGGCGGGGGTCCGATCCAGGCATGACAAAGAAGAAGCGACTGGGGCGCGGGCTTGACGCGCTCTTAAGCCGGCCGGACAGCAGCGGCGGCACGGTGGCGAAGGCCGGCGGTGACGGCGGCGACCAGCTCAAAAATATCCCGGTCGAGTTCCTGCAGCGCGGCCGTTACCAGCCGCGCGTGGACATGCGTCAGGACACACTCGAGGATCTTGCACGCTCAATTAAGGCACAAGGCGTCGTGCAGCCGATCGTTGTGCGGCCCATAGGCAAGGGCGAAGGCCGGGACACGCGCTATGAAATCATCGCCGGTGAACGCCGCTGGCGCGCGGCGCAGATTGCTGAACTCGACGAGATCCCGGCGATCATCCGGAATATTCCCGACGAAGCGGCGATCGCCATGTCGCTCATCGAGAACATCCAGCGCGAGAACCTCAACCCGCTGGAAGAAGCGCGTGCTCTTGACCGGCTGATTCGCGAATTCGAACTGACGCACCAGCAGGCGGCGGATTCCGTCGGCCGTTCGCGAGCGGCGGTCAGCAACCTGCTGCGCCTGCTGGAGCTCGGCGACAAGGTCAAGCCGCTGCTGGAGGAACGCCAGCTCGAGATGGGCCATGCCCGTGCACTGTTGTCACTGAGCAGTGCCACCCAGCAGCTCGATGCCGCGCGCCAGGTCATCAAAAAGGGCCTGTCGGTGCGCGATACGGAGGGATTGGTGCGCCGCATGTTGTCGGATCGCCCGGCGAAAAAGCAAAGCAGCAAACAAACTGCGAACGCCGACATAAAGCGCCTGGAGCAGGAAATCACCGACAAGCTGGGCGCGGTGGTGCGCATCGACCACACGAGCAAGGGCGCAGGCCGCCTGACGATCAGTTACAACACGCTGGACGAATTGGACGGCATCCTGAAACACATCAAGTAACCGAACCCCCCCCCGTCATCGCGAGGCGCAGAGCGCCGTGGCGATCTCGCACGGACACTGACTCTGCCAATCGGAACGAGGTTGCCACGCCCTGCGGGCTCGCAATGACAGCGCTACGCCCGGACCGCGTCAGCATCGCCATCCGCGCGATAACTGCCCCGGATTTCCTCCGGCAACACCGCTTCCGAAATCAGGAAGCCCTGCATCCGGTCGCATTCAATCGTTTTCAGGAACTCGCAGGTGAGGAAGTCCTCGACCCCTTCCGCGCAGACAGCGACGCCGATGTTGTGCGCGAGGCCTGTGACAGCCGCGAGAATTTTCTGCCCTACGTCACTTTGCCGCGCCCGCGAGAGCGCGGCGGGGTGAATCTTAATTTCATCGACCGGCAGCTCGGCCAGCGTGCCAAGCGATGCGGCCGCGATGCCGAAATCGTCCAGCGAAATCCTGAATCCGCGCGATCTCAGCCCGGCAAGTGCCTCGATCTGCGGGCCCGATGAACTTGCAACATCCTGCTCGGCAACTTCAAACGTGATCCGGCCACTATCGATGCCATGGCGGCCCATGATCCTTTCGCAAGCATCGGCAAGCCCCGGGTCGGTCAGCAGGCTCGATGCGAGATTGACGCAGCCATTCAGGTCGAGTCCCTGCTGTTGCCAAACGACGAGCTGCGCCGCTGCCCTGTCCAGCACGAACTCGCTGACATCGCCCAGCAGGCCGAATTCGGCCAGCTCCGGCAGGAAGCCGAGCGGTCCGAGCAGGCCGTGTTGCGGATGCTGCCAGCGCAGCAACACCTCCACCTCGCGAGTTAGCCATTCATTGTCGCTGCGGCGTTCGACCTTGGGCTGGTAACGCAACGTGAACTGCCCGTCCTCCATCGCCTGCAAAAGGTCGTCGCGTGTTGCCTTGAGCAGCCGACGCCGGCAGGCGCGCGCCGCGTCAAGCAACTCGGCTTCCGAATAGCGCATGCCCAGCCACTCGGTGTCAGGAATGTTCGCGAGGTCATCGAGCAACGCATCCTGGTTTCTGAGCCGGAACGCTTCCCGGCTGGCGGAAACGACCAACGCAAACGGTGCACTGCCGGCGGCGCGGCGCACGGCGGCGACGGAATCCGGGCGGATATCACCCTTGTTCAACAGCACTATGCGGCGTCCCTCGTCGGACAGCAGCTGCTCAAGACCGGCACCGTCACGGAAACTGCGGACGCCAAGACAAAGCTCGCGCGCCACGTTCATGACGGGCTGAGTCCTTCTCGACGCTTCGCTTACTACAAGCAGCATTTTTTTCTTCCGGTCACTTGGTTGCAGCAGCGCCGAACTTTAATTAAGGGGCTCGCGACTGTCTGTGCGGCAGGTCCCAGCGCCGCAAATCAGGAAGAATCAGCGCGGATGCCCTTGAATATGGGCGCTGCAGACCAATAAAGTCAGCGTAAGCCGGAGAATAGTTGTGCTCTCGTTTGTTGCCTTGCATCAATCCCGACACTATAATGCGCGGGCTAAGCACCAGCCTGCTTGGACAGACAGTAACCTGGACGCCACCCACCGCCGGTTAGCCGATGGACGTGGCGTTTTTAATGCCGGAGGCTTAACTGAAATGACGGCCGGGGCCGGGCGCGAAGCAGCCTCGACCGCGCATCCCATCGTGCGGGTGTTGATGCTCCAGTTGTGTCTCGGCGCAGCTACGGCAGTAATTTTTTGGGGAACGGTCGGATACGTGTCAGGGTACTCAGCGTTGCTGGGCGGGCTGGCTTGTGTGCTTCCGAATGCATTCCTGGCACTGCGGCTCGTGGTGCCACGGCGTGACCCGGGGGCTGGCGGCCTGGTGCGCGCCGCCTACATTGGCGAACTTGGCAAACTGGTGCTGACCGTACTGATGTTCGGTGCGATCTTCACGCTTATAAGGCCGCTTGCGCCACTTGCCCTGTTTGTGGGCTTTATTGCACCGCAACTGGCAACCTTTGCAGGGTTCCTGTTGAGGGACAACCAACACGACGTGAGAACGGACACAAGAAATGGCGAGTGAAGGCGGGCACGGCCCCGAAACCACCGGCGAGTACATCCAGCACCATCTGCAGAACCTGCAGGTCTGCAAGGTCGATGGCGACTGGGTATGGAACCAGTGCGCCGGCAACCCGATGGCATTCAACGTCGATTCGCTGTTCTGGTCCGTGTTTCTCGGCGTCGTCTTTATCTGGTTGTTCGGTCGCGCGGCCAGAAAGTCGTCGTCGCGCACGCCCGGCAAGTTCCAGGCGTTTGTCGAGATTGTCGTTGACTTCGTTGACTCCAGTGTCAAAGACACCTTCCATGGCAAAAGCAACCTGATCGCACCGCTCGGCCTGACTATCTTTGTCTGGGTTTTCCTGATGAACCTGATGGACCTGATCCCGGTGGACTGGATTCCAATGTTCAGCAGTGAAGTGCTGAATATCCCTTACATGAAAGTGGTGCCGACGACCGACGTCAACATCACGTTCGGCATGTCGATTGCGGTCTTTTTCCTGATCATCTTCTATACGATCAAGAACAAGGGGCTCGGCGGGTTTATCGGTGAGCTGACGCTGCATCCGATCGCGCCGCCAACGAAGGGCATCGGCATTGTCGCGGCGCCGCTGATTATCGCCTTCAACTTTATACTCGAAGGCGTGGCGCTGCTCGCGAAGCCGCTGTCGCTGTCATTGCGACTGTTCGGCAACATGTTTGCCGGCGAACT
>CAZLNH010000008.1:0-2948 GCA_964560775.1 uncultured Woeseiaceae bacterium | reverse complement strand
GCCACGGCGGCACGGGCGGCGCCGGCAACCCCGGCAACTTCGGCGGCGGCGGCGACGGCGGCAGCGGCGGTAACGGTGGCGACGGCGGCGAAGGGGGCTGGGGCGGCGGCGGTGCCGGCGGGTTGTCGATCGGCATCTATTTCAACTCGGATGTCGGTCCCGAGATCGTCGATAACACGATCACGACCGGCGACGGCGGCCGCGGCGGCGACAGTCGTACCGATCGCACCGCTGCAGCCGGGGACGGGGGCTGGTCTTACGGAATTCTCGACTCCAACCTGAACGATGGAGTGTCCCCGGTACTCGACGGCAACGTCTTCACGCTGGGAACACCCGGTCCGGACGGCGAGCCGTCCACCGGCACGGGCGGCGGCGGCGAGATCAACATGCCGTGATGCAGACCCTGCCCCCGACGATCGGGGCACTGCCCCGATTGATGGCCTTGGCCGATGATTGGAGTCGCGACACGAACTAAAGTAACTGTCGCGACTCCCGGGTAATTACTCCGGAACGTGTTCGCGCTCGCCGAGGAACTTCCGCATCCAGGCTTTCGCGAGTCTCAAGTCACGACGGCAGGTCGCTTCGGAGACACTGAGCGCGGTGGCAGCCTGGTCCTGCGTGAAGCCGGCAAAGTAATGCAGCTCGAGCAACCGGGCCTTGCGCTCGTCGAGTTCCGCGAGGGTCGAGATAGCCTGGTCTACATCTAGCACGTCCTGGTCCTCCGCCGACCAGCCGTGCCGCGCTTCGTCCAGTGTGACGCGGAGCTCACCACCGCCCCGCTTCGCTGAATTGCGTGCTTTGGCGTGATTGACCAGGAGGCGACGCATCATGCGCGCCGCCAGCGCAAAGAAATGCGTGCTGTCCCGCCAGTCGACATCGACGCCGACGAGACGCTCGTACGCTTCGTGCACCAGCGCCGTCGGTTGCAGCGTATGCGCCGGCGACTCGCTGCGGAACACCTGTCCGGCGATGCTGCGCAGTTCGTTATAGATGAGCGGCGTCAGCGTTTCGAGCGCCGCTTCGTCGCCATCCGCCCAGCGGTGCAGCAGCGTCGTGACCTCGCCGCGGTCAGTCATCGCCATGCGCCGCGCGCCACCCGGACCTGGCCCGGTCGCGGGTCCCCTCGGCCGCATTGCCGGCGCGCGATTCTTCGCCCGACAAGCCGGTCGCGGCGTGAAACTTTTTCTTGAGGCGAGCCCATTGTTGATCGCCGTCAGTCATGCGCGCATTCCCTGTCGTGACATTGGGGCCAGGCCGATGATTCAAGGCCGCAAGGGGCAAACTAGCCGAGTAGCGCCGGATTCACAAATGGCGGGACGGCAGAATGTATCCAGTCTGCTTGTCAGCAGAACACCGGCTTGCTTATGGTAAATGGCTGGCTGGCCCGGATGGCACTTACTTATCCGCGAACTCTGACGAACGGCCCCCGTCATCGCGAGGCGCGCAGCGCCGTGGCGACCTCGCACAAACCATGACTCTGCCAATTGGCAGGAGATTGCTACGCGCTACGCGCTCGCAAAGACGTGAGTCATCCGGGCCAGGAACAGGATCATCGCTCGGGACGCTGGTCCTCCGGCCACAGTGCCCGGACCCGGCGGCTCATACCGTCGTCGGGCCCACGCGTCTTGACGAGGCGCTCATAGGCTGACGCCAGGAGTGGCTCTCCCACCCCGGGTGAGCCCAGTGCGATCAGGCAGCCCCCGAGGTGTGCGCGAGCCAGCAACGTTTGCCACGCGTCGGCGGGGAACGCCTGCTCGAGACGCTCGAGGGCGTCGCGCAGCAGGCTTTCGGCCTCGTCGCAGCGCCCCTCGCGCGCCAGCGCGATCCCAAGATCGCGTCGCAACTGCGCCGTCTGCGAATGGTCCGGGCCCGGCGACCTGGTCGACAGTTCCAGCGCCTCGCGCAGCGTTTCCTCCGCCTCTGCCGCTCGTCCAAGCCGGCTGAGCGCGTTACCGAGACCATTCATGTCATGGCTGATGAACGGATGGTCGTCGCCGAATGCGGCCCGATCGAGCGCCAGCGTCTTCCGGTAGAGGGCGAGGGCCTCCTCATGGTTCTCCAGATCGGATGCCAGGGCGGCCAGGTTGATGTAGTTGTTCGCCAGTATCGGGTGGTCGTCGCCGTGGATGCGCAGGTTCATGGCCAGTGCCTCCTGGTGCAGGCCGTAGGCGCCCTCCAGATCGCGCATGTCGTGGCGAATGTTGGCGAGGTTGTTCAGTGCGATGACGATCGCCGGATGATCGCCATCGTGGGCGGCGCGATGGATAGACAAGGACTCGGCTTGATAGGGCTCAGCCTCGGCGGAACGGCCCTGTGTCTTCAGTGCAGTCGCAAGCGCGGACAGGGTCACGGCGATGGCCGGATGCCCGTCGGGAAGCACCCGACGACGCATCTCGAGGAGTTCGCGATTCATCGCCTCGGACTCATCGAGCCGTCCCGCATTGGTCAGCACTTGTGCCAGCGAGGTACGCAGCTCAAAGGTCGACGGGTGGTCGGGGCCGGACTCGGCCTCTTTCTGTGCAAGCGCATCGCGATAGTGGCCGACGGCCTCGTCGAAGCGGCCACGATGCCGCGCCAGGTGCCCGCGCCAGGTCAGCACCGAGGTGACGACGTCGGAGTCCGGTGTGTCCATGCGCGCGAGCACCGCATCGGCCTTGTCGATTTGCCGCTCGGCTGCGTCGAACTCGAGCCTGGCGGTGTGCAGGGCTGCAAAGGCCAGGTGTGACTCGGCGATTTCGCCATGAACCTGGCCGTGGATCTTAAGTCGCGTCGCAAGAGCCCGATCGAGCAGCGCCGCGCTTTCCTCATAGCGGCCGGCTGACCGCCGCAGGTTGCCAAGTCCAAAGAGCGCATTGCCCAGCAGCGCATCGGGCGGACCACCGAGCGATTCGCGGACGGCCAGCGCGCGCTCGGTCAGCTCGGTGGCCTGTTCGATGAATCCGAGCGCT
>CAZLNH010000007.1:0-2303 GCA_964560775.1 uncultured Woeseiaceae bacterium | reverse complement strand
CGAGCGGCGCGACAGCGTCGGCGGCTGCTTCCGCGTGAACGCTGGCGGCCGTCCCATCGCGCACCCGCCCGGCGATTCCCTGCAGTATCGCCGCGAGGCGGAAAAAGTTGTAGGCGGCACAGAAATCACGGTTGGCGAGTTCCGGGTCGCGCCCGACACGCGCGCAATAGCGCCGCACGTATTCCTCTTCGTCAGGAATACCGAGCGCATCGAAGTCCTTGCCATATAGCCCCTCGGAACCGAACGCAACGCGCGTCATCTGCCACGCCATTAGATGGTAGGTAAAGTCCGCCAGCGGATGGCCGATTGTCGACAACTCCCAGTCCAGCACCGCGATGACGCGAGGCTCGGTCGGGTGGATGACGAGATTGTCGAGACGGAAATCGCCGTGCACGATGCTGCTCGAATCATCCCCGGGAATATGTTTCGGCAGCCAGGCCATCAGGCGGTTCATCGCCGGAATATCGGCCGTTTCCGAGGCCTCGTATTGCTTCGACCAGCGCGAGACCTGGCGCGCAAAATAGTTACCGGGTTTGCCGAAGTCGGTAAGGCCAATTCGCTCCGGATCAAAACTGTGCAATTCGGCGATCGTTGCGTTGATGTCGTCGTAGATTGCGGCGCGCTCTTCACGCACGAGTCCCGGCAGGTCCAACTCCCAGAAGATGCGGCCCTGTACAAACTCCATCACGTAGAAGACCGTGCCGGTAACGCTTTCGTCCTCACACAACAGGTACGGCCGAGGCACCGGGAAACCTGCGTCGTAAAGCGCGCTGATAACACGGTACTCGCGATCGACCGCGTGCGCCGACTTCAGCAGCTGGCCGGGCGGCTTACGGCGCAGCACGTAACTCGCGGCGGATGTTTCCACCAGGTACGTCGGGTTCGACTGCCCACCCTTGAACTGCTTCAGCGTCAGCGGCCCGCTGTAACCATCGAGGTGATCGAGAAGATAGTTGTGAAGGCGCACTTCATCGATGTGATGCGCATCACTGACCGGCCGCGTGCCGGACAACTGTTCCTGGCGTGAGGTCATCGTCGCCTGCGAGCGCCGTCAGGCGCGCCGCTCGACGAAGAAATCGGGCATCAGGTCAGCCGACGGGTCCATTGCGTACCCACTCAGGTCGGTAATGCCGGCGCTTTCCAGCGTTTCATCGTCAATGCAGAAGTTGCCGGTGAATTCACGGCTCGGCTTCGTCAGAATGATATGTGCGGCATCGCCCATGATCTCGGGCTTTCTCGAGCGGCGCGTCATCTCGTCGCCGCCCAGCAGGTTCTGCACTGCAGATGTGGCAATGCCGGTGCGCGGCCACAATGCATTGACCGCGACGCCCTGGCGCCGGAACTCGCCCGCCATGCCCAGTACGCACATGCTCATGCCATACTTGGCCATCGAATACGCGACGTGGCCGGCGAACCATTTTTCGTCCATGTTAAGCGGCGGCGACAGCATCAGTATGTGTGGGTTGTCGGACTTCTGCAGGTACGGCAGGCAGGTCTTTGATACAAGGAAAGTTCCACGCGCGTTGACCTGGTGCATGAGGTCGTAACGGCGCATCGGTGTATCGGCCGTTCCAGTCAATGAGATCGCACTGGCGTTGTTAATGCAGATGTCGATACCACCGAAACGCTCAGCGCCTGCTTCAACAGCGGCCTGGACCTGGCTTTCATCGCGGATATCGCAGACGACCGGCAGCGCCTTGCCACCGGCGGCCTCAATGTCATCCGCGGCCGTATGGATAGTACCCGGCAATTTTGGATGCGGCTTGTCAGTCTTGGCGGCAACGATGATGTTGGCGCCATCCTGCGCGGCACGTAGAGCAATGGCCAGGCCGATGCCGCGGCTGGCGCCACTGATGAACAGGGTCTTGCCCTTTAAATCCGCCATTTGCCGCCGCACCCTTTCCAGTCAGAAGTGCCGGTCATGATACACGATGATGCCGCGGCCGCCGCGACGGCGCGGAGCACGTTTACATGCGGAATATGCCGTACGGCGTCTCGCCATCGCGCGGCCGGTTCATTGAGGCGGAGACGGCCTGCCCGAGCACGCGGCGCGTATCCGCCGGGTCGATGACGCCGTCGTCCCAGAGCCGTGCGCTCGCGTAGTACGGGTGCCCCTGTGCCTCGTACTGGTCGCGGATGCTGTCTTCGAACTTTTTCTGCTCGTCGGCTGACCATTCTTCCTTGCGCGCCGCAAGCCCGTCGCGGCGCACCGTCGACAGCACTACAGCCGCCTGTTCGCCGCCCATGACGGAAATGCGGGCATTGGGCCACATCCACAACAAGCGTGGACCGTATGCACGGCC
>CAZLNH010000006.1:0-3908 GCA_964560775.1 uncultured Woeseiaceae bacterium | reverse complement strand
ACCGTGTCCGCGACATTGCGCGGCACCTCGGCGTATTTCTCGAACTCCATCGAGTAGACGGCCCGGCCCTGGCTCATGGACCGGAGGTCGGTCGCGTAGCCAAACATTTCGGCCAGCGGCACTTCGGCGCGGATAATCTTGCCCGAAATGGTCTCATCCATGCCCTGCGGCAGGCCCCGGCGGCGATTCAGGTCACCCATGACGTCGCCCATATATTCTTCCGGTGTTACCACCTCGACCTTCATGATCGGCTCCAGCAGAACCGGGTCCGCCTTCATTGCACCATCGCGAAACGCCATCGAGCCGGCGATCTTGAATGCCATCTCGCTCGAATCGACATCGTGATAGGAGCCATCGTACAGCGTGACCTTCACGTCGACGACAGGGTAGCCACCCAGCACGCCGTTCTCTGTCTGTTCACGCACGCCCTTGTCGACGGCGGAAATGTACTCGCGGGGTACAGCGCCTCCGACAACAGCGTCGACGAATTCATATCCGGCGCCCGCGTCCTGCGGCTCCAGTTTCAGGAACACGTGGCCATACTGCCCACGGCCGCCGGACTGGCGGACAAACTTGCCTTCCTGCTCGACCGCCTTGCGGATCGTTTCCCGGTAAGCAACCTGTGGCTTGCCAACATTTGCCTCAACCTTGAACTCGCGCTTCATGCGGTCGACGATGATGTCGAGATGCAGCTCGCCCATGCCGGAGATAATTGTCTGGCCGGACTCCTCGTCGGTTGCAACGCGAAACGACGGGTCTTCCTTGGCAAGCTTCTGCAATGCAATGCCCATCTTCTCCTGGTCGGCTTTCGTTCTTGGCTCGACGGCAACAGCAATGACCGGCTCCGGAAAAATCATGCGTTCAAGCGTGATAATGGCCTTCGGGTCAGTCAGCGTGTCGCCGGTCGTGACATCCTTCAGTCCCACTGCCGCCGCGATATCGCCGGCCCGGACTTCCTTGATCTCCTTGCGGTCATTGGAGTGCATCTGCAGGATGCGGCCGATACGCTCGCGCTTGCTCTTGATCGGGTTGTAAACGCTGTCGCCCGAATTAAGCACGCCCGAATAGACGCGGAAAAACGTCAGGTTGCCGACGTACGGGTCGGTCGCGATCTTGAACGCCAGGGCCGCGAACGGCTCGTCGTCGTCCGGATGGCGCTCACCCTCTGATTCATCCTCGAGGATCCCGCGTATCGACGGCACGTCGACCGGCGACGGCATGTAATGCACGACCGAATCGAGCATGGCCTGCACGCCCTTGTTCTTGAACGCCGAACCGCACATCGCGACGACGAGTTCGCCGGCCAGCGTGCGCTGCCTTAGTCCGGCGCGTATTTCATCCTCGCTGAGTTCGCCGTTGCTGACGTACTTCTCGAGCAGTTCCTCGTTGGCCTCGGCGGCGGCCTCGATCATTTTGGCCCGCCATTCCTTTGCTGCCGGCAACAGTTCCTCGGGAATATCGCGCGCATCGTAGGTCATGCCCATGCTCGCCTCATCCCAGTAGATCGCCTTCATGTGAATCAGGTCGATAACGCCAGCGAAGTTCTCTTCGGCACCGATCGGCAGCTGGACCGGCACCGGGTTGGCGCCCAGACGCTTTCGAACCTGCTCTACAACGCGCAGAAAGTTGGCGCCTGCTCGGTCCATCTTATTGACGAATATCATGCGCGGCACGTTGTACTTGTTGCCCTGGCGCCAGACTGTTTCGGTTTGCGGCTCGACACCACCAACCGAGCACAGGACCGTTACCGCACCATCAAGTACCCGCAGGCTGCGTTCGACCTCAATGGTGAAATCGACGTGTCCCGGCGTATCGATAATGTTGATGCGATGCTGCTCGAACTGCTGGTCCATGCCCTGCCAGAAACAGGTCGTGGCCGCGGACGTAATCGTGATGCCGCGCTCCTGCTCCTGCTCCATCCAGTCCATGACGGCGGCACCGTCGTGCACTTCGCCGATCTTGTGCGACACACCGGTATAGAACAGGACGCGCTCGGTCGTCGTCGTCTTGCCGGCGTCAATATGGGCCATGATGCCGATATTGCGATAGCGCTCAATGGGGGTAGTGCGTGCCACGGGATGAACCTGCGATACAGAGCTGAATGAAACTCTCGCCTACCAGCGGTAGTGCGAGAACGCCTTGTTCGCTTCTGCCATCCTGTGCGTATCTTCCTTTTTCTTGACCGCGGATCCGCGGTTCTCGGCGGCGTCCATCAGCTCGTGCGCGAGACGGAACGCCATCGACTTTTCGCTGCGGGCGCGCGCTGCGTCTATCAGCCAGCGCATAGCCAGCGTCTGCCGGCGTGCCGGGCGAACCTCGACCGGTACCTGGTACGTGGCGCCGCCCACGCGGCGCGATTTCACCTCGACCACCGGCTTGACGTTTTCGAGTGCCACCTCCAGCATTTCCAGCGACTTTTCGCCGGTGTGCGCGCCTTTTTCGGCCATGCGGTCAAGCGCACCATAAATAATGCGTTCCGCGACGGATTTCTTGCCGTCACTCATGATCATGTTCATGAACTTGGCCAGCAATTCACTGCCGTACTTGGGGTCCGGAAGGATATGGCGCTTCGGTGCCTGGGATCGTCTTGACATTGCGTGTCTCGGTTAATTACCCGGGCAGCTTGTTCTGCCCGGTGCTGGTTAAAAGTTGTTCTGGAACTGCTGCCCCGATCAGGACTTGGGCCGCTTCGCGCCGTATTTCGAGCGCCCCTGGCGGCGGTCGCTGACGCCGGAGCAATCGAGCGTGCCGCGCACGGTGTGGTAACGAACGCCCGGCAGGTCCTTCACGCGGCCGCCGCGTATCAGTACGACCGAGTGCTCCTGCAGGTTGTGGCCTTCACCACCAATATAGCTCGTCACCTCGAAACCGTTGGTCAGGCGCACACGTGCCACCTTCCGCATGGCCGAGTTCGGCTTCTTCGGGGTGGTTGTATACACGCGCGTGCAGACACCGCGTTTCTGCGGGCTGCCTTCGAGCGCGGGTACCGTGCTCTTTACCACCCGCGAAGACCGCGGCTTCCGTACTAGCTGATTTGTTGTGGCCAGGGGCCTTACTCTTCTCTGTCGATTGCCGAATGAAAATCCAAAAAGCGCGCTTGCGCGCGCAGGTGCCCGCCGGCCAGGTTCATGGTCGAACGGCCCGCGGGACTGGCGGCAGCTGCAAAAGCCTGAAAAATCAGGTCTTCGAAGCGGCAGCGCCCGATTGCATAGGGCACGCCAGCGACGTGCCCGTTGGGCAGGGCCGGGCATTGTATGGAGGCCCCGGACAAGGTGTCAAGCAAGCGCAATCCGGGCGCGATAGTGCCGTCCGTGGCACCGCCGCAACTGAAGTCCCGCCGACCCGGCTCCGTTTACTCCGTCGTGGAGGTCTCCTCCTCCGGCGTCTCGGCCGATTCCGATGGACTGCTGAAGGCTTCCTCGGCCGCCGCCTGTGCCTGCTCCGCTTCGGTACCCTTTTCCAGCTCGCGAAGCTGGTTCGCAAGGTCCTGTTCGCGCGTCCGGCGCCGTTCCGCATGATGCGCGAAGCCGGTACCGGCCGGGATCAGGCGGCCGACGATGACGTTTTCCTTCAGTCCGCGCAGGTCGTCGCGCAGTCCGCGGACAGCGGCTTCGGTCAGCACACGCGTGGTTTCCTGGAACGATGCCGCGGAAATGAACGACTCCGTCGCCAGCGACGCCTTGGTGATACCAAGCAGTATCGGCTCGTACGTCAGCAGGTCCTTGTCCTGTGCCACGAGCTGCTCGATCACTTCGAGCGACTTCGCGCGATCCAGCTGTTCGCCGCGCAGGTAGTTGCTGCCGCCCGGATCGACAACCAGCACTTTGCGCAGCATCTGGCGGATGATGACCTCGATGTGCTTGTCGTTGATCTTGACGCCCTGCAGCCGGTAGACGTCCTGGATCTCG
>CAZLNH010000005.1:0-7092 GCA_964560775.1 uncultured Woeseiaceae bacterium | reverse complement strand
TGTTCCCGCTCGGTGCGATGCAAAAAAGCGAGGTACGCGCGCTGGCACGTGATGCCGGGATTGCGACGCACGACAAGAAGGACAGCACCGGCATCTGCTTTATCGGCGAGCGGCCGTTTCGTGAATTCCTGGCGCAGTACCTGCCTGTGAAACCGGGCGTCATTCGCAGCGCTGACGGCGCGAAACTCGGTGAACACCAGGGTCTGGCGTATTACACACTGGGCCAGCGGCAGGGCCTCGGCGTTGGCGGCCTGCGTGAGGCCGGCAACGAGCCCTGGTACGTTGCCGCAAAAGACATGGACAAAAATGAGCTGATCGTCGTGCAGGGCGAACACCCGATGCTCTACAGCAACGTCCTTACGGCGACGAGTGCCCATTGGATCGGTACGCCGCCATCGGGCCTGGCCGGCGGCGAATCCCGATGTGCAGCAAAGGTCCGCTACCGGCAGGATGATCAGCCCTGCACGGTGTCGGCGGCGGCCAGCGGCGAATTGCGGGTGGCGTTTGACACGCCGCAACGGGCCGTAGCGCCCGGGCAGTACGTGGTCTTCTACGACGGAGACGTTTGCCTGGGTGGCGCCTGCATCGAGCAGACGCTCGCGAAGCGCGAACAGCGACTCGCCGGGTAAGGCCCCGGCGCTCCGTTCGCCGCAGCAAGCAGTCCCGCCATTCGTTATAATGCCGCCCCGCGCCGGGAATCGGCGCGCAGCATTCCAATCGCGGAGATACACTATGACGGACAGCTTCGGCGCTCGTTCCACACTCAGTGTCGGCGGCAAGGATCACGTGATCTGGCGCCTCGACGCAGTCAAGGAAGGTCACGTGGAGCGCCTGCCCTATTCCCTCAAAATATTGCTCGAGAACCTTCTCCGGCATGAAGACGGCAGGGACGTTACCCGCGACGACATCACAGCGCTCGCGAACTGGGACCCGAAAGCCGATCCGACTACCGAGATCTCCTTTACGCCCAGCCGCGTCATTCTGCAGGATTTTACGGGCGTGCCGGCGGTTGTGGATCTTGCCGCTATGCGCGATGCCGTCGTCAAGCTGGGTGGCAAGGCAAATCGCATCAATCCGTTGTCGCCGGCCGAACTGGTCATCGATCATTCGGTACAGGTCGACCGCTACGGCAGTGCCGATTCACTGGACCTGAATAACAAGATCGAGTTCAAGCGCAACCAGGAGCGCTATTCGTTTTTGCGCTGGGGTCAGAAGGCGTTCAGGAACTTTCGTGTCGTGCCGCCGAATACCGGCATCGTGCACCAGGTCAATCTCGAGTACCTCGGCCGCGTCGTGTTTGACGTCGAGAAAGACGGCGAACGGCTACTGTATCCGGACACGCTGGTCGGGACCGACTCGCATACGACGATGATTAACGGCCTCGGCATACTCGGCTGGGGTGTCGGCGGTATCGAGGCCGAAGCGGCAATGCTCGGCCAGCCGATCACGATGCTTATTCCGCAAGTCGTGGGCTTCAAGCTGACGGGCACGCTGAAAGAAGGCACGACGGCCACTGACCTTGTACTGACGGTTACCGAAATGCTCAGAAAGCGCGGCGTTGTAGGCAAGTTCGTCGAGTTTTTCGGCGACGGGCTGGGCCAGTTGCCGCTCGCTGATCGCGCCACGCTCGGCAACATGTCGCCGGAATTCGGCAGCACCTGCGCGATGTTCCCGATCGACGGCGAAACGCTGCGTTACCTGAAATTGTCCGGACGCGATGCCGGGCACATCAGCCTGATCGAGGCCTATGCGCGTGAACAGGGCATGTGGCGGGAAGACGGCGAGCCGGACGCGCTGTACAGCGACCAGCTCGAACTCGACCTCAGTACGGTAGAGCCCAGTCTCGCCGGCCCGAAACGCCCGCAGGACCGGATACCGCTGGGCCGCGCCGACAAAGACTTTCGCGAACACCTGAAGAAGGCCGTGGCAAACCGTGACAGTGGCGGCTCGGCCAAGGCAACCGTGGACGGTGAGACGTTCGAGGTCAGGGACGGTGCCGTGCTGATTGCCGCGATCACGAGCTGCACCAATACGTCGAATCCCGCCGTCATGCTCGCGTCCGCACTGCTGGCGCGCAATGCGGCCGCCCGCGGCCTGCGCACGAAGCCGTGGGTCAAGACGTCGCTCGCGCCCGGTTCCAAGGTTGTGACCGATTATCTCGAGAAAGCCGGATTAATGGATGACCTGGCGGCGCTCGGCTTCTACACGGTAGGTTACGGCTGTACCACCTGCATCGGCAATTCGGGGCCGTTGAAACCGGAAATAGAAAAAGCAGTGCAGGACGCAAAAATCATTGGCTGCAGCGTCCTTTCCGGCAATCGCAATTTCGAAGGCCGTATCCATCCGCTGGTACAAATGAACTTTCTGGCCTCACCGCCACTGGTCGTCGCCTACGCACTGGCCGGCAGTCTTGAAGTCAACGTGCTCAACGATTCACTCGGCGACGACAAGGACGGCAAGCCGGTTTACCTGCGCGACATCTGGCCGTCCGCAAAGGAAATCCAACACGAGATTGTCACCAATATTGATTCCGGCATGTTCACCAGGAGCTACGACAGTGTGTTCGATGGTGACAGCAACTGGAACAGTCTCGACGTGCCGGACGGCGAAATCTATACGTGGGATGCCGACTCTACCTACGTCAAGAATCCGCCCTACTTCGAAGGCATGACAATCGAGACACAGCCGGTTGAAGACATCAAGGGCGCGCGTGTGCTGGCATTGCTCGGCGATTCCGTAACGACGGACCATATCTCGCCCGCCGGCAGCATCGCCAAGGACAGTCCGGCCGCGGATTACCTTCGTGAGCACGGCGTAAAGCCGGCTGACTTCAACTCATATGGTTCACGACGCGGCAACCACGAAGTGATGATGCGGGGCACGTTTGCGAATATCCGGCTCAAGAACCAGCTCGCGCCAGGAACGGAAGGCGGCTGGACCCGACACCAGCCGGACGATGAGGAAATGAGCATCTACGATGCCTCGCTTAAATACGAGGAGGAAGACTGTCCGCTGATCGTTATTGCCGGCGCCGAGTATGGCACCGGATCATCAAGGGACTGGGCGGCGAAGGGCACGCTCCTGCTGGGCGTCAAGGCGGTCCTCGCGAAAAGTTTCGAGCGCATACACCGTTCCAACCTGATCGGCATGGGTGTGCTGCCGCTGCAGTTCATGGACGGTGAAGGTGCCGAATCACTGGGCCTGACCGGCAAGGAAGTATTCGACATTACCGGCCATACCGAAGCGTCGGCAAAATCAGTCAAAGTGACGGCGAAGCACCCGGATGGCAACGAAATCCGCTTCGAGGCACTGGTACGGATCGATACGCCGAAAGAACGCGACTACTTCGAACATGGCGGCATCCTGCATTACGTGCTGCGAAGCCTGGCCACCAGTGACAAGGCCGCCTGATGCTTGAGAGGAACTGACGTGTTCAAACGCAAACCTGACGCTGGATCCGAAGCGCGGCCGCTGTGGCAGCGCTTGACGCTGGTCGGCGGAACGGCGCTGCTGATCGTCATGAGCCTGTTCGGCTGGTACTGGTCGCGCACGCCTGACATATTCTGGGTCAATACCGAAGTCGCCGACGGGCGGCCCATTGTCGGCTACGCGACGACAGATGCACTGATACGCGTTGCCGACACGCTTCTGGAGAAGCCAGGCGGCTACCTCAGCAATGACGTCATGCCACCCAGCGTATTTCTCGACAACATGCCGAACTGGGAGTTCGGGGTGCTGCAGCAGATCCGCGATCTTGCCCGCGTCATTCGCAATGACTACAGCCGCAGCCAGTCGCAGTCGGCCGAGGACCCGGATGTCGCCGCGGCCGAGCCGCAGTTCTACATCGAAAGTACGTCGTGGGTATTTCCGCGCGCCGAGACCGAATACCGCAGGGGAATTGACGGATTCACGACGTATCGCGATCGACTGAGTGGTGACGGCGACGCACGGTTTTATGCCCGCGCCGATAACCTGCGCGAATGGCTGGCGCAGGTCGAGAAACGCCTTGGCAGCCTGACACGCCGTCTCGGTGACAGTGTAGCGATGACCGTCATCAATACCGACCTCGCTGGCGAACGGGCCGCGGCCACTAATCGCGAACTTGATGACAACGTCGCTGTCCAGACCTCCTGGTTCGAAATCGATGACATTTTCTACGAAGCACGCGGCACCTCGTGGGCGCTGGTACATTTCTTCCGCGCGGTCGAGCTGGATTTTGCGGACGTTCTTGCAGACAAAAATGCCGCAACCAGCGTGCGGCAGATCATTCGTGAACTGGAGGCCAGCCTGCAGCCGATGGGCTCGCCGATCATCCTGAATGGCAGTGGTTTCGGCCTGTTCGCGAACCACTCACTGGTAATGGCGAACTACCTGGCACGCGCCAACTCAGCTGTCATCAACCTGCGCGAGCTGGTCGGCGAAGGTTGACCCCTCAGCAGACCCCCATCCATACCGGCACCGCACGCCACGATTCCCCGAGTTCGCGGTCCAGGCGGCGATAGTCCGGTACAAATCGTGCCACAAGCGCCCAGAAACGGCGTGAATGATTCATGTGCCGGCCATGGCAGAGTTCATGAATCAACAGGTATCGCAACAGTTCGGGTTCAAGGAACAGCAGGCACATGTTCAGGCTGATCGTGCCGCTGCAGCTACGGCTCCCCCAGCAGGTCCGTTGCGCCCGCACCTGCAAGCGCTCGTAGGCGACTCCGGTCAACGCCGACAAAGCTGCCAGCCGCGGAGAGAACTCCGTCCTGGCAATTGACGACAGGGCTCGCTTGAGGGCGGTGACGCATCGGCCGGCATTGGCGGTATCGCCACTCAGGACGATGCCATCGCCGCTCAGGCGCCAATGCACGGTCCGCACGCCCGGGCGCTGCACATAGTGGACCGCATGACGCCGCCCGACCGCGGGCAGGTCGATAAACTCCGGCAATGCGAAGGGTTCGTCGAGCGTATGCCCGGCCAACTCCTCGCGCGCACGCCGGATCCAGTCACGATTGTCCGACACAAACGATTGCACATCCGCCGGGCGTGTTCGTTTCGGTACGACCACCTCGACGCGGCCACGGGGATAGACCTTGATCGACAGGCGCCTGGCGCGTCCGCTTTCCCGCACGGAAAAACACGGTGTATCGCCGGACTGCGGGCCGCCGGCGGAGCCGTCGTCCGGAAACAGTGATAATTGAGGGGCTGCGCGTTGCACAGCCCCTATTCTACGGTCGCGCGCCGCTAAAGCGAACCGCATCGTCCAGCGACATGACGCCGCGGACATTCGAAACGGCCGCTGTCTCGCTGATATAAAGCTCGACTTCGCGTTCGAGGACGATATCGCCCGTGACCCGCGCACCGGGGCCGATGACGACCCTGGGTTTCTTTTCCTCTTTCCAGCGGATGCCCCAGCTATTCGGCTTCTCGACTACGACATCGCCACCGACGTGTGCATTGTCAGTCAGCCAGACATCGCCGTTGACCGTTTCGAGATCGCCACTGATTTCCGCACCTTCTATGCGGATTTCGCCATTGACATTGCTGACGCTGTCCTGCACGGAAGTGCCGCGCTCGATGCCGATTTTGCCGTTGACGACTGAAACACCGCCGTCAATCGTGACGTTCTCACCGATGTCGATGGACCCGTTGACACTTTCTATGTCACGGGCTGATACACCGGCGGACAGCCGGATACTGCCGTTGACGGTCGACGCCGTATGCAGGCGGGTGTTCTCGTCCACACGGATTGTGCCGTTGACCGTTTCGAGCGAGCCGTCGATTACGGCATCGCGACCGACGGTTATGCTGCCGTTGACGGTCGAATGCCCATCGGACTGCGCGCCATCGTCGACCCGGAAGCTCTTGTTCACGCTGGCACAGGCGATGGAACTGGCCAGTAACAGTGTGATGAATGCAGCCTTCGGCAAGGCCGGGCGGAGTGACAAGTGTTGCATGGAGCTAACCCCTCTTTGCATGATACGGCGAATACTGTAGTCAGATGCCGGCCGGCGGGTTTTGGTTGTAGCGAAACGCAATAATCCGGCCTGTTCGCGGAGGTTGGCAGCAGTTACCCTGTTCGATTCTCCGGGCACCGTCACGCCATCCGGCATCGTAAGCGGGGCGTCGTCCTGCTCGAAGCGGCATTTTGGAGCTCTATGGCAATCGCACTTGAGGCACGGCACCTGCGCAAGACGTACCCGGGTGTCGTTGCCGTCGATGATGTCAGTTTCGAGGTCCGCGAAGGCATCTGTTTCGGCCTGCTGGGACCCAATGGGGCCGGCAAGACAACGACTGTCGAAATCATGGAAGGCGTAACGCCGGCAAGCTCCGGCGAGGTCCGGTACTTCGGTGAACCGGCCGGCCGCCGATTTCGGGAGGAAGCTGGCATCCAGTTCCAGAACACGGCGCTGCAGGACTTCCTGACGGTGAGCGAAACGCTCACGATGTTCCAGAGCCTGTATGACCGGCATGCGGACCTCGACCAGATCATCGATGACTGTTCGCTGCGCGACCTGGTCGACCGCGACAACCGCAAGCTCTCCGGCGGCCAGCGGCAGCGCCTGCTGCTGGCCGTGGCCCTGGTCAACCGGCCGCGCCTCGTGTTCCTCGATGAGCCGACGACCGGGCTCGATCCGCAGGCAAGGAGAAATTTCTGGGACCTCGTGACGCGCATCCGGACTGGTGGCACGACGATTATCCTGACGACGCACTACATGGAAGAAGCGCAGGTGTTGTGCGACGAGATCGCGATCATGGATGGCGGCCGTATCGTAACGAGCGGCAGTCCCGACGCCCTGCTCAGGGCACACTACAGCCGCGTGATCATCGAGCTGCCCCTCGACGACCTCGCGGGAGGTGTGGCGGACCTGGGCACGATGGAACATCGGATTCGTGAGACCGAGGGGCTCGTCGAGATCAGTACCGACGACGTCAACGCCAGCCTGCGGCACCTGGCCACTCATGTGCAGGGCCTGAACCGGCTGAATATCCGGCAGCCGAACCTTGAAGACCTGTTTCTCGACCTGACCGGCCATTCGCTGCGTGCCTGAAATGCTGAAACGAATTTATGCCATATTCCGCGCCCGTAACCTCGAGTTCCTGCGT
>CAZLNH010000004.1:0-3300 GCA_964560775.1 uncultured Woeseiaceae bacterium | reverse complement strand
TGCTGCCGCGGCTGGCCGACTTCGACGTACCGGCGCACCGCCGGCCTGAGCATTTGTGGGAGCATGATGGCGCGTTGCTGCGCAGTTGGCTGGCCGGTGAAGCACCGCAATGTCTCGTCGAGGTGGCGGTCGCTGACAGTGGAATCGTCGGATTGACGATGACCAGCATGCAGCCGGATCCGTTGACCCATGAGCCCGCCGCCCACCTTGAGGTAATCGCTGTCGCGGCTCGTGCCGAAGGTAAGGGTGTCGGCCGGGCGCTGCTCGCGGCTGCGGAACAGAATGCGCGGGCGCACGGTGCCCGGTCAATTACGCTGCACGTGATCGACTCGAACCGCCGTGCGCGTCATTTTTATGAGCAGAGTGGCTACGTGGGTGAAATGGTTCGCTACATCAAGTCACTGTGAGCATAGTTGTTGCCCGACCAAGCTTACCCGCGAATCGACGACGCATCCGGGCATCCGGTGCGTTACCCTGACGCGGCCTGTTCCTGACGCGGGAGTACCATGGACCTGCCATTACTGTTATACGGTCTTCTGACCGCGATAGTCCTGATCGCCATTGCCTGGTTTGCATTTGTCCTGCCGTCCGAGCGCCGGCAACTCGAGCGAAAGCTCGCCCTCGTGCAAAAAAGAATCGCAGAGCGCGAAGCACGGAAAGCAGAAGCGATCATTCGCGAAGAGAGTGAATCCGATTCGGACGACTCGCGGGAAATTCTTGAAACCCGGCGTCTCAGGCTGCGAAAACTGACGACCGCCGATGCACCCTTCATGCTGGCGTTACTCAACGATCCGGCGTTCCATCAGTACATCGGTGACCGCGGTGTGCAGAGCGAGGCGCAGGCGCGCGAATACATAAAGCACGGCGCCATTGCGAGTTACGCGCAATTCGGATACGGCATGTATCTCGTGGAACTGAAGTCGGACGGGCGGGCAGCCGGCATCTGCGGGCTTGTGCGCCGTGACGGACTCAATGACCCGGATCTCGGCTTCGCGTTCATGCCGGAATTCCGTTCGCAGGGGCTTGCGTCGGAAGCAGCGTCGGCTGTATTGCGCTACGCCGTGGATGCGATGGCGTTGCCGCGTGTTGTTGCGGTCGTCACACCGGACAACCAGGCATCGATCGCGTTGCTGCAGAAGGCCGGCATGCGGCAGGATGGAACCGTGCGGTTGCCAGACGGCAATACCGACCTCGATCTTTACGTGTACGAGGTATAGGGCGCGCATCATGTTTCTGGGCCTTGCAGCGACTGGCGTACTGCTCCTGCACCTGGCATTCACCCTGTTCGTTGCCGCGGGCGCATTGCTCGTACTTCGATGGCGGTGGCTCGCGTGGCTGCATGTGCCGGCCGCTGCCTGGGGCGTCTATATTGAACTGTCCGGCGGGCTGTGCCCGTTGACGACGATTGAAAACCGCCTGCGTCGTGCCGCAGGTGACCATGCGTACACGACTGACTTCATCGACCACTATGTAACGCTGCTGATCTACCCACCCGGCCTGACCCGATCGGCGCAGGTGGGACTGGCAGTGGCCGTGCTGCTGATCAATGCTGCTGTGTACGGCGTTTTGCTGTGGCGACGCCATCGTCGACGCACGGTGCGGGGATGACTGTCGCATCCCGGGTTGGGTACCCGCGGGTAAGCGGGTAAGCTAGGGCGTCCGATAACGAGAATTCCGGCATGATCGAAACCGCCATCGTCGCCTTTGCAACCTTTTTTGCGACAGTTGGTCCGCCTGATGTTGCGGCAATGTTCGCTGTCCTGACGGCGGATGATACTCCGCGCGAGCGCCGCCGCACGGCATTTCGCGGGACGCTGATTGCCACGATTATCCTGGTGTTTTTCGCCTTTGCCGGTGAAGTCATGCTCGGCGCACTCGGCATATCGCTACCGGCGTTGCGCATTGCCGGCGGCATACTCCTTTTCCTGATCGGTATCGACATGGTTTTCGCCGTATCTTCGGGCGGTACATCGACGACCGCTGAAGAGACGGAGGAGGCAACGCAAAAGGCGGACATTGCTGTCTTCCCGCTGGCAACGCCGCTGATTGCCGGCCCGGGCGCAATGGGCGCTGCCATTCTGTTGATGTCGGATACCGGCGGTGACCTGCTGCTGAAGACGGCGGTTATTGTGTCGCTGCTTGCAGTATTGCTGCTGACCCTTGTTGGCATGCTGGTCGCGACACAATTACAGCGATTCCTCGGCGTTACTGGCATGCACGTCATTACCCGCGTGCTCGGTGTACTGCTATCCGCGCTCGCTGTGCAGTTCGTACTCGACGGATTACTGGCCAGCGGCCTGTTTACCGCCTGACGCTTGCAGTGAATTGCATGGAGGCGAATGATGAATGACCTGAACATGAAGGAATTCGAGCGTGTTGAACTGCGCGTTGGAACGGTGCTGGAGGCAAAGCTGTTTCCCGAAGCACGCAAGCCCGCTTACAAACTGACGGTGGACTTCGGTGAACAAATTGGTGTGAGGCGCTCTTCGGCACAGATTACGGACCTGTACACAGTGGACGAGTTGGTTGGCCGGCAAGTCATGGGTGTCGTTAATTTTCCGCCGAGGCAGATCGGTCCGTTTATGTCCGAATGCCTCGTGACCGGTTTTGTCCAGGACGATGGCAGCGTCATACTCGCGGTTCCGGACAAACCCTGCGCCAACGGCACACGGCTGGCGTGATGCTTGACCCCGATGGTCGCATCGGGGTCAAGCGGCCACAGCAAGGCGATGCCATGACGGAAATAACGGACTGGACAAGATTACGGGAATTCAAGGCAGTAGATCTGGCGTCATCCTTCGTCCTGTCGTGGCAGATGAGCGACCATGTGCTCGTTATCGACCTTGACCTGTGCCTGACCCCGGAACACCCGTTCCATGTGGCACCGCGACACCTGCGGCAGGACTGCATACAACCAGCACTGCTGGAGTTCCCGCATTGCAGCTGCCTGAGCGGTACTGACGCGCCTGCGCAGTCCGGCGACCTTGCGAAAATCGCCCGGGGGATGGGACTCGGCAAAATACACGGCCTGCAGTTGATCGACGACGGTCACTACGAAATGTCGGGGGACTTCGGTACCGTGCAGATAAAGTCCGAGCGGCCGATACTGCGGCTCGGTGACCGGCTGGCATGAGCAATGACAGCCGCAATGGTCTGACCGCGATTGAGCCTATACATTCCACGGAGCGAGAAAATGCACGAAGAAATCAGGCATCCCTGCATACAGCACAAGCTGGCGCTGATCCGGGACGAGGCCACGGGCCACAAGAAATTTCGGGAACTGGCCACCGAGATAACGAT
>CAZLNH010000003.1:0-2084 GCA_964560775.1 uncultured Woeseiaceae bacterium | reverse complement strand
GCAGGGGTTTTGGGTCCCTGCGGAGCACGGTTGTCCCCGGCGGGGGGTCCTTTGGGGTAAAAAAAGCGCCCCCACGGCCCCAATCCCCCAAAAGGACCCCCGGCAGGGGATGCCGGTGCCAACGAGATCCGTGCGAAAAATCCGTGGCCCGTCTAACGCTCGAGGATCAGGTGACCCTGGTCCATCAGGTATTCGAGCCACTTGTTCAGGACGATATTGCGGCGCCAGCGATTGCTGAGCTCTTCCTTGTGCTGCCGCACGAGCCGCCGCAACGTGGCATGTCGAAGTGAGCGGCCCAGGTTCATTGACTCGGCGAGGCGGCCGTCGAAATAGACCCGTATTTTCATGTCGGGATCCGCCAGGCGCTCGCCGCTGTCGTAGAAAAAATACGTCAGTGACAATGTCAGCGTGTACCGGCTGCGATCAAGAATTTCGAGGTGAAGATCGCAATCGCCTGCAACCGTGGAACGGTAATAGCCATCCAGCCGTTCAAGTTCCGGAATCAACAGCTGCAGCCGCGCATAGTTGCTTTCGTAAAGCGACATCAGGCCCACAAAGCTGCGGGGCTTCGCAATGGTCTGCGGAACAAGTTCGTGGTCGAAAAACATGCTGTCAATATAGCACAGCAATACGTTTGCAAAACTGACGAATCGGTTCCAGAATGGCAATAAGGATGCGTTCCGTTTACGGCCGGACGCGACGCTCAACGCCTGTCGCGTCGAGTATTCTGCTGCTGATTTCCTCGACGGAAAATTCGGTCGTGTCGACGTACGGTATACCGTGCCGCTTGAATATTTTTTCTGCCTCGCGCACTTCAAAACCCACCTGCTGCGCGGTTGAATAACGGCCGAGCGCCCGGCGCTCTTTGCGCACTTGCTGCAGGCGCATCGGAGCAATTGTCAGGCCATACAGTTTTTGCTTTTGCTTCAACAGTATGTCGGGCAACTCGCCGCGATCGAATTCCTCGTCGGTCAGCGGGAAATTCGCGGCATAAACACCGTATTGAAGTGCGAGGTACAGGCAGGTTGGAGTTTTGCCGGACCGCGAGACGCCAATCAGTATCACATCAGCCTTGTCATAGTTGCGCGATATGCCGCCATCGTCGTTGGCCAGCGCAAAATTCGTGGCTTCGATTCGCTTAATATAGCCTTAGTTATTGCTCTTTACGTGCGCGCGGCCCGCCAGGTGTGTCGCTTTTCGCGACAGTTCAGTTTCGAGCGGCTCGAGGAAAACGTCAAAGATATCGAGGTGCAGGCCATTGCATTCCTTGATGACTGCCCGGAATTCATCCTGCACCATTGTGGAGAATACTATGGGCTTCGCGGCGCTGGTTTCAGCAGCCGCATTGATCTTGCGCACCGCGTCGCGCGCCTTGTCAATATTATCGATAAATGGCAAAGTCACTTGCCGAAATTTCTGTCCGTCAAACTGTGTCAGAAGGCTGTGTCCAAGGGTTTCCGCGGTCACGCCGGTCTGGTCTGACAGGAAAAAAACTGCTCGTTCACTCATAGGTTGTTCGTCCCGAATTGTGCTAACAGCGGCGTAAGCCCGGGCCGGGGCGCGCCCTGAACATCAATCACCGGCTGAATTACCCACTGAATCACAGATTGTCCACGTTCACACGACTAACACAAGGGAGCTGCAAGTGGAGCCGTACGTCATCAAGCTGGACCAGCTTGGCATGGAGCATATTGAATGCGTCGGCGGGAAAAACGCCTCACTCGGCGAAATGATCAGCAACCTGAGCGAGCTGGGAGTCTCGGTCCCTGGCGGATTTGCAACCACAGCCGCGGCTTTTCGCGATTTCCTGGCCCACGAGGGTCTCGACCAGCGTATCGGGGACCTCCTGCAATCGCTCGATGTCGATGACATTGATGCACTGACTGACGCAGGCCGCAGGATCCGCGGCTGGATAATTGAAACACCGTTGCCGGGTCGCCTGGGCCAGGCCATCGACGCAGCCTGGGACGAAATGACGGCGGGCCAGGACATAGCGGTAGCCGTGCGCTCGTCAGCCACCGCCGAGGACCTGCCGGACGCCTCCTTTGCCGGCCAACAGGAAACCTTCTTGAACGTGCGCGGCC
>CAZLNH010000002.1:0-13527 GCA_964560775.1 uncultured Woeseiaceae bacterium | reverse complement strand
GAGCCGCGAAGCGGCGTGGCGACCTCGTACGGCTGGCAGGGTGCCAAACTGTACGAGATCGCCACGCCCTGCGGGCTCGCGATGACGGCGTCCTTCGGGCTCGAGACGATGCGGCGGTTGCCCTCAGCGCCGGTCCGCGAGTATCCGTCTTGCCGCGTTGTACCCCGGCGCACCGGTCACGCCACCGCCCGGGTGCGTGCCGGCGCCACACAGGTACAGGCCATCGACTGGCGTGCGATATTGCGCCCAGCCGGGCACCGGCCGCATGAACGACAGCTGCCCGAGATTGATGTCGCCGTGGAAAATGTTGCCCTCGGTTATGCCGAAGGTCTGTTCCAAATCAAAGGGCGACAGTACCCGGCGCGCAATGACTGCGCCGGGCACATTCGGCGCGTAACGCCCTATGATCTCAGTCACGCGGTCGCCGAGCCGCTCGCGTTCCGCCGGCCAGTCTGAATCCCGCAGCCGGTACGGCAGGAATTGCACGAAGCACGTCATGACATGGCGGCCATCCTGGACCAGTGACGAGTCAACATTCGATGCGACTACGCAGTCGACCCACAACTGCTCCGGAATTTCGCCGCGCATCGCCTGGTAGTAGCTGTCTTCCGCTTCGGCAAGCGATGGTGCCAGGGTGAATAACGATCGCTCGGCGGCACTGTGAGATGACGGCATTCCGGGAACATGCGGTTCCTCGCGCAGCACAAAGTTCACCTTTGCACACGGACCGTTCATCTTGATGCCGGCAACATCACGCCGAAATGCCTCGGGCAGTTCGTCGGCACGCAGCAGGTTCAGGAAAGTGTGGCGCGGGTCCGCGTTCGATACGACGCATGGTGCGTATAACGCGGTGTCGTCTTCGAGAGTCACGCCCGTGGCGCGCGAGTTCTGCTGCGTAATGGACCGCACCGGGCAGCCAGTGCGGATCTCGACGCCGCGCGCGCGGCACGCGCTGGCCATCGCATCGGTAATGGCACCCATGCCGCCGATGACGTGACCGGCAAAACCCTGCTTTTCCTCGGCGCCGCCACTCAGCAGGTGGAACAGTAATCCCATCGCCGTACCGGGCTGGTACGGTCCGCCGTGCTTGCCGTACAGGCTGTTCGACAGGATCAGGCGCTTGACGGCGTCGGACTCGAATTGTGCGTCGAGAAAGTCGCCCAGCGAACCGGTCAGGAATCGAAGCAGGGAGGCAACATCGCCGCCGGCAATGCCGCGAAACGAACGGCCGGCCCGGTACATTTCGAGCAAACGGCCGAGCCCGCGCCGGTCAGGGTCCGGCGGCGCCTTGAGAAAGAACGGCTGCAAATAGGTCGCAAGGCGCCGCAGTTCGTCATCGACGGCAAAAAACCGCTCGACATCGCCCGGCGCAATTGCCGCGAGATGCGCCCGCATGCGCTCGCGGTCGGACCACCACGAAATGACCTGGCCGTCCGGCATGACGGTCTGCACGCCCGGTTCGCAGGCCACCATCCGCAAGCCGTACTCCGCCAGTTTCAGGTCACGGATGACTTCCGGCCGCAGCATGCTCGCAATATAGGACGCAGTTGATACACGGCAGCCGGGGGCGCGTTCGGCGTCGATGACTTCAGTCACCGCACAGCCGCCGACGACGTCGCGCCGTTCGAGCACGAGCGTCCGCATCCCCGAGTCGGCCAGGTAGGCAGCCGTCGTCAGCCCGTTATGGCCCGCGCCGATGACGATTGCATCGTAGTGTTCACGTTGTGGCACGGCGGTACTCATTGCTCAGCCGGACTGTGGCGAAGAAGCATAGCGTAAAGGCTCGGATGTTGGTCTACAGCAGGTGCCATGATGTGGAACACCGCTGCCGCCAGGCCTCGGTCCTCTGTGATAATCTGCGTGAATTAATCCCGCGCACCTGTCTGATTATGGAAACCACCCTGCATCGCGATCTTTACCTCGAACCGCTGTGGTTCGATCGTGAGCGACGCAATATTTTTCACCGTGAATGGACCTGCGTCGCACGCGCCGAAGAGCTGCCGGAACCTGGCTCATATCGTTCGCTGACGCTGGCCGGCCAGCACCTGCTGCTGGTGAGAGGCGACGACCGTGTCGTTCGTGCCTTTTACAATGTCTGCCGGCACCGCGGCTGTCAGCTGGTTGATTCCGAGGACGAGACACAGGACGCCGGCCGCTTCCGCAAGCAAATCCGATGTCCGTACCATTCATGGACGTACCAGCTGGATGGCGAACTCAAGCACGCGCCGCACGTCGACGTTGACCGGTCGCAATACAGCCTGCACCCGATCGACGTCGACGAATGGGGTGGCTTCCTGTTTGTCCGGCTGGACAAGGGCGACACATCGCTGCTCGATACGCTTGGCCCCATTCCGGCACGGGTTGCCCGGTATCCGCTGCACGAGCTCGTCTGCGGCTGGCGCCATACCTACACCGTCAACGCGAACTGGAAAGTGATCCTCGAAAACTACAATGAGTGTTATCACTGCGGCGGTGTGCATCCCGAACTCTGCAACCTCGTGCCGGCGTTCCGCGCCAACGGCGGCCAGGGATTGATCTGGGAAGAGGGGATTGCGCAACGAGCCGGCACCAACACCTTCACGATGAGCGGCACGACGACGCGCCGGCCTTTCCCGGGCCTGAACGATGCCGAACGCGAGCGCCATTTCGGCGAACTGGTGTACCCGAACCTGATGCTGAGCCTGTCTATGGACCACGCCGCCGCGTTCATAGTCTGGCCGCAGGGGCCCGATAAAACGCTGATCGACTGCCGGCTGCTGTTTCATCCCGATGCCATGGCAGCTGATGATTTCGATCCTTCCGATGCCGGTGATTTCTGGCACATCGTCAACAAGCAGGACTGGACTATCTGCGAGCGTGTGCAGCGCGGCATGCACGCCCGGCCCTTCGTGCACGGCTACTATGCGCCGATGGAAGACCTGAGCCTCGACATCCGCGAGTATGTTGCTGCCCGGCTCGGCAACGATGCCGTGCAGAAATAACCACCTGTCATCGCGAGGAGCGCAGCGACGTGGCGACCTTGCACAGCACACCGCTATGCCGGATTGTGTAACGCTTGCGTTACCGTGCGACGATTCCTGCCGATAATGCATCATCCCGGAAAAGGCTACCACCTATGCGCGCTCTTTTCGCCATTCTCATCTTTGTGCTGCTGCAAGGTTGCGCGGCCGGACCCGGATCCCCGCACACATTGCAACAGGTACTCGACCAGCATGCGGCCGCGCAGGGGGGGCGCGCTGCGATTGAGAGTGTTGAGACGCTGCAAATCGATCTCGCCATTAAAGAGCCGCCGTTCGTATTAGTCGCCCGGTACAGTGCCAGCCGCGATGGCCGCATGCGCATCGATGTCTACAGTGATGACATTCGCGTATTCAGTGAAGGTTTTAACGGCCGCAACGGGTGGCAATGGCCCGGGGGCACTGATCAACCGGTTGCAATGAGTGCTGCCGGTGAGGCCGCCGTCAAACGCGGCATTGTCGGCAACCTGTTTGGGTTGCACGAGCGCCCGGCGCTCGGCTACGACCTGCGCTACATCAGCATAGAAGACGTCGGAGAGATGCGTTTTCATGTTATCGAGAGCACATCCCCCGACGGCTTCGTTGAACGATTCTATATTGACGCCGATACCGGGCACCTGGCGCAAAAACGCGAAATCAGCAGCCTGCATCCAGACACTGATCCAGTAGAGCAGGCGTACGTCACCCACTTCTCCGACTACCGTGTCGTCGAGGGTCGCTGGTTCAGCTTCCGCTCGGAAAAGCGTCCGCCCGACAGGGATGATGCCGTGCAAACCGTCATTCTGACCAGCGTGACACTCAACCCCGACTTGCCGGATGAGCTGTTCCTGTCAGAGGTAAATTTTACCGAACCTGAATAAGACCACGTGCCGTACAATCTCCCGGCCGGGTGTCGCCATATGCCGACAGTTCGCAGGAATGACTGCATTTCCGTCGGCCGCGCGTACACAACCCTGATAAAGTACCAGGAATGATTACGGTCGCATCGTGGCGCTCAAGCACGGTGTGCCATATTGGAGATTCCCATGAGATCACTGCTTAGTCTCGCGACATTGACGTTGCTGATGATGAGCGCGCAGGCACAGGCCGATGCTGAGCCGGGCCAGGGGTACTTCTCGCCGCTCGTGATTTTTATCGACGACGACCCACAGCGCGGAGTCGACGACGATTTCGGCGCCCAGCTCGGTTTTGGCGCCGCGCTGCATCGCAACTGGAACCTCGAGGCATTTGCACAGGCGGCCAGCCTCGATGGCCCGATGGAACAGGACCAGTTCGGTGTCGGCGTGGACCTGCAACTTGTCATGAACCGTGAGGGACGATTCAGTCCGTATTTATTTGCCGGCATGGGCTACATGGAAACCGACCTGGCCGGATTGCCCAAAGAAGACGGCGGCATGTATTCGGCAGGCGCCGGATTCCTGGCTGACATTTTCGGCTCCAGCGACGTTGCGTTGCGAGCCGAGTACCGGCATCGCGTTGATGATGTCCTGTCGCCGTCGCTTGGCGATGACATATTCAGCCTTGGGCTGCAGATCCCGTTCGGTGAGCAGCGGACCCGCTTTGTCGATAGCGACAATGACGGTGTCGAGGACGCGGTGGACCGCTGTGCGAACACGCCAATTGGTACGCCAGTCGATGAGTACGGCTGTGAACTCGACAGTGACCGTGACGGCATTGCCGATTCGCTTGATGAATGCCCGAATACCCGAGGCGGTGCGCGAGTCAACGCGCGCGGCTGTGAGCTCGACGGTGACGGGGACGGCGTACCGGACGATCTGGATAACTGCCCGGGCACGGTGCGCGGCGCCGAGGTCGATGCGAGCGGTTGCGAACTTGACGGCGACCGCGACGGCGTCGTCGACCGCCTCGACCGCTGCCCGAATACCACAGCGGGCGTGCAAGTTGACGTGGCCGGTTGTGAGATCAAGGAAGAAATCCGTCTGCAAGGCGTCAATTTCGAGTCCAACTCGGATCGATTACTGACTGGCGCCGAGCAGGTGCTGGACGATGCGGCCGCGACGCTGGTCAGGAACCCGACGATCAATGTCGAAGTTGCCGGCCATACCGACAGCGATGGCGCGGCCGCCTACAACGAGGGCCTGTCGGAACGCCGCGCAAGAACAGTGCGTGACTATCTTGCATCGCGCGGTGTCGACATGAACCGCATGACGGTGCGTGGCTACGGGGAAGCACAACCCATTGCCGACAACAACACGGCTGACGGCAAGGCGGAGAACCGCCGCGTCGTGCTTCGAGTTACGAGCCGCTGACGAATGCGGTATTGGGCAGGAGGCCCGCGTGCGGCATCAGGCCGCGCGGTAGTACCGGTTGCCAATCACGGTGCGGGCACCGGGTCCGGGCCACAGCGCGGCCGATGACGACGCGGCGTGAGGCCATCGGCCTGGTGGCCGCCATTGCGGCGATACCGGATTTTGCCCGTGCGGCGGCCGACGACGTCTACGACCATGCACTCGTCATCGATGCGCTGTCCTATGGCCGCGAGTGGGGTGACGCTGAATTCGCGGCCCTCAAACAGGCGCGGTACTCCGGTATTGTCGAAAGTCTGTCGCGACGCGACCTGCAAACGGCTATCGACGAACTGGCTGCGTGGCGGGCCCGTGCAAAAGAGCATGCCGGTCGCCTGCTGATTGCCCTGTCAGCAGCCGATTTCGAACGCGCACAGGCGGATCGCAAGACTGCTGTCCTGATGAACTTCCAGGATTCGACGATGCTCGAGGGCGATCTCGACAACATCGACGCGCTATACGCGTTGGGGATGCGCAGTTTCCAGCTGACGTACAACTACCGGAACCTTGTCGGTGACGGTTGCCTCGAGCGTACCAACGCCGGACTGTCCGAATTCGGCATCGAGGTTGTTGCTCGTATGAATGCCATCGGCATCATGGTTGACCTGTCACACTGCGGCCGGCAAACGACGTTGGACGGAATAGCATTTTCCGACAAGCCGGTCGCTATCACGCACACGATGTGCGAGGCGCTGCGCAGCGATCATCCACGTGCAAAAACGGACGAACAGATACGCGCATGTGCCGACAATGGCGGCGTGATCGGCATCGCGGCGCTGGGCTACTTTATCGGCGGTGATCCCGGTGGCGATACGACCATCGAGCACTATGCCGACCACATCGAGCATGCAGTCTCGGTAGCGGGCGTCGACCACGTTGCGCTGTCGACCGACTTCCCGCCGCAGGGTATCGCCCCCTGGGCCACGCGGGAAAACTGGTACGAACCCCGGCTTGAATCCTTCAAGCCAAGTTACGAGGTGCGCTGGCCGCCCTGGATCCCGGATCTCGATACACCGGATCGTTTTCGCAATGTCGTACGCGTGCTCGAGAATCGCGGCTGGCGTGACGGCGATCTCGAGAAACTGCTGGGCCTGAACTGGCTGCGGCTTTTCAGGGACACAATCGGCTAGCCCAAACGTCATCGCGAGGAGCGCAGCGACGTGGCGACCTCGCCGAGCGAACGACTCTGCCAATCGGTGCGAGATTGCCACGGCCGCCTGCGGCGGCCCCGCAATGACAGGGACGTTCAGCGCATCGGTATGACGTTGCAAGGCTCCGGCGGGTCGAACGCAGTATCCAGTTCATCGAGTTCTCCGGCGCGCGCAATGTCCAGGCCGGCAAAATCGTAGAGATCCGTGTCCAGCAAGTGGCTCTTTGTCACACGCTGCATGGATTTGAAAATGCTGACGACGCGGTTTGGTGACTCGCGTTCCCACTCCGCCAGCATTTTCTTGATTCGCACTCGTTCCAGGTTGGGCTGTGAACCGCACAACGTGCAGGGGATGATAGGGAAGTCCCGGTGCTTTGCGTATCGCGCGATTTCCTTTTCACGGCAGTACACCAGGGGCCGGATGACGATATTGCGGCGGTCGTCGCTGATCAGCTTTGGCGGCATCGTCTTGAGCCGCGAGCCATGGAACATGTTCAGGAACAGCGTCTCGACGAGGTCGTCCATATGGTGCCCGAGTGCAATCTTCGTCGCGCCGAGTTCCTCTGCCGTGCCATATAGCGTGCCGCGGCGAAGTCGTGAACATAGCCCGCACATCGTCTTGCCTTCCGGAATGCGGTTCTTGACGATGCGGTAGGTGTCTTTCTCGACAATGCGGTACTCGACACCCAGCTCACCAAGATACGCGGGCAGGACATGCTCCGGAAAACCCGGCTGTTTCTGGTCGAGGTTGACGGCGACGAGTTCGAAGCGCACCGGTGCGCTGCGCCTTAGCCCGAGCAGCATGTCGAGCATCGTGTACGAGTCCTTGCCGCCCGATACGCACACCATGACCCGGTCGCCATCCTCGATCATGTGGTAGTCGGAAATGGCTTCGCCGGTTTTGCGCCGCAGCCGTTTCTGCAGGCGATTGAAGTGATCTGTTTTCATGCGGCAGAGTGTACGTCAATTGACGCAGCCGAATCCTGTCGTCATCGCGAGGAGCGTAGCGACGTGGCGACCTCGTGCGGCCGATGATTCCGCCAATCGGCACGAGATTGCCACGGCCGCCTCTGGCGACCTCGCAACGACGGGGCCGATCTCATGCCAGCGCGGGTTATTCCGGCAACGGAATCATCTCCGGGTCCCCCGGAACCGGGTCGAACCGGTGTTCGCGCCAGTCTGACTTGGCCTGCTCGATGCGCTCCTTCGAGCTCGACACGAAGTTCCACCAGATGTGCCGCCTGCCGACCGGATCGCCGCCGATCACCATGACCCGGCTTTCCTCACGCGCTTCGAGCCTCAGTGACCGTCCCCCGGCAACAACAAGCATCGTGCCCCCGGCGTGATCACTGCTGTCGACGCGGACATTGCCGGTGACGACATAGGCCGCCAGCTCCCTGACGTCCTCCGGCAATGTCAGGACTGCGCCGGTGGTCATCCGCAACTCGAGATAGAGCGTCGGTAACGGGACCTGTACCGGCGACCGGTGTGCCCATGCCTCGCCGACAATCACGCGCACGCGAACGCCGTCGCGCTCGAAATCCGGCAGGTCACCGGCCGGCACATGCACGAATGCCGGTTCGCATTCCTCGGCGTCATCGGGTAATGCCATCCACGTCTGGATGCCGTGCAGTTGCGAACGGACTTCAAGATCTTCCCCGGCGCGCTCCGAATGCACGATGCCGCGGCCGGCTGTCATCAGGTTGACGGCCCCTTCGCGAATAAGCTGCGTGACGCCCAGGCTATCGCGGTGCAGGATTTCGCCGTCGAACAGATACGTGATCGTTGCAATGCCGATGTGCGGATGCGGCCGCACCTGGATGCCGGCACCGGGCGGGAATTCCGCGGGGCCCATGTGATCAAAGAAGATGAATGGTCCGACCATCCGCCGCTCGGCGGCGGGCAGCACCCGCCGCACGGTAAGATCGCCGAGATCCCGTTCGCGCGGCACGATGACCAGTTCCACGGTGCCTTCCGCGCCGATGCATTCCGGTTCCCTGTGCCGCAGGTAGCTCACTTGCGCCTGTTCCTCCGCTTGCCCTGTCTTAATGGTAACCCGGCCGCGAGAACCCCGGAAGTGGGCCGATTTATACAGACAGGCGCTTTTCGCGGCAAAAGCCGGTAATCCGTCAACCACTGGCCAGATTCTTTGCTAGCATAACGGGTATGTCTGTTCCACTACTGCTTAAAACGCATCGACTCTGGTTCGGCGCCGCCGGCGCGGCGCTGCTGCTGGTCGCGGGCCTGTTTACCGTGACGCACGTCGCCCAGGCTCCGCCCGGCGCCGGCCCGCTGCCGGAGTTTCCCGACGAAGACATAAGCGCGCGCAAGCAGGCCTTTTTTGATTTCCTGCGGCCCATAGCCGAGGATCACAACGAACGCATCCAGGAAGATCGCGAGGAGCTGCAGGCACTCGCGGCACAGGAGTCGCTTGGTTACTTCGACCGGCGGCGTCTTGCCAGTCTTGCGGAGAAATACTTCGTCGATATCGAAGAACTCGACGACGACGAGGCACTGGAATTGCTGCAACGGCGTGTCGATACGATCCCCGAGGCACTCGTACTGGTGCAGGCCGCAAAAGAATCCGGCTGGGGACGTTCGCGGTTTGCACGCGAAGGAAACGCGCTGTTCGGCGAATGGTGTTTCAGCGAAGGCTGCGGCATCGTGCCCGGCGCGCGCGGCGAAGGCCGCACCCACGAAGTACGCGCGTTCGACACCGTTTACGATGCCGTCGGCAGCTATATCCGTAACCTGAACACGCACAGGAGTTATCTTGACCTGCGCCTCGCCCGCCAGGCAGCGCGTGAAAGTGGCGAAGCGCCGAGCGCTTTCCAGCTGGCCGAGCATCTGTCGCGTTACTCGGAACGCGGTGACGTATACGTGCACGAAATACAGAGCATGATTCGCCAGAACGATCTCGAAGATGTGCCGGTGGCAACGGGACAGGACCCGGCCCCCGAATCAGGCCTGGCGGAAGAGCCTGGCCAGGATACGTCCACGGACGCGCGTTCCGGCGCAAAGGCTGACGGGCCCGAGGATTCCGCGGAAGCTACCGCTAGGTTGTTGGCCGGCCCCGGGAAGGATTGAGCGCGGATCACGCCGCCCCGGCTGCATCTCCCGCAAAATCGAACCGTACGTACGCCTCTGTTACCATGCCGTGATGATACGGACGGAGACAGGCTTGCCACCAGAAAGGCGCCGGCGCGGGCCTTGCCGCGCCATGGGCAGGGCGCTGGGCGTTATCGCCGCCGCGTTTCTTGCGGCACCGACGGTTGCGGTTGCCGACGATCATGCCGTTATCCTGCTCTACCATCACGTTGCCGACGACACCCCGGCCAGCACCAGCGTGACACCCGAGGTTTTCGCAAGTCACCTCGCGTACCTCGAAGACAACGATTTCCAGGTGTTGCCGCTGGACGAAGTGCTCGAAGCGCTCGCCGACAATAACCCATTGCCCGAGAATACGGTCGCAATTACGTTCGATGACGCGTACCGCTCCGTCTACACTACCGCACGCCCGATGCTCGAAGTACGCGACTGGCCGTACACGGTATTCGTCAGCACCGATTACATTGACAAAGGCTACGACAACTACATGAGCTGGGCGCAACTTCGCGCTGTTTCCGATCAGCGAGGCATTATCGGCAATCACGGCGTAGCGCATCAATCAGCGCTTGCGCGCGGTCGCAATGAATCGAAAGGCGACTGGCTTGAGCGCCTGCGGCTCGATGCTGTCAAGGCACAGGAGCGAATCAGCGCCGAGACCAGCACGGTGCCGACCATCTACGCCTGGCCTTACGGTGAGTTCAATGACGATGTCGAAGCCGTTATCGGGAAACTCGGCTGGCACGCGCTGGGACAGCAATCCGGTGCTGCTGGTTACGCGTCGTCCATGACTGCTGTTCCGCGGTATCCGCAGGCAACCGGTTACGACGATATCGATGCATTCAGCTTGCGAGTGCATTCCGAGCCGCTGCCGGTGACGATCACCAGTACTCCGGAACGGCTGCTAGCCAGCGGCAATCCAGCTCCTGAGCTGACGTTTCGGCTCGATGACGAGCACTACAGTATTGGTGGCATCAATTGCTTTAACAGCCGTGGTGAACGCCTCGAAATCGCGCGTTCCGATGAGGAAACGATAACGGTGCGTTCCGCGTCAGCGCTGCCGGCGGGCCGCAGCAAGTACACTTGTACGGCAGCGCACCGTGACAAGCGCGGCGTGTTCGGCTGGTACAGTCATCTCTGGGTCGTACCAGGCGATTCGCGCTGAAACATATGTCCGCCCGACCACCGTTTGCCGTTCTGCTCGACGAAATCCGTGCCTGCCGCCTGTGCGAAAAGCACTTGCCACTCGGTGCGCGGCCCGTACTTCAGGTGCATCCGAAAGCCCGCATCCTGATCGCCGGCCAGGCACCGGGAAAGCGCGTTCATGAAACAGGGATCCCGTTCGATGACCTGAGCGGTGATCGCCTCCGCGACTGGATGGAAATCGACCGTGAAACTTTCCATGATCCGCGCAGGATCGCCGTCCTGCCCATGGGGTTCTGCTACCCCGGTACCGGCCCGTCCGGTGACCAGCCGCCGCGGCCGGAATGCGCGCCGGCGTGGCGCGAACGCCTGCTCAACGAACTCGATCACATTCGCCTGACGCTCGTAATCGGCCAGTATGCGCAGGCGTGGCATCTCTCCAAAACGTACAATACGTTGACTGAAACGGTGCGTCACTGGCACAAGTTCGCGCCGGCCGTGTTCCCACTTCCGCACCCGAGCCCGCGTAACAATATCTGGCTGAAGAGGAATCCGTGGTTTACCGAGGAGTTACAGCCGGTGCTGGCGAGGGAAGTCCGGAAAGCGTTGCTTCGGTAGCGCAGCGCCGCCTTTTCTTATGTTATTGACGACCGGTCCCGTCGTCGCGAGGCGCGTAGCGCCGTGGCGATCTCGTACGGCTAATGGCTCTGCCAGATCAACGAGGTTGCCACGCCCTTCGGGCTCGCAATGACGGCGCAGTTGCCATGCCCTTCGGGCTCGCAATGACGGCGCAGTTGCCACGCCCTTCGGGCTCGCAATGACGGCGCAGTTGCCACGCCCTGACGGGCTCGCAATGACAGAGCCGGACCCTGTCGTCTTGTCCGTGAGCCGCCGGCCAGACTGTTTAGTTAGTATTTTCAGTAAATTGAATCTGTAAAGGTCATGCTCGAGGCCCTAATCTGGCGGTCCCTGGGCTAAGGATTACGATCGCCATGGAAACGCTGCTGGCATTGGCAAGCTTCATTTTCGTTGCATCGATTACGCCGGGGCCGAATAACCTGATGCTGGCGGCGTCCGGAGTCGGCTTCGGCTTGCAACGCACGATCCCGCACATGCTTGGTGTCTGCGTCGGTTTTGCGGTGCTGGTCCTCGCCTGCGGCCTGGGCGTTGGCGCGTTGCTGATGCAGACGCCGGGGGCGGCGATCGCGCTCAAGGTCGTCGGTTCGGGTTACCTCGTCTATCTTGCCTGGGTACTGCGCGGCAATCTCGCGGCAGCGGCTGACAATGACCGGAGTGCCCGGACGCGCCCGATGTCTTTCAGTGCCGCCGTCGCGTTCCAGTTCGTCAACCCTAAAGCCTGGCTGATCGGCATCACGGCGGCATCGTTCCTGCCCGCGCTCGGCGGCGACTGGGCGGCACTCGGGGTATTCTTCCTCGTCGTATGCACGGTGAATTTTCCGTGCATCACAAGCTGGGCAGTACTTGGCTCGACGATACGCTCGCAAATTCGAAATCCGGTATGGCAACGTCGCTTCAGCGGGCTGATGGTGGTGCTGACCCTGTATGCGGCCGTGATGATCTGGCTATAGCACCAACCGTCATCGCGAGGAGCGCAGCGACGTGGCGAACTCGCACCGCCTGTGACTCTGCCAGGCTGTGCGAGATTGCCACGCCCTGACGGTCTCGCAATGACGTAGCAGACGCCTAGCCGCCGGAAATCGCACCGATAATCATAAACGGCGACTTGCCCGAAGCAATCACGTCCGGCAACGGTTTATCCGGCGAATCATGCGACACGTCTTCCTCCGCGGCAAAGAACCGCACGCGCGGCCGGCGTTTCAGCGTTTCATGCTCGCGGATCGTGCCGCACAGCATCGGGTAGCGTGCTTCGAGCGCATCAAGAATCGCACGCTGCGTGACAGGGCCGTCGACGTCGAGTTCTACCTCGCCGTCGACGCCCGCAAGCAGGTTCAAGTGATGCGGCAGCGTGACACGTATCATGACAGCGTCTGTGTCTCGACGGACAGGACGGCCGGCAGGTCGCGGACGATCGGCTGCCAGCTGTCACCGCCATCCGGTGAAGCGTAGACCTGCCCTCCCGTCGTACCGAAGTAGATACCGCAATCGTCCAGAGTGTCGACTGCCATTGCATCGCGCAGCACATTGACGTAGCAGTGTTCCTGCGGCAGCCCCTTCGTTAATGCTTCCCAGTCCCCGCCGCCCGTGCGGCTGCGATAGACGCGCAGCTTGCCATCAGGCGGGTAGTGCAGGGAGTCACTCAGGATCGGCACGACATAGATCGTTTCGGGCTCGTGTGCGTGCACGGCGATCGGAAAGCCGAAGTCGCTCGGCAGGTTACCGCTGACCTCCCGCCACGAATCGCCGCCGTCATCGCTGCGCATGATGTCCCAGTGCTTTTGCATGAACAGTACGTTCGGGTTGCTTGGGTGCACGGCAATGCGATGCACGCAATGGCCCACTTCTGCCTTCGGGTCGGGGATGTACTCGGAGCGCAAGCCCTGGTTGATCGGCTTCCACGTCAGGCCGCCGTCGTCGGTACGAAACGTACCAGCCGCGGAGATCGCGCAATAGATCCGTTTTTCATTGGCAGGATCGAGAACGATCGTGTGCAGGCACATGCCGCCGGCGCCGGGTGACCAGTTTGGCCCGGACTCGTGGCCGCGCAGGCCTGCGAGCTCGTGCAATGACTTGCCGCCGTTCTTCGTCCGAAACAGCGCCGAATCCTCGACGCCGGCATAGACGGTATCGGGATCACTGAGCGACGGCTCAAGATGCCAGACGCGTG
>CAZLNH010000001.1:0-2110 GCA_964560775.1 uncultured Woeseiaceae bacterium | reverse complement strand
TCGCTGGCGCTGAATATCGTCAGGCGCTTCGGTGCCTCCGGCAGCAGCTTGACGAGATGCGGCAACGTCCAGCGCATCAGAGCCAACATGTCGATGCGACGCACGGATTGCCCGACAGGACCGGTCACCTTGACGGAGATTCCGGCAATACGCTCCGTACGAGTGCCGATCTTGCCGAGCAGCATCCAGCCGGCGGGCCGCTTGAATCGCCGGCCGGCGTTCGGCACCTTATAAAGGTGGTCGCGCCCAAAATATTGTGTGGCGGAGGACCAGCCGTCAGGTAGTTTGAACTTGAGGGAAGTACGGCTCGCGGCATCGCGCAGTGTGCGCGTACGGGCAGGGGGGATGATGTCCGTGCCACGAAACAGTGCCCAATCGTCGGTCATTCGCGCATCGTAGGAATCGCCGTCGCGCTTGTGGCTTACGCGCACAAACCAGCGCAATGATCCGCCATCACGCGGCGGTAACCAGGTCAGGCGTCCGTTCTCCTGCGTTACCGTCCCATCGCCGCTGACCTGCTCGAACGGCGATGTGGGCGCCTCCATGGTCATTTCACGCAGCAGGTAGCGGTCCTGCTCCAGCGTCAGCTCGACCTCTGCGCCGTCCTTTTCGGGTACCGGCGTAACTGTGTAGCGCAAATCATATCGCCGGTCGTCAGCGGCGCCGGCCGCCCCTCCGGCACACAACAGCATTGTCGCCGCCGCTGCCGCGGCGAGGAGAGCGTAAGCCCGCCAACCGGTCCGGGCCGGGCCTGAGAAGCAGTTCATACTGAATTCAGCCTGGTTCATATAGAGTGTCGTTATCGTGCCGGCGGAAGTGTTTCATATGTTGTCCCAGCCAGCCAGTATTGTCAGGACCCTTGTTGTCGGCAGCTTGACCGCGCTGCTGCTTGCTGCGTGCGCGGCGTCTCCGCGGATGGACGCGCCGCCCCGTGCGGCAGATTCGCCAGTGCGCCCGGAGCCGCAATCACACTCGCCACGCTCTGCAACGACAATTGGCGAGCGGGCGGCGGTCGTGGCCGTGCGTCAATTGGGGGTGCCGTACCGGTATGGCGGCAACGGCAACGACGACGGCGGGTTCGACTGCAGCGGCCTCGTGCATTTTGCCTACAAGCATGCGGGACTGGACATTCCGCGCACGACGCGGACGCTGTGGCAGGCAGCACGGCCGGTGCGGAAGTCAGACCTTGTGGTTGGTGACCTGCTGTTTTTCAGCATCGAAGGCAAGGTATCGCATGTCGGCATGTACATCGGCAAGCGACGTTTCGTGCACGCACCGTCGTCAGGCAGGGAAGTTACGATCGCTGAGCTGGATTCCGACTTCTATCAGGGCGCATTCCTGCGTGGCGGGCGACTGTATTGACGAGCCAGATGGTCAGACTTCACCATCATCCACAATGAATAGTTTCAGCTGGTCGGACAAACCCTTGCAGGCCTTGGACTGCGTGCGTGCAATCAGCGGGATCGGCACGACGATGGCCGGCAGGAATGAGGTGCCGCTGTAATCAGCGCTGACGGTGCCGGCATCCTCGAGACCGGACAAATCCCACACTGACGCTTCATAATTGGCATCGTTCTGCCACCAGGCGAAGCCGAAACAGCCGCCGCCACCGGGTCCCGCGGCACAGGACAAGCTGCCGCCGCCGCCAACGCGTTCCGTATCGCCATCAAGCCAGATGACATAGCGGACACCTTTGTCGGCGATCATTTGCGCGACGCCCGGGCGTGCCATCAGGTCCGGCAGGCCTTTGGTATCGGCCGGCGCGGTACGCGGTTCAAACCATGGGAACAGGGCGTCGACAAACTCGTAATTGGGGATGACGCGCAATCCCGTTGTGCCGCGGCCAACCGCCTCTCCAACGCACTCGATAAACTCGTTTTCAGTTTCATTACCGAGGTGGTAGCTCTTCGCCATAATGACGATGCCTTCACCTTCCTCGAGTCCCGTTGTGTTCTGTTTTGAATCTTCGATGCGGGACGTTACACAAGCGCTCAATGACAGGCTGCAGACAGCCGCCAGCCCGAACCGGATTGCAGCTGCCACATCCAGGCGCGAAAAATTAGCCGGTTTCATCCTTTTCTACCTCCGCAGCGGTCGTTTGCAGCGGCGT